>NZ_JBSJZH010000003.1:0-181089 GCF_054798215.1 Microbacterium sp. GXF6406 | reverse complement strand
GCCTGCGACAGATATGCCGCGGCTTTCCTGAGGACCTCGTTCTCCTGCTCGAGAAGACGGATCCGCTTCTTCAACTCGCGAGCTTCCGCCGCGTCAGCCGCGGTCTGGCCAGGCCGATTCCCTTCCTCGACATCGGCTTGGCGGAGCCAGTTCTGCAGGGTCGCTTCGCTGATACCGAAGTCGGTGGCGATCTGCTTGATGGTGACGCCGCTCTCACGGCGCCGCGCGACCGCGACGACATCCTCGCGGAACTCTTGGGGATAGGGACCGGGCATGATGACATCCTTCCCGCCAGCGCCTCCCGGCACTAACGATCAGTTGTCACCGATCCGTTCCTCACGCCCGGGCCTCGAAGACCCTATAGAACTCCATGTCCGGCACCAGCCGCCGCATCCGCCCTACCGTGACATTCCAGAGTTTCCCGAGCGACTGCGCCTATCGAATCTGACCGGCGTAGTCGTACCCGTTCAGATCGAGCGGCAGCCCTCGCAGTGCAGTTTCATCCCGGCCATGCGTCGCGCCACACCCGCAGCGCTTACCCTCATCGCGTTCCCACTTGACCACGACATGAGTCCGCCCGAAGCTTGGTGCGGTTAGTGTCAGGAACAGGAACCGGTATCCGGCGACCGGATGCCCGTCTGCATCCTCAAAGCCACTGCGACCCAGCTTCGCTGCATCACCAGCCCACAACGATGAGCAAGCCGGGCACTGCGACTGACGACGTGAACCGCACCGCACCTTCAACCCGGGAGACACCTCAACCGGACGCGAGCAGAACCGTTCCCGCAGCTGATCTTCGAGGCTGTCAGCCAGCCCTTCCGTCAGCAGATTTCGCGGTGAATCTCAGACCTCATAATCGTGAGGTCGCGGGTTCAAGCCCCGCTCCTGCTACAGATTCAAACCCCCGGAAGCCCCGGGGGTTTTGTCGTATTCCGGGCGTGAAAGTTAGGCTCTAGAGGTGACAGGAACGCGTGCCGAGGCAGCCTATTCCCGGGCGCTGGCGGCGTTCCGCGCCCCGACGCTCGATCTTCTGCACGGGCGGCAGGCTCCGTTCGTCGTCGCGGCGCTCATGACGCTGTTCACAGCTGACCGTCCCTCGGTCGCGATCGCCGATGCGCACGCCGAGGTGAATGAGATCCTTGAGCAGCTGCGCACCGGCGGCCATGATGACGACGCACGTCGTCTGCCGGGGGGAACGGGGCGCGAAGTGTGCCGTTCCTGGGCCAAGCAGGGCTGGCTTCTGCAGCAGATCGATGACGATGTCGAGGTCTACCGTCTTTCTGCCCACGCGGTCGAGGCGCTCGAGATCGCCGGTCGCACGGGTGGCGGCCGTACCCGCGTCTCGAACTCGCGCGTTCGCACCCTGCTCGAGGCCGTCGACCATCTCGCCGAGAACGCCGAGTCCGATCCAGCCAAGCGCCTGGAGCGCCTGCGTGAGGAGCGCGACGCGCTGGATGCGAAGATCACGCGCGCCGAGGCCGATGAGCTCGAGCCCCTCGACGATGATGAGCTTCTCGAAGAGGCCGAGAACGTTCTGCACCTGGCCCGCGAACTGCCCGCCGACTTCGCGCGCGTCGCCGAGTCGCTCAAGGCCATGCAGCGCGACGTCGTCGCGCATCTGCGCCGCGACGAGCGCCCGACGGGCGAGGTGCTCCGCGAGTATCTGCAGCGCGCCCAGGACGTCATGCAATCCACCAGCGAGGGGCGCGCTTTCGCCGGCGCTCTGCGCCTCATCGGCGACCCCGATCGCATCGATGCGTTGACCGAGAACCTGCAGGATCTGCTGCGTCAGCCCTTCGCCCGCAGCCTCGATGCGAACCAGCGTTCCGAGTTCGATGCGATCGGTCGTCGGGTCGAGCTCGGCGTCGAAGAGGTGCTCTCGGCCCAGCGCCGCGCCTCGCATGTCATCACCGGACAGGTGAAGACGCATGATCCGCTCCGCGACCGCCAGATCGATGATCTGCTGCGCGACGTGATCGCGGGCATGCACGAGTGGGGTCAGGGCACGGCCGCGCCGGCGCCGGTGGACCCGGTGCGGAGCCTGCCGATGATCGACGTCGGCCACCTGCGCCAATCGGTCGGCGACATTCGCCCGCCCGGCGCTCCCGCGCCCCTGACGGATGCCGTCGACGTCGAGTTCGTCGACGCCGACACGCGCGCCTGGGGCGGTCCGCGCTACGCGGAGCTCGAGGCCTACATCGAGGGCCTCGGCGGCGACTACGACCTCGCCGAGGCCTTCGTGGGCGTCGATGACGACAATCGCCGCCCGGTGGACCTGCTCGGTCTGCTCGAGATCGCGCACCGCGGCGGGATGAGCGAGAGCGATGAGATTTCCGTCGTCGAGGCTTTGCGCCCCGATGGCACGACCCGACGATTCGCCTTCGGCGCCGTGCGCGCCCAGGCCGCCAGAGAGGAAGCGCATGACTGAGTCTGCGCCCGACGTCGAGACCGAGACGGATGCTGCACCCGCGGCATCCGCGATCGACGCACCCTTCATCGACCCCGTGGCGATGGAGGACGACCCCGATGAGCTGTTCGCCGGTGATCACGGAACGCTCGACGCCGAGGTGCGCCGCGTGCTCGTGCACATCCTGCAGCGTCGCTTCCTCGCCGCGGAGCGGTCGAAGCAGGAGTGGAAGCTGCTGATCGAGCATCAGCAGATCATCGAGTCGCGTTTGAACGACCTGTTCCTGCGTCTGGTCGTCGACCACGGGCGCGGCCTCGCCTACAAACAGCAGGTGCGCTCGGACGAGATCGAGGTGCCGATCCTGTTGAAGGACCTGCCGTACTCTCGTGTGGAGACGCTCGTGCTCGTGCACCTGCGCACCGTGCATCAGCGGGAGTCCGCTGCGGGGGAGAGCTCGGTGCGCATCGACATCGAGGACGTCGAGCAGAACGTGCTCAGCTACTTCACCGAGGTCGACGGCGGTACCGCGCGCCAGCAGAAGGCCGTGCGCAAGGCGATGGACCGTCTCGACCGCGAGGGCATCATCGATGAGGAGACGACCGGTCGTTACCGGATCAGTCCGCTCGTCGAGGTGATCCTCAGCGCCGAGAAGCTGAAGGAACTGCGCGACTGGCTGCGCGAGCAGGTCGGCGCCGGCCACGACGAGGAAGAGGGCGCGCTGTGACGATGCTCGACACGCTGTTCGGAATGATCCCGGCTTCCTCGCGGGGCCAGCAGTGGGTCGCCGAAGACCTGCAGCTCATCAACTGGGGCGGCTACGACGGCGGCCCGCACCTGGTTCGATTCTCACCGGATGCGACGTTGCTGTGCGGCGGTTCGGGATCGGGCAAGTCCACGCTCATGGACGCCTACATCGCGCTCATGATGCCGCACACCACACCCTTCAACGGGGCATCCAACGGCGGTGTCACGGGGCGTCCGCGCGGCGAGGAGCAGCGCAACATCCTCTCGTACGGACGCGGCAAGATCGATGAGTCGCGCACCGAGGAGGGGACGAAGCTGCGCGTGCTGCGCGGCGATGGAGAAGACACGTGGAGCGCGATCGCGGTCACGTGGCGCGATCATGACGGCTCCCGGTTCACCGCGGTGCGCGCCTGGTACATCCCGGCGACGGCCCGGGTGCTGGAAGACACGGTCCGGGTTCGTGCGACGGTCGCGGATGCCTTCGACCTGGGGCGTTTGGAGGAGGCCGCTGCGCAGCGGCTGTCGGATTCTGCGGTGCGCGGCCTCGGCTTGGAGACTCTCAGCACGGATCGGGAGTTCTCTGCGCGTCTGCACGCGGTCCTCGGCATCGGAGCGGCAGGCTCCGGCGCGAAGGCCATCAGTCTGCTCGCCCGCATCCAGGCGGGTCAGCAGATCACGACGGTCGATGACCTCTACAAGCGTCTGGTCCTCGAAGAGCCGGACACGATGGATGCCGCGGATGCGGTGGTCGCGCACTTCGACGAGCTGGAGAGCACGCGCACGAGCATGCTCACCGCGCGGCAGCAGGTGAATGCGCTCGAGCCCATTCCGGGTATCCGGGCGAAGATCGCGGAGGCCGCCTCGCGCGTCGCCCTGATCGACGAGGTCGGGTCGTTCATCGACGAGACCTCGCGCGCTGCGCTGTGGCGTGCCGAGCGCCGTCTTGAACTGCTGCGTGCGGTGGAGGCGGAGCTGCGCGGCCAGAAGATCACGATCGACCTGTCCCTGCGCGAGAAGCGGGCGCTGGCGGATGCTGCCGACGTCGAGCGCGACGGTCTGCTCGACCTGCTGCGCCAGTCCGGCGGCGACCGTCTCGAGACCGCGCAGCGCGAGCTGCGCCGGGTCTCGGCGCGCCTGACGGATGTCGAACGCGAGCGCGCCCGTTTCGACGAGGTGTCCGCGGGGCTGGGCGTATCGGTGACGACCGTCGATGAGTTCGATGAGCTCATGGTGAAGGTCGCTCAGGGCATCGCCGAGGCCGATGGCCGTCGCACGGCCCGGGCGATGTTCGCGGAGGCGGAGACGGATCGTCGCCGCGCGTTCACCGCGCATGCCAAGCTGCAGGCCGAGCGCGATCGTGTCACGCAGATGCGCGGCAGCATCCCACCGGCCCTCGACGATTCGCGGGCGCTGCTCGCGGAAGCCGCGGGCCTTGATCCTGCGGACCTGCCGTTCGTGGGCGAGCTGATCGAGGTGCGCACCGAGCACGAGCCGTGGCGCGATGCGTTCAACCTCGCACTCGGCGGCTTCGCGACCACGCTGCTGATCGACGACGAGCACATCGACCGGTTCCGCGCGGCGATCAACGCGGTGCGCACGCCGGTGCGCCTGCGGTTCGAGGGAGTGCAGACGGGGCTGGCGGAATCTCCGAGCACCGACGAGCGCACACTGCCCGGGCGCCTGGACTACCGAGGCTCCCGGTTCACCGGATGGCTGCAGCAACGGCTCGAAGAGCGCTTCGGCTTCGTGTGCGTCGACAGCTCGGCGCAGCTCGGAGCTCACGCGATGGCTCTGACGATCACGGGTCAGCTGACGCAGGGCAGCCGGGGCGCACACGGCGGACAGGGGCGCGCGAACGTTCTCGGCTTCTCGAACCAGCGCCGACTGCACGAGATCGATGAGCAGCTCACCGCCCTCACCCGCGAGGTCGATGCGGCGACGAGCGCGGCCCGCGACGCGGAGAAGGATCTCGACGGCGTCGAGAACCGCATGACGATCTACGCGCGCCTGCGCGAGATCACCTGGGAGCAGATCGACGTCGCAGCGGTTCGTGCCGAGCACGAGCGCTGGGCGGGTGTCGAGGCCGAGGTCACGACGGCGAGCCCGGAGATCGCCGATCTGAAGGACCGCGCCGAACAACTGAAGAAGAAGGCCGCCGCGCTGCGCGCCGACATCGCGCGTGCCCAGGTCGAGGCCGAGAGCGTCGAGCAGCGTTGGGGCGATGTCGTCGACGACGTCGACGCCTGCCAGATCATCATCGATCGCGCGATCGATGCGGAGCTGTCGATCAGCGGCGAGCAGATGCGGTTCCTCGATGAGCGCTTCATGCTGACGGATGCTGCGGGGGCAGCCGCACCCACCGCCGAACTCGCCCGCCTCGACCTGGCGTTGAAGACCGCCGCGCAGCGTCTCGCGGACGATCGCGCTGCCGCTGTGGACACGCATCACGAGCAGCGCGAGAGCCTGCGCCGCCTGATGCAGGCGTTCCTCGAGCGCTGGCCAAACCTCAATCTGCTGCCCGACCCCGACGCATCCGTCGATGAGTTCGAGGGCATTCTCGAAGCGCTCAAGGCCAACGGCCTGCACGAGCTCGAGCGCGAGTGGCGCGACAGCCTCATCAAACTGTCCGGCAACGATCTGACGAGTCTCGACTCCACGCTCAGCCGGGCGCTGCGCGAGATCCGTGAGCGCATCGAGCCGATCAACGCGATCATGCGCGAACTGGCGTTCTACGATGACGAGCACCGTCTGCAGATCACTCCGCGCGAGAACCAGTCCGAGGCGCGCAAGCGCTTCCGCCGCGAGCTGCGCGAGGTGCGCGGGCTCATCGACACGGCATCCACCGATGATCAGCGCGAGAACGCCTACCGGCGCATGAGCCGTCTGATCGGGCGGATGCGACGGACGGCACCCGACTTCGCCGAGCTCATCGATGTGCGAAACCACGTGCGCGTCAGCGCCGAGCGCATCCAGGCCGTCACCCGCCAGCATGTGGCGCTCTACGATCACATCGGCGAGAAGTCCGGTGGCGAGTCGCAGGAGCTCGTCGCCTTCATCGTCGGTGCGGCCCTGCGCTATCAGCTGGGCGATGCGGGCGCAGCCCGCCCCCGTTATGCCCCGGTGTTCATGGATGAGGCCCTCATCAAGGCCGACGCGCACTTCACCAAGCGTGCGATCGGCGCCTGGCGGGGGCTCGGTTTCCAGCTCGTGATCGGCGCTCCGAACGACAAGTACAGCGCGATCGAACCCCACGTCGACGTCGAGTACGACATCCTCAAGGACACTCGCGGCCGTTCCTGGGCCAAGCCGAAGGTCGCGCTTCCCGCTGACGCGTGACCGTCAGCGGGTCGTGCGCCCGAAGCTGCGCAGCCGCAGGCTGTTGCCGACGACGAACACGCTCGAGAACGCCATCGCGGCGCCCGCGAGCATGGGGTTTAGCATGCCGAGGGCGGCGACCGGAATGGCGGCGACGTTGTAGGCGAAGGCCCAGAAGAGGTTCGTCTTGATCGTGCCGAGCGTTCGGCGGGACAGACGGATCGCATCCACCGCGCTGCGCAGGTCACCGCGCACGAGCGCGATGTCCGCGGCTTCGATCGCGACATCCGTGCCGGTCCCCATCGCAAGACCGAGATCCGCGCGAGCGAGGGCCGGGGCGTCGTTCACGCCGTCGCCGATCATGGCGACGACCGCGCCCTCCGACTGCAAACGCGTGACCACGTCGACCTTGTCCTGGGGGAGCACCTCGGCGATCACCTCGTCGATCCCGACCTCGGCGGCGATGCGGCGCGCGACCGACGCGTTGTCGCCCGTGAGCAGGATGGGACGAAGGCCCAGCTCCCGCAGGTCGCGGATGGCCTCCGCGCTGGTCGGCTTCACCGCGTCGGCGATGACGAGAGCTCCGCGCGCAGCGCCGTCCCATGCGACGGCGACGACCGTCTTCCCCGAGGACTCGGCATCGGCCTTCGCCGCCGCGACCTCAGGCGACAGCGCCAGCGACCAGTCCGCGAGGAGTGATTCGCGCCCCACGATGACGCTGCGCCCCTCGACGAGGCCCTGCACGCCGCGACCCTCGATGTTCGAGAAATCCGAGACCGGTGGCAGCGGAGCGCTCGCCGCGGAGGCGATGGCGCGGGCGATCGGATGCTCCGAGGCGTTCTCGAGCGCCCCCGCCAGTCGCAGCAGCTCCTCCGGGTCCGTTCCCTCCTCGCTGAGGACACCGTCGAGGGTCATCCGCCCCGCGGTGACGGTGCCGGTCTTATCCAGCAGAACGGTGTCGACCGCGCGGGTCGATTCGAGCACCTCGGGGCCCTTGATGAGGATGCCCATCTGCGCGCCGCGGCCGGTGCCGACGAGCAGCGCCGTCGGGGTGGCGAGCCCGAGCGCGCACGGGCAGGCGATGACGAGCACGGCCACGGCCGCGGTGAACGCGGCGGATGGCGGATACCCGGCGACGAGCCACCCGCCGAGGGCCACCACGGCGATCATGAGCACGATCGGCACGAAGACGCCCGAGATACGGTCGGCGAGGCGTTGCACCTCGGCCTTCCCGGTCTGGGCCTCCTCGACGAGCTTCGCCATCTGAGCCAGCTGCGTATCCGCACCGATCCGGGTCGCCCGTATGAGCAGGCGTCCGCTCGTGTTCACGGTCGCACCGGTCACGGCATCCCCGGCGGTCACCTCCACGGGTACCGACTCGCCGGTCAGCAGCGAAGCATCCACCGCGGATGCCCCTGAGACGACGATGCCGTCCGTCGCGAGCTTCTCGCCCGGGCGGACGAGGAACTCATCGCCGACGCGCAGGTCCTCGATGGGGATCGCCGTCTCGACGCCGTCGCGGAGCACCGCGACGTCCTTGGCGCCGAGCTGGAGCAGAGCGCGCAGCGCGGCACCCGCCTGCCTCTTGGAACGCTTCTCGAAGTAGCGGCCGGCGAGCACGAACATCGTCACCCCGGCGCCGACCTCGAGGTAGATGTTTCCGGCGCCGTCCGAGCGCGACAGCGCGAACTCGAACCCGTGGGTCATGCCGAGCATCCCCGCGGTGCCGAAGAACAGCGCGTACAACGACCAGAGGAAGGCGGCGAGCGTGCCCATCGAGATGAGCGTGTCCATGGTGGCGGCCCCGTGACGCAGGTTGATCCAGGCGGCGCGGTGGAACGGCCACGCGCCCCACAGGATCACCGGGGTGGCGAGGACGAGCGAGACCCACTGCCAGCCGATGAATTGCGCAGGAGGAACCATCGCCATCACGATCACCGGAACCGTCAGAGCGATGGAGACGATCAGGCGCCGGCGCAGCGACCGCAGCTCGGGGTCCTCGCCCTCATCGGCCTTCACGGGTGCGGGAAGCGCAGCGGAGTAGCCGGCCTTCTCGACCTCGGCGATGAGGAGCGCGGGCTCGATGCCCGACGCTGACCGCACCGATGCCTTCTCCGTCGCATAGTTGACGGTCGCGCTCACGCCATCGATTTTGTTCAGCTTGCGCTCGATGCGATTGGCGCAGGAGGCGCACGTCATGCCGCCGATCGCGAGTTCGACATCATTCACCGTGGACATGCCGGCTCCGTCAGATCCGGGCGGCGGTGTATCCCGCCTCGTCGACGGCCGCGATGACCGCCTCGTCGGAGACCGGAGCGGATGCCGTGATGATGAGGCGGCCGTCCTGGGCACTCACCTCGACGCCCTCGACACCGTCGATCTCGGAGACCTCTTCGCGGACGGACATCTCGCAGTGACCGCAGGTCATCCCGGTCACCTGGAAAACACTCGTGCTGCTCATGCTGACTTCCTCTCGTCGGAACGCGGGGCGTTCACCAACGACAACAGGATACCCCCGGGGGGTATTCCTAGGCCCGCAGCACAATGTCGAGCGTCACACGCGCGCTGAAGCGCAGGGACTCCACCGGCACGCATTCATCGACCGCGTGGAACTGCCCGTACACATCGAAATCATCCGGCACGCGCAGCGGCACGAAACCGTATCCGTGCACGCCCAGCCGCGAGAAATGCTTGTTATCGGTGGAGGCCGGAAGCAAGTAGGGCACGACCACGCCCTCCGGATCCTCCGCCGCGATCGCCGCCGTGACAGCATCCACCAGAGGCCCCTCCAACGGTGCTGCGATCGGCGGGATCATCCGCAGCCACTCGACCTCGACGCCATCACCCGCAAGGTCGATGATCCCGTCCCGCAGAGCGTCCGCGCCCTCCGGCAACGAACGCAGATCGAGAAGCGCCGATGCGTCACCCGGGATGATGTTGATCTTTCCGCCGGCATCCAGAACCGTCGGCGCGGCCGTGTTCCGCGCAGCCGCACCGATCACGCGCCCGACGAAACCGAGCTCGTCCAGTTCGGCATCCAGATCCTCATCCGTGAACGTCGTCCCACGGGCCTCGCCGAACGCCTCGAGGAAACGAGCCAGCGCCGGCGTGCGCACGACGGGGAACCGGTGCGCGCCGATCCGTGCCACGGCGCCGGCCAGGCGGGGGACAGCGTCGCTCGGCAGGGGGCGGGACGCATGTCCGGCGGCGCCTCGGGCCGTCAGCCGAGCCCCTCCGACGCCCTTCTCCGCCGTCGCCAGAAGGTAGGCGCGGCGATCCTGCGCGAGTGGCACGGAGAACCCGCCGACCTCGCTGATCGCCTCGGTCGCGCCCGCGAACAGCTCGGGCCGGTTGTCGACGAGCCAGGACGCGCCCCAGACGCCGCCGCTCTCCTCATCCGCGAGGAACGCGAAGATGAGGTCGCGCTGCGGCCGGATCCCCTCGCGCGCGAGGTGGCGGGCCACCGCGAGGATGACACCGGCGAAGTCCTTCATGTCGACGGCGCCGCGTCCGTAGAGCAGCCCGTCCACGATCTCCGCGCCGAAGGGATCATGCGTCCAGTCCTCGGCCTGCACGGGAACGACATCCAGGTGGGCATGGACGATGAGCGCTCCGGCATCCGGATCCGAGCCGGCGATACGGGAGATCACGCTGCCGCGGCCCGGAAGCGGCTCGACGAAGACCGTCGAGAGACCGACCTCCTCGAGCGCTGCCTGCACGTAGCGTGCGGCGCGCGTCTCGCCATCGCCGATGGTAGCGATGTCCCCGGTGTTGACGCTGTCGATGCGGATCAGGGCGCGGACGAAGTCGACGGCCTCTTCTTCGAGATGAGTCACACCCCCAGAGTAGGCGCGTCCGCGTGAGGAGATTACGCGCCGTTACCGAATCCCCACGGCGGGGGAGCGCGGCGTGGTTCACTCGCTCTCGTGAACAACTCCCGTGTGAAGAAGCTCCTGTCCGTCGTCGGCATCCTGGCAACCGGTGCTCTGGCACTGTCGATGACGGCGTGCGCAGGTGCAGGCGGCGACGCCGACTCCGACCGGATCGTGCTCGTCGCGAACGACGGCGTCGAAGCGCACTGGACGCTGATGAAGGACATCCTCGCGGACGACGGCATCGAGCTCGAGGTTCGCACGATCACCGACGGCGTTCAGCTGAACCAGGCGGTGCAGAACGGCGACGCCGACATCAACCTGTTCCAGCACCTCATCTACCTCGCCGACTTCAACGTCAGCAACAACGGCACGCTCGTCCCGGCCGGAGCGACGGCCGTCTACCCGCTGGGCCTGTACTCCGAGAAGTACGCCTCAGCAGACGAGATCCCCGCGGGGGCGACCATCGCCATCCCCAACGACGCGACCAACCTCTCGCGCGGGCTGCTGAACCTGCAGGCCGTCGGCCTGCTCGAGCTCGCCGACGGCGGCAACGCGTACTCCTCCCAGGCGGACATCGTCGAAAGCTCCGTGGAGATCTTCCCCGTCGACCCGAACCAGACGGTCACGGCGCTGAAGGACGGCAGCGCGGATGCTGCGATCATCAACAACACGCAGGCGCAGAAGGGCGGACTCGGCGACGACGAGATGATCTACAAGGAGGACGTCGACGACCCGGCGCTCGCCCCGTACATCAACATCTTCGCCGTCACCGCCGACAACGCCGACGACCCGCGGTGGGCGAAGGTGCTCGAGGCCTACCACTCGGCCCAGGTCCAGGCATCCGTCACCGAATTGAACGACGGCAACCTCGTCTTCACACAGGACTGGAGCGTCGCCGATCTGCAGGCCGAGCTCACCGACCTGCAGGAGAAGCTGGCGGCGATCAAGTAACCGCCGAGGACGACGAGCCCATGACCGGCATCCTCACCTTCGAGAACGTCTCGAAGACGTTCCCGGCCGCAGGCCGAGGGCCCGCCGTCACCGCGCTCGACGGAGTCGACCTCTCCGTCGAGCGCGGGTCCATCGTCGGAGTGATCGGGTACTCCGGCGCCGGCAAGTCCACGCTCGTGCGCCTCATCAACGGCCTCGAGAAGCCCACCGCCGGGACGGTGACGGCGCTGGGCGCCGATATCGGCCGCGCCTCCGAGGGGGAGCTGCGCGCTCTGCGCGGTCGGATCGGGATGATCTTCCAGCAGTTCAACCTCTTCGCCTCGCGCACCGTGCGCGGCAACGTCGCCTATCCGCTGCGCGTGGCCGGGTGGAAGAAGGCCGACATCGCGGCGCGCGTCACCGAGCTGCTCGACTTCGTCGGCATCGGGGACAAGGCCGACCGCTACCCGCGTTCCCTGTCGGGCGGGCAGAAGCAGCGGGTGGGAATCGCGCGTGCCATCGCGACGAACCCCGAGCTGCTCCTCGCCGACGAGGCCACCAGCGCGCTCGACCCGCAGACGACCGCCGAGGTCCTGTCTCTGCTGCGGGAGATCAACCGCACGCTGGGGATCACGATCGTCGTCATCACCCACCAGATCTCCGTCGTGCACGAGCTGTGCGACCAGGTGATCGTGATGGAGGGCGGCCGCGTCGTCGACAGCGGCGACACCTACCGCGTCTTCGCGCACCCCCGCGCAGCACTCACCGAGCGGTTCGTGAGGGCCGTGACCCAGGGAGTCCCGACGGGGGATACCCGCGACGCGCTCCTCTCCGGCGGAGGCGCACTCCTCAGCGTCGACGTGAACGACTTCACGAGCGAGGACGTCGATGCCATCTTCGAGAAGCACGGCATCCGTCGCTCCGTCGTCTTCGGCGGCGTCACCGATATCCGCGGTCGTCAGCTCGGCACCCTCACGTACCGGGTTCACGCCGAAGCGGATGCGGTGACCGCGGTCGTCGCGGAGCTCTCCGAACGCACCGCGGTGCAGCGGCTCGCAGCCGAGGCTGCCGCATGAGCGGCGTGCGCCCGGGCGCCGACTGGGGCTCGCTCACCCCGGTGCTCCTGGAATCGATCCAGGAGACGATCTACATGGTCGTCGTCACCCTCCTCATCGGCGGGATCGCAGGGCTGCTGATCGGCGCCGTGCTCTATGCGACGCGGCCCGGCAACCTGTTCGGCAACCGTGCCGTGTTCCACACGGTCAACATCGTCATCAACCTCGTGCGGCCGATTCCGTTCATCATCTTCCTGACCGCCGTCGGCCCGCTGACGAAGGTCATCGCCGGAACGACCCTCGGAACCGAGGCGGCGATCGTGCCGATGACGATCATGGCGGCCGTCGTGATCGGCCGCGTCGTCGAGCAGAACCTCGTCGCCGTCGATCCGGGCGTCGTCGAAGCGGCCCTCGCCATCGGCGCGAAGCGCGTCGCCGTGCTGTTCGGCGTCGTGATCCCCGAGGCGCTGGCGCCGCTGATCCTCGGCTACACGTTCATGTTCATCGCGGTCGTCGACATGTCCGCCATGGCCGGCTACATCGGCGGCGGCGGGCTCGGCAACTTCGCGATCATCTACGGATACCAGCAGTTCGACCAGCAGGTCACCTGGGTCACAGTCGCGATCGTCATCGTCATCGTGCAGGTCGGGCAGCTCCTCGGCAACTGGCTCGCCCAGCGCGTACTGCGCCGTTAGGGGAGCTCTACCAGCGGGTGCCGGCGACGGCCGCCGTGATGAGGATCGGGCGATGATCGCTCGAACGCTGAGGCAGGGTCTGGATGCTGTCGATCGTGAAGCCGTCGGAGGTAGCGAAGTCGTAGTGCCCCTTGAACACCCGGTAGCGCGTGTAGGTGCGGTCGTCACTGAGCGTCAGCGTGTATCCGTGCTCGCGCACATTCTGGCTGAGGTTCTCCTTGAACACCGGATAGTTGTAGTCGCCGACCATGAGGATGGGCCGGCCCGGGCCCATGGTCTCCAGCTCGCTCAGCGCGGCGCGGATCTGATTGCGACGCAGGGAGTTCAGGGCCGTGAGGGGCGCCGCATGGAACGAGGCGATGATGAGCTCTCCGCCGTCGTCGATATCACGTAGGCGCACACCCAGCACGCGCTCATGCGCGGGCCGCAGCACCCGGTCGTGCAACGACTTCTTCAGCCCGAACGTGCGGATCTGCTGCAGCTGGAACGTGTTCGCCCGGAAGTACACGGCGAGCCCCAGACGGTTGCCCTGGGTGGCATCGGCGAGTACGAGCCCGCCGATCTCCTCGGGAAGCGCCGACACATCGCACTCCTGAAGGCAGAGCACGTCCGGAGCATGCTCGGCCGCGAGCTCCTCGAGCTCGGTCGCCGCGCGATGCTTGCGCAGGTTGTACGAGATGACCTTCATCCCGCCCAGGTTAGTGCGTGCAGCTATGGCGCGGGGCGTTCGTGCTCACTCGCTGTCGCGGCGCGCACGCGTCTGCTCGGCCCGTGCGGCGAGCAGATCGGATGCGGGATAGCCGACCTCGGTGAGCGTGAGACCGCGGGCCGGGAGCACGGTGAAGGCGCTCGTGCGCTCGAGGGCATCCCGCAGCACGACGAGGTCCGAGACGTCCAAGCGCTGCTGGCCGACGGCCGCGCACGCGCCCACGAGCGCGCGCACCATGCTGTGGCAGAACGCATCGGCCTTCACCTCGGCGATCAGCACACCCTCATCGTCGCGCAACCATCGATAGTCCAGCAGCGTGCGGATCGTCGTGCCCTCGTCGCGCGGCTTGCAGTAGGCCGCGAAGTCGTGCAGGCCGATGAGGGAGCGTGCCGCGGCATCCATCGACCCGACGTCCAGATCGCCGCGGATCCGGGTGGTGTCCAGGCGCCGAGCCGGGTCGTAACCGGAGGCGTCGTCCGCAAGCCGATAGCGGTAGCGGCGCCAGACCGCCGAGAATCGGGCATCGAAGCCTTCCTCCGCCAGTGAGCTGCGATGCACCGTGACATCGGGGTACGAGCCCAGCACGCCGCGCATGCGATGAGCGATCGTGCCCGCCGGGTCCTCGGCCGCACGGCCGTGCCTCGAGGTGATGCGCGCCCACTGCGCCTCGTCGAGATCGACGTGCGCGACCTGGCCGGAGGCATGCACCCCGGCATCCGTGCGCCCGGCGACGACGAAGCGCACATCGGAGCCGACGATGCGCGCGAGAGCCGCTTCGAGCGTGCCCTGCACCGTGCGCAACCCCGGTTGCGCCGCCCACCCGCGGAAGTTCGTCCCGTCATAGGCGATATCCAGCCTGATCCTCACCCGATAAGCCTAGACTGGCGGCTTTGCACCCTGCGTCCTGACCGGTGCGACCCTCTTCCATGACGATGACCAGCCAGAAATCCCCTGCGCGTTTCGCGGGCCTCGACGGCCTGCGCGCGCTCGCCGTCGTCCTCGTGCTCGTCTACCACCTGTTCCCGGGCTCGCCCCTGCACGGTGGCTTCGTCGGCGTCGACGTCTTCTTCGTGATCAGCGGATTCCTCATCACCTCGCTTCTGCTGCGGCCATCGCGCGCCGGCGCTCTGGGGTCGCGCCGGCGACTGGTCGACTTCTGGCGGCGACGCGCTCGCCGTCTCCTGCCGGCGCTCGCGGTCGTCGTCACGGTCTGCGCGACCGCGGCATGGGTGATCGGCGGCGACGTCCTCGTCGGCATGGGACGCCAGGTGCTGGGCTCCGCGACATTCAGCTACAACTGGCTGGCGATCGCCGATGGCTCGGATTACTTCGCGGCGACCGCGCCGGAGCTGTTCCGCAACTTCTGGTCCCTCGCGGTGGAGGAGCAGTTCTACCTCGTCTGGCCGCTGCTGCTGCCGCTGATCCTGCTCATCCCGGGCCGCTGGTCCCGGATCGCCCTTGTTCTCCTGCTCGGCGCCGGCTCGGCCGTATGGATGGCCGCTCTGGCGGCCGGCGGCGACGTCACCCGCGCCTATTTCGGCACGGACTCGCATGCGTTCGGGATCCTCCTCGGCATCGCCCTGGCCTTCGTGATGACGGGCGTGCCGGATCGCCCGTGGAAGCGCACGCGAAAGGCCCGAGCGGGGTCTCTGCTCGTCGGCCTCGCCGGGGTCGGCCTGATCGTGTTGGCGGCGCTGCGTCCCGAGACGCCGGATGCCGCGACCTTCCCCGGTGCGCTGCTGACGGCCTCCGCGGGGTCGGCGCTCGCGATCGTCGCCGGCATCTGGCCGGGCTCGTGGTTCGGCCGGGGCATGGATGCCGCGCCGCTGAAGTGGATCGGCGACCGCTCATACGGCATCTACCTCTGGCACTGGCCCGTGCTGGTGCTCGTCCTCGTCGCCACGCGGGGCTTCGGGCCGGAGGGCGGGGTGCCGCCGCTGGCCGGTGCGGCTGCCCTGGTGATCTCGCTCATCGCCGCCGAGCTGTCGTACCGGTACGTCGAGCAGCCGCTGCGTCGGCACGGCTTCCGCCGGTCGTTCCGGATCCTCCGCCGGCGAATGGCGGGAACGCCGAGGGCCCGAATGACCGGACTCGTCGCCGTAACGATCGCCGCAGTCATGCTCGCGGGCACGGCCGCATCGATCGTAACGGCACCGCGGGTCACCTCGGCCGCCGCCGCGATCGACCGCGGTGCGCAGGCGGTGGAGGAGGCGCCGGTGGACGAGGAGCCGTCGCCGGCGGCCGAGGACCCTGGACCGATCACGGTGCCCGCGGGGGAGCAGATCACCGCGATCGGCGACTCCGTCATGCTCGCCTCCGCTCCCTCGCTCATGGAACGGTTCCCGGGCATCGCCGTCGACGCCGAGGTCTCCCGCTCGGTCTGGGCCGGACCCGAGATCCTGCGGGCGATGGCCGATCGCGGCGAGCTCCGAGAGAACGTCGTCGTCGCACTCGGCACGAACGGTCCGGTCGAGAGATCCGTGCTCCAGGACATGGCGCGGATCATCGGGCGAGAGCGCACCCTCGTGCTGGTGAACGCGCATGCGCCCCGAGACTGGATCCCCGGCGTCAACGCCGAGCTGGATTCGTTCGGGCGAGGACGCCCCGGGGTCTGGATCGCCGACTGGGACGCGGCGATCGGGGCGCAGGAGAGTCTGCTCGCCGACGACGGCATCCACCCCGGCACGGCCGGCGGCGACGTGTTCGCCGAGACGGTGCACGGAGCCTTCGAAGCCATGGAGCGCGAGCGCATCCGGGCCGAAGAGAGGCTGGAGCTGGCCCCTTCCGGACGGGCGCCGCGCGTGCCGTTCCCGGAGTGAGCCGAACCGGGGGTCTGGATTCCGGGCGTGTCGACGATCAGGAACGTCTGCTATGCACGGGGATGTTTTCGCGCCCCTCCCCAATCTGCGCTCATGGACACCTCAGCCGCCACCCCCAACCCCCATGGTGATTTCACCCGCGGGGAGGCGGATTTGCCCCGATGACGTGTGCCGCCGTCCGGCGTGCATTCCATCGCCTTGAGAAAGAAGAGTATGTACGAACAATCTTTGCGCGTCCACTCTCCACGAGGAGGAACCCGCACCCTGCGCACGTGGATCGGAGCGGTGCTGGCCATGGTGCTGGCCGTCGCCGGTCTCATCGCGCTTCCCGCAACCGCCGGTGCCGCTGTGCCGGGCGTACGAGTGACCACCGGCGTCACCGATGGCCAGATCGTGGACGCGGACGGCGAGACGCCGTACACGTTCACCTTCCAGTACCCGGATAATGTCGCATCCGGTGCCGTCGCCGAGATCGCGATTCCGGAGGGGGTTCGGATTCCGAACGTTCCTGCGGGCAACGAATCCATCGACTCAATCGAGATCGTCGACGGAGTCCTCCAGATCACCTTCAAGAGCAGCGGGCAGCTCAGCCAGGGCATCCTGCGATTCGACTACGTCGTCGATGAACCGGAGACCGGCTCCGGCCCCGCAGATCTCACCTGGAATGTCGACGGCACTCCGCACACGAACAACGTCATCCTGCTTGCGGGCGACGACGAGCAGCGGCCTGATCTCGGGTCCGCGGTAACGAAGGGCGTCGCCTCGAACTCGCTTCAGAGCTACCTGCTCAGCAGCCGGGGCGTCATCTCCCTGAAGGCGGGCGTCGAAGATGCCCGCGTCGACTACATCATCTCGATCGATAGTCTCGAGGCCCGGCAGGGCATCCAGATCGCCGATATTCCCGACGAGTTCCTCGTCGTCGACCTCGGTTCCATCGCGGCGACCGTCACGACCTGGGATGCGAACGGCCTCAACAAGACGGACACCCCGCTCGCTGCGACGCCGGTGGCATCCGGCGGCGGATTCGTCTTCGACGACGTCGATCTTCCCGCGAACTCGCGCGTGACGATCACCTATCAGGCGAAGCTCGACCTCGACCGCACGGACGATCTGGTCGCAGACCTGCAAGCCAAGGCGGATGCGCTTCCCGAAGCCGGCGGAACCTTCACGCTCGATCTGGACAACACGGCCCGGGTCACGGGCTCGGAGGATGCCGTCGCCACGCTGACGTTGCAGGAACGCGTCGTGGGCGGCACGGGCGGCCCCAACCTCAGCGGCGTGTTCGGAAAGACCAGCAGTCTGCGTCCGAGCAGTGCTCAGAGCTACACGAAGATCGAGGTCGATGACGCAGGGAATCTGGTGACGCCGCTCGACATCACCTACTCCCTCAAGTACGACCTGCGGCCGTTCGCCGGATACGGCGGCGATGAGCACGCTCTGACCGACAACTTCGTGATGACGGATACCCTCGCCACGCAGAGCATCTGGCTCGCGGAGGACGCGGACTTCCTCACCACCCGGAGCGGCGCCGTGATCACCCGTGCCGCGGACGGCATCTCCGACGCGGACTTCCGCGGCAACGAGTATGTGGGCACCTTCACCCTCGACGGTCAGAAACTGCGCATCAACGTCGGCCAGGACGCGACGGCGACCGACGTCATCGACGTCAAGGCGCAGATCATCAGCGTCGCCGGCATCCCCGCGGTGTCGAACCCGAGCGAGTTCACCCCCGCCGAGACGCTCTACGACGGGCCGGTCAATATCGGTTACTTCACGTACCAGCCCGGCGCGCAGGTCAACTCGAACAGGTCGACCACGACGCAGGCGCTCTACGTGCAGAAGGATCTCAGCAACGGGCTCGATGACCGTGCGGCGTTCGGCAAGTCGGTCGGCTCGGAAGAGACGAAGATCGATCCCGCGACCGGCGTCGGTCTCGTGCCGTTCGTGTTCACCACCGGACAGGACCGACTCGACGTCACCAAGTCGCGCCTCGTCGATATCATCGATCACTCGGTCTTCGATGTCACTGAGAACACTCTTGACCAGATTGCGGCGAGCATCAGCGGCACCTTCGGCGCCGTGACGCTCGCGCCGGAGATGTTCGATGTCTCCCTCGATGCCGAGGGGAACCTCGTCATCGAGCCCAACGCGAACCTGGTGGGGGCAATGGGCGCGGAGGCTAACCCCAGGGCGGCCATGACGCTGCGTCTGGAGATCCCGACCAACCCGGTCGAGGGCAAGGAGACCCTCGACTTCGTCAACACGGCCAACCTGTACGGCACGGACGAGATCGTCGAGTTCTGGACTTCCCAGGCCACCGGATACGCCACTTCGTACGGTGCCGAGATGGAGGTCGCTAAGGCCCTGTACGACGCAGGGAGCTGGACCGACGAGATGCACGTTGAACTGGACGAGGAGGGGGACCTCCTCGAGGACGAGTTCATCTACCGAATCCAGCTGCGCCCGCACGGCGGATACAACGGTGTGGAGATCTACGCCGTCGAGGACGTCCTGCCGGAGGGGATGGAGTTCCTCGGGTTCGTGTCCGATGGCGACCTCGAGACCGGAGTGATCGATGAGGAGTCGACGCGCGCCGCACAGCTCGAGATGGGTGGGAACCTCCGGGCCGACTGGGACGCCGAGAACGGGACGTTGACGATTCAGCAGTCCCCGGGCACGGTGCTCGACACCACAACCCCCCTCTCGGTCAACTTCAAGGTGCGCCTCGACGACTTCGAGCCGGGCATCGGCGTCGTGAACACCGCGGCAGGGTCCTCGGCGACGATCATCCCGGGTGAGGATCCCGAGGTCCCCGGTGAGGATCCCGAGGTCCCCGGTGAGGACCCCGAGGTCCCCGGTGAGGACCCCGAGGTCCCCGGTGAGGACCCCGAGGTCCCCGGTGAGGACCCCGAGGTTCCCACTGAGGAGCCGGAGATTCCCACTGAGAACCCGGACGTCTCGGATGACGGCTCTGCTGAAGAGCCCGAAGCCGTCGAAGCCGGTGACGAGGATCTCGCCACGACGGGCTCCGATACGCCGTGGCTGCTGATCGGCGGAGGCCTGTTCGCGCTGCTCATGGGCATCGCACTGATGGCTGTGCGCCGGATCCGCTCCAACTGACCCCCGCGGAACGCGCCTCGGGAACATCGCCCTGTGATGCTCCCGAGGCGCGTTTTGCCGTGTGGGCGCAGATGGCGTAAGCTATCACTTTGGTACTCGACTGCCGAGTGCCGCGAACGTGAGCCCTCCACTGGCGTGTTCCCCGCAGAAGCCGAGTTCTTCTCAGCATCTGCGGGCCAGAACCCCCCGGAGTGGGATTCACGAACTCCTCCGTTCGAACAAGAAAGCAGCACTATCGTGACGCGCACTTACTCCCCGAAGGCCGGGCAGGTCCAGCGTGACTGGGTCGTCATCGACGCAACCGATGTCGTCCTCGGCCGCCTCGCCTCGCACGCTGCAGCGCTCCTGCGCGGCAAGCACAAGCCCACCTTCTCCAACCACATCGACAGCGGCGACTTCGTCGTCATCGTGAACGCCGACAAGGTCGCGCTCACGGGACAGAAGCTGCAGAAGAAGATGGCTTACCGTCACTCGGGCTACCCGGGTGGTCTGACGGCCGTCTCCTACGCCGAGCTGCTCGAGAAGAACCCGGTCCGCGCTGTCGAGAAGGCCGTCCGCGGCATGCTCCCCAAGAACAGCCTCGGCCGCCAGCAGCTGTCCAAGCTCAAGGTGTACACCGGCGCTGAGCACCCGCACTCCGCTCAGCAGCCCCAGACCTACACCCTCGACCAGGTCGCCCAGTAAGCGCCGCAAAGATCACTAAGGACACTCTCGTGGCTGACACTCAGGACACCATCGAAACCCCTCAGAACTACTCGACCTCCACCCCGGAGACCGCGGCGACCGAGGCGGCTCCCCGCCCCGTCCTCAACGTCTCGGGTGCGGCCGTGGGTCGTCGCAAGCAGGCCATCGCCCGCGTGCGCGTCATCCCCGGCTCGGGCGTCGTCACGGTCAACGGCCGTGCGCTCGAGGACTACTTCCCGAATAAGCTGCACCAGCAGCTGATCAACGACCCGTTCACGGCGCTCAACCTCGCCGGCGCATACGACGTCATCGCCCGCATCTCGGGTGGCGGCGACTCGGGCCAGGCCGGCGCGCTGCGCCTGGGCATCGCCCGCGCGCTCAACGAGATCGACGTCGAGAACAACCGCCCGACCCTGAAGAAGGCCGGCTTCCTCTCGCGCGACGCCCGCATCAAGGAGCGCAAGAAGGCCGGACTCAAGAAGGCCCGCAAGGCGCCTCAGTACTCGAAGCGTTAAGGTCCAGCGGGACCATGCCGCTTTTCGGCACGGACGGCGTGCGAGGACTTGCCAATGGCATCCTCACCGCCGATCTCGCGCTCACCCTGGCCCAGGCGACTGCTGTCGTCCTGGGCCAGGGCCGTACTGCAGAGGCACGCAAGGCCGAGGGAAAGCGGCTTTCCGCCGTCGTCGCCCGCGACCCGCGGATCTCTGGAGAATTCCTGGTCGCCGCCGTTTCGGCGGGACTGGCCGCATCCGGCGTCGATGTCCTCGATGCCGGTGTCATCCCGACTCCGGCCCTGGCCTTCCTCGTCGCCGATCACGACGCAGATTTCGGCGTGATGGTCTCCGCGTCGCACAACCCGGCGCCGGATAACGGCATCAAGATCTTCGCCCGTGGCGGCGTGAAGCTCCCCGACGAGGTCGAGGCACGGATCGAAGCCGCGATGAGCGGCGACATGCTGCTTCCCACCGGTGAGGGCGTCGGACGCATCCAGCGTTTCTCGGACGCCGAGGATCGCTACAAGCTGCATCTGCTCGGCTCGTTGCCGCATTCCCTCGACGGCATCCACGTCGTCCTCGACTGCGCGCACGGCGCGGCATCCGGTGTCTCACCCGAGACGTTCCGCACCGCGGGCGCAGAGGTCACCGTCATCGGTGCTGAGCCCGATGGCATCAACATCAACGACGGTGTCGGATCGACCCACCTCGACAACCTCGCCGAGGCCGTGGTCCGGTTGGGCGCCGACGTCGGCATCGCGCACGACGGCGACGCCGACCGCTGCCTGGCGGTCGACGCCGACGGTAACACGATCGACGGCGACCAGATCATGGCCGTCCTCGCCGTGGCGATGAAGGAGCGCGGCCACCTCGCCGACGACACGCTCGTCGCGACCGTCATGAGCAACCTCGGTCTGCACATGGCCATGAAGGAGCACGGCATCGCCGTGCGTCAGACGGCCGTCGGCGACCGCTACGTGCTCGAAGACATGAATGCGGGCGGATACTCGCTCGGCGGCGAGCAGTCCGGCCATGTCATCATGAGCGAGTTCGCGACGACCGGAGACGGCCTGCTCTCGGGCCTCCACCTGGTCGCCGAGATGGCGCGGCAGAAGAAGACGCTCGCCGAGCTCGCGTCCGTCATGACCGTCTACCCGCAGGTGCTCATCAACGTGCGCGGGGTCGACAAGGATCGCGTCGCCGACGACGAGGGCGTGCAGAGCGCGGTCGCGTCGGTTGAAGCCGAGCTGGGCGAGACCGGTCGCGTGCTGCTGCGCAAGTCCGGCACCGAGCCGCTCGTGCGGGTCATGGTCGAAGCGGCGGATGCCGAGTCCGCGCAGTCGTATGCCGAGAAGCTCGCCGACGTCGTCCGCGACCGGCTGGCGCTCTGACACGCGGCACCGTCACACGCAGATATCGGGCGACATCGCCCGGTCGGATGATTCCGGCCGAACGGTCTCGCCCGATTCGTGTTTCCGGCTTCGATGCGGAGTCTCAGATCCCGACGCCGCCCCAGCTCATCGACTCGGTGTAGCGCACGAGAATGCCCTCGCGCAGCGCCCAGGGCGACACCTCGAGCTCGTCGAGGTCGAGCATCTTCATCGCGGTGTGCAGCGATACCGCGGCCGCGACGATCTGGAAGGTGCGGTCGGGGGTGATCCCGGGAAGCTCCTGACGGGCGGATGCCGGGATGCGGGCGATCCGAGGGATCCAGGATTTCAACGCGGAGCGCGACATCACGGTGCGGTCGAATCCGAGCCCGGAGACCTCGCGCCCGGCCAGGTTCGCGAGCGACCGGATGGCCTTGGATGAGCCGATGATGTGGTCCGGGCGGGGGAGGGCGTTGAGCTTCGCGACGACGGGGGCGAGCGTCGCACGGGCGTGAGCGCGCAGGTTCGCGACCGCATCCTCGCCGGGAGGGTCCTGGGGCAGGTATTCGATCGTCATGCGTCCGGCGCCGAGGGCGACGGATTCGGCGATCTCCGGGGTCTCGTCCTCGCCGGCGGAGAACTCGAACGAGCCGCCGCCGATGTCGAGCAGAAGGATGCGCCCGGCATCCCACCCGAACCACCGGCGCACCGCGAGGAAGGTCAACTCCGCCTCCTGCACACCGGTGAGCACCTGCAGGGGCTGGCCGAGGGCCGCCTCGATGCGGGCGATCACCTCGTCGCCGTTGACGGCATCGCGCACGGCGCTCGTGGCGGTCGCGAGCAGCGTCTCGACCCGCTCGGCCTCGGCGGCGGCGCGTGCGCGGGAGACTGCCGCTTCGAGGGTGCGGATGCCCTCCTCGCTGATGGCGCCCTCGGGGGTCAGGAACCGCATGAGTCGCACGACCGTGCGGTCGCTCGTCGTCGCGTGCGGGCGCCCGCCGGGACGCGCCTGCGCCGTGAGCAGATGGACGGTGTTGGAGCCGATGTCGAGGATTCCGAGTCGCACGGAACGAGACTACGCGCATGCGCGCCATTACGATGGATGCCGTGACCTCCGTCGACGCCGCGCTGCCCCTCTCGCCCTACCGTGAGATCGGGCGGGCGGAATGGGCGCGCCTCGCCGCGGGCCTGGACCAGCCGCTGAGCGAGACGGAGTTAGTGGAGATCCGGGGCATCGGAGACCGACTCGACCTCACAGAGGTGCAGGAGGTCTATCTGCCGCTGAGCCGACTGCTGAGCCTGTACGCGACGGCGACCAAGCAGCTCGGAGCAGCCACCAGCAGCTTCCTCGATGAGGACGACGCGACGACGCCCTTCGTCGTGGGGGTGGCGGGCTCCGTGGCGGTCGGGAAGTCGACGATCGCGCGTCTGCTGCGCGAGCTCATGAGCCGTTGGCCGGGAACCCCGCGGGTCGAGCTCGTCACGACCGACGGCTTCCTCTATTCCAATGCCGAGCTCGAGCGGCGCGGGCTCATGGAGCGCAAGGGCTTCCCGGAATCCTACGATCGGCGCGCGCTGATCGAATTCCTGACCGCGGTCAAATCCGGCGTTCCGGAGGTCCGGGCGCCCTTCTATTCGCACATGCGGTACGACATCATCCCGGATGCGCACGTCGTGGTCCGCCGCCCCGATGTCGTGATCGTCGAGGGGCTCAACGTGCTGCAGCCGCCGCCGGCCCCGAACGATGTGGCGGTCAGCGATCTGTTCGACTTCTCGGTGTTCGTCGACGCCGATACCTCTCATATCGAGAACTGGTACGTGTCGCGGTTCCTGGCGCTGCGCCAGGGGGCGTTCACGAACCCCTCGTCCTACTTCAACGTGTTCGCGCACCTGACGGACGATGAGGCCCGCACCGCAGCCCTCGGATATTGGAACGACATCAACATGCCGAACCTCGTCGAGAACGTCATGCCGACCAAGCACCGCGCCTCCCTCGTGCTCAACAAGGGCAGTGATCACAACGTCGAGAGCGTCCTGCTGCGCAAGCTCTGATCCGAGGCCCGACGGCGCGTCGTGAAGCGGGCGTAGTGCGCAGTATTTCGTTCGGAATCCTTGCAAAATGCGGCGTTTATTCTGGACGTTATGTGTGGAATCGTCGGATACGTGGGCCCTCGCCCCAGCCAGGACATCCTGATCGCCGGACTCGCCCGCCTCGAGTACCGCGGGTACGACTCGGCGGGAGTCGCCGTCATCGACGACACCGGCCAGCTCGGGATGCGCAAGAAGGCCGGCAAGCTCAATGCGCTGCGCGATTCGCTCGCCGAATCGCCGCTCGGCGACGGCATGACCGGCATCGGCCACACCCGCTGGGCGACGCACGGCGGCCCCACGGATCTGAACGCGCACCCCCACCTCGCCGATGACGGCAAGCTCGCGGTGATCCACAACGGCATCATCGAGAACTTCTCGGCGCTGCGCGAAGAGCTGCTCGCCGACGGCGTCGTCTTCCTCAGCGAGACCGACACCGAGGTGGCCGCGGCCCTCCTCGGGCGGGAGTACACGCGCACCGGTGACCTGCAGGCCGCGTTCCGCGCTGTCGTCAACCGTCTCGAGGGTGCCTTCACGCTCCTCGCCATGCACGAGGACCACCCGGGGCTAGTCGTCGCGGCCCGGCGCAACTCGCCCCTGGTCATCGGCCTCGGCGAGGGGGAGAACTTCCTTGGCTCCGACGTCGCGGCGTTCATCGAGCACACGCGCAAGGCCCTCGCGATCGGTCAGGACCAGATCGTCGCGATCACCCCCACCGCCGTCACGGTGACGGATTTCGCCGGAGTCCCGGTCGAAGCGGAGCCCTTCGACGTCTCCTGGGACGCCGCCGCCGCCGAGAAGGGCGGCTGGCCGTCCTTCATGGCGAAGGAGGTCGCGGAGCAGCCCGAGGCCGTCGCCAACACGATCCGCGGGCGGGTTCACGAGGGAGCCGTCGTGATCCCCGAGCTCGACGGGCTCGACGATCTGTTCCTCGGCATCAACCGTGTGATCATCACGGCCTGCGGAACGGCATCCTATGCAGCCCTCGTCGGCAAATACGCGATCGAGCAGTGGGCGCGCATCGCCACCGATGTCGAGCTCGCGCACGAGTTCCGCTACCGTGACCCCGTCATCGGCGACGACACGCTCGTCATCTCGATCAGCCAGTCCGGCGAGACGATGGACACGCTGATGGCCGTCAAGTACGCCCGCGAGCGCGGCGCCCGCACCCTGTCGGTCTGCAACACGCAGGGCGCGACGATCCCGCGCGAATCGGATGCCGTCGTCTACACGCACGCCGGCCCCGAGGTCGCCGTGGCGTCCACCAAGGCATTCTCGGCTCAGATCACCGCACTGCTGCTGCTCGGCCTGCACATGGGCCGCGTGCGCCGGACGCTGGCCGATGAGACCGCGGTCGCGGAGCTGACCGAGCTCCCCGCGAAGATCGCCCGCGTGCTCGAGGAGGAGAGCGAGCACGTCTCGCAGCTGGCCGGCTGGATGGCCGACACCCGCTCGGTGCTGTTCCTCGGCCGTCACGTCGGATACCCGATCGCGCTCGAGGGCGCGCTCAAG
This sequence comes from Microbacterium sp. GXF6406, assembly GCF_054798215.1. Classification (NCBI taxonomy): domain Bacteria; kingdom Bacillati; phylum Actinomycetota; class Actinomycetes; order Micrococcales; family Microbacteriaceae; genus Microbacterium; species Microbacterium sp. GXF6406. Next base: position 155,269 of record NZ_JBSJZH010000003.1, on the reverse strand, counting down.
CTCAAGGAGATCTCGTACATCCACGCCGAGGGCTTCGCCGCGGGTGAGCTCAAGCACGGCCCGATCGCCCTGATCGAGCCCGGACAGCCGGTGTTCGTGCTCCTGCCGTCGCCGCGGCACTCGGCGCTCATCCACTCCAAGGTCGTCTCGAACATCCAGGAGATCCGCGCGCGCGGCGCCCGTGTGATCGCGATCGCCGAAGAGGGGGATGCCGCGGTGCTGCCGTTCGCCGACGAGGTGATCCGCATTCCGCTGGCGGGAGCCCTGTTCGAGCCGGTGCTCAACGTCGTGCCGCTGCAGATCTTCGCGATGGCGCTCGCCACCGCGAAGGGCCTCGACGTCGACCAGCCGCGCAACCTCGCGAAGTCCGTCACGGTCGAGTGACCCGGACACCGACACATGTCAGCGGATCCGACACTTGTCGGTCGGGATGGGCAGGATGCCCCGGCATCCGTCATTTCGACTGACAAGTGTCCGCGGCCCGAGCTAAGCCAGAGCGCGCCCCAGCGCCGCGATGATGGCGGCGGCGACCCGTGGCCAGTCGTGCAGCAGGAGCGCGTAGTCGAAGCGCAGCGTCTCGTATCCGCGGGCGGATGCTTCGGCGTCTCGGACGAGGTCGCGGTGACGGCGTTCCGCACCGCGGTGGTTCAGCGCACCATCGACCTCGATGATCAGCCGACCGCCGACGACGAAGTCCACCCGGCCGACGCCGCCAATCTCGACCTGGGAATCGAGCACGAGTCCCAGAAGATGCAAACGGAACCGGAGCACCGACTCGAGGCCGCTCCCGGCATCCGCGCGCGCCAGGTTCAGGACCCAGTGCGCTGATCTCGGGAGGGCCTGGCGGATCCGCCGGCGATCAGACGCGGACACCAGACGGAGGTTCCAGGCGGATTCGTAGGCGGCGAAGAAAGCTTCGCCGGACAGACATCGAAAAGCGGATATCAGCGCGGTGGCGGCGGACGCGATGCCAATTCCGGCGGGTCCATCTCCGTAATGGGCCACGCAGGAGCAGCCAGAGTGCGGGTGACGCCGGGCGGCCGTCCCCATCCAGACATGCACCATGGCATCCGGATCGGGCAGCACCCAGACACCGCGCGCGCGAAGGGCAGCAGCGCAGGTGAGCTCGCCGCCATGGGCCGCGGCGGTCCGGATGGCGTCATCGACGGCGGGCAGGGCATAGACACCGGTGCGGATACGGAGGATGCTTCCGGCGGTCGCCGCATCGGCGAGCTGCTGGCGCGTGCATCCGTATTTTTGGAGAAGCGATCCTCGGGCGATGCCGTCGAAGTGCGCAAGCAGCGCGGCGGGGGTGAACATGCTGCGATACTCGCCGAGGCCGGGGCTCCGGCTGCGATGATCCACAGCCGGGCAGTCGCGATTGCGATTGTGCAGAACGAGTGACCCCGGCTCCGCCCGGACACTTGTCAGCGGATCCGGCACTTGTCGGTCGGGATGGGCAAGATGCCCCGGCATCCGTCATCTCGACTGACAAGTGTCCGCGGCCCGAGCGGGCGAGTATCGGCAAGACGGGCGGGGTGGGAGAGCAGGCGGCAGGACGGAGAGCAGAAGGCGCCGACCCGGGGTCCCGTACAGCACGCGAGTAGGCTGGAAGGGTGATCATCGGGACAGGCATCGACCTCGTCGATATACCGCGGTTCGAGCAGACCATGGCCCGCACCCCGCGGTTGATGCAGAGGCTCTTCGCCCCGTCGGAGCGGACTCTGAAGCTCGCGTCGCTCGCGGCCCGCTACGCCGCGAAGGAAGCGCTGATTAAGGCGCTCGGCGGCTCGGACGGCGTGCACTGGACCGAGATCGAGATCGCCTCGGAGGAGTCCGGTAAACCGCACTTCCGCCTGTCGGGCACGACGGCCGCGGTCGTTCGAGACCGGGGCATCATGAACCTCCACCTGACCATCTCGCACGACGCCGGGCTCGCCACGGCCTTCGTCGTCGCCGAAGGGAATCCGCTGTGACCGCCCCGTTCCGCGAAGCACGCATCGACCTCGAAGCAGTCGCCGACAACACCCGTCACCTGCACAGGCTGACGGGCGTCGAGGTGATCGCGGTCGTGAAGGCCAACGCCTATGGTCATGGCGCGGCCTCCGTCGCGGTGGCCGCGCTCTCGGGCGGGGCGACGCGCCTCGGCGTCGCCGAGATCCCGGAGGCGATCGATCTGCGCCTGCAGGGGATCACCGCGCCGATCCTGGCGTGGCTGCATGCGCCGGATGAGACGTTCGACACGGCCGCGGCGATGAACATCGAGGTCGGCATCTCGTCGTTCGATCAGCTCATGGCGGTGGATGCCGCGGCAGCCCGCGCAGCGACGACGATCGGGGTGCACATCAAGCTCGAGACGGGTCTTTCGCGCAACGGGGTCGCGCCGAATGATTGGATGCGGGTGTTCGCCGAGGCTGCACGTCTGGAGCGCATCGGCCGCATCCGCATCGTCGGGATCTTCAGCCACCTGTCGACGACGTCGCTCGAGGATGACCGTGCGGCGCTCGCCGTGTTCGAGCGGGGAGTCGCCGCGGCGGCGGCGCAGGGGGTTCACCCCGAGATCCGGCACATCGCCGCGACGGGGGCGGCGATCGATCTGCCGGAGGCGCGGCTCGACGCCGTGCGCATCGGTCTGGGGCTGTACGGGCTGTCCCCGTTCGATGGGCGCTCCTCGTCGGATCTGGGGTTGCGCCCGGCCATGACGCTGCGTGCCGCGGTCGCCGCGGTGCGCCGGGTCCCGGCCGGTGCCGGGATCTCCTACGGCTACACGCATCGCACGGCGGAGGAGACCACGCTGGCTCTGGTGCCGCTGGGCTACGCGGATGGCATCCCGCGCCAAGCGTCGGGCACGGGGCCGGTGATGATCAATGGCCGCCGGTTCACGGTCGCGGGCCGCATCGCGATGGATCAGTTCGTCATCGATGTGGGAGACGCCCCGGTAGCGGTCGGTGACGAGGTCGTGCTCTTCGGTGATCCGACGCTCGGCGCTCCGGCGGCGACGCAGTGGGCGGATGCTGCGGACACCATCAACTACGAGATCGTGACGCGCATCGGCAACCGTGTTCCGAGGAGGGGCGTATGAGCGTGGATCCTGCTTTTCTCGGTCGGCGCGAGATCGCGACGTCGGAGGAGATGGAGCGTCTGGGCTTCCTGATCGGAGAGCAGCTCACGGCGGGTGATCTGCTGGTGCTCACCGGGCCGCTCGGCGCGGGGAAGACGACGTTCACGCGTGGGCTCGCCGAAGGGCTGGGAGTGCGCGGCCCGGTGCAGAGTCCGACGTTCGTGATCGCGCGCACGCATCCTTCGCTCGTCGGGGGCGCGCCGCTGGTGCACGTCGACGCCTACCGGTTGGGCTCGGCCGCGGAGCTCGACGACCTCGATGTCGATCTGTCCGGGTCGGTCGTGGTGGTCGAATGGGGTCGTGAGATGGCTTCGGCGATCGCCGATTCGTGGTGGGACATCGAGCTGGAGCGTCCGGTCGGGCGCGCCGATGATGGCGTCGCGGATGAGGATCTGGATGCCGACGCACCCCGCGTCGTGACGGTGCAGCACGTCGGACTCTAAGCGCGCGGTCTTCTGGGCGACTACCCTGGAGAGGTGATTCTTGCCGTCGACACCTCGCTGGGAACCGCCGTCGCGCTGATCGAAGCCGATGGGGCGGTGCAAGCTCGGGCTGAGAGCCCGAACGCTCTGGGCCACGCCGAGGTCATCGGCACGCTGCTCGAACAGGTCGTGGGCGCGGATGCCATCACACATGTCGTCGCCGGTATGGGGCCGGGCCCGTTCACGGGTCTGCGGATCGGCATCGCCACAGCGCGCGCGTTCGCTGTCGGCCGCGGGCTGCCGGTTGTCGCGGTGCCGAGCCACTTCGGTGCCGCTCTGGCGATCATCCAGAACGAGGCGCCCGAGACCCGGTTCGCGATCGTGACGGATGCGCGCCGTCGTGAGGTCGCGATCAGCATCTTCGATGGCCTGGATGCCGACGGCATCCCGAACCTCGTCGAGCGCACGGTGCTCGTGCCGCGCTCGGAGTCCGAGGAGAAGCTCGCGGGGATCCACGCGATCGAGGTCGCCACTCTCGACGGGGCCGCCCTCGCCCGGGTCGGCGCTCGCGCCGTCGCCGCGGGGCGTCAGCTCGCCGACGCCGAACCGCTCTACCTGCGGCAGCCCGATGTGACGGTTCCCGGCGCACCGAAGCGCGTGAGCTGAATGACGATCCGCACCGCGACCGGAGATGATCTCGACGCCATCATGGCGATCGAGCGCGCTTCCTTCCCGACCGACGCCTGGAGCGCCGAGTCGATGGCGGCCGAGCTCGTCACGAATTACAGCCACTACGTCGTGGACGAGGATGCCGGTGAGATCATCGGCTATGCGGGGCTGCGGGCGATCCGCGGCAGTGCGGATGCCGATGTCCAGACCATCGCTCTCACGGCCTCGCGTCGCGGCGAGGGACGCGGGCGGGCCCTTCTGCGCACGCTGCTGGCGGAGGCCGTCGAGCGCCGTTCCCGTGAGGTATTCCTCGAGGTTCGCGCCGACAACCCCGGGGCGGAGGCGCTGTACGCCTCGGAGGGCTTCGAGGAGATCGGCCGTCGCCCGCGGTACTACCAGCCCGATGACGTGGATGCTGTGATCATGAAGCTCGACCTGCGCGGATGGGCGCGGGCGCAGGAGGAGAAGGCATGAGCGAACCGCTGGTTCTCGGCATCGAGACGAGCTGCGACGAGACGGGCATCGGCATCGTCCGGGGGCGCACGCTGCTGTCGAACACGATCGCCTCGAGCATGGACGAGCACGCCCGTTACGGCGGGGTCGTCCCCGAAGTCGCCGCGCGCGCCCACCTCGAGGCGCTGCAACCGTCGATCCGGGCGGCGCTCGCCGAAGCATCCGTCACTCTCGATGAACTCGATGCGATCGCCGTGACGAGCGGCCCGGGGCTGGCCGGTGCCCTCATGGTCGGCGTCGGCGCGGCGAAGGGGCTGGCCGTCTCTCTCGGCAAGCCGCTGTACGCCGTCAACCACCTCGTGGGCCACATCGCCGCCGATATCGTCACCCCCGACTCCGAGCCTCTCGAATACCCGACGATCGCGCTGCTCGTCTCGGGCGGGCACACCTCTCTCCTGCACGTGCGCGACTTGACGACGGATGTCGAGCTGCTCGGCGAGACGATCGACGACGCTGCGGGGGAGGCGTTCGACAAGGTCGCACGACTCCTGTCGCTGCCGTATCCGGGCGGCCCGCAGATCGACAGGGCTGCGCTCGACGGCGACCCGAAGGCGATCCGTTTCCCGCGGGGCCTGTCGAAGGCCTCCGATATGGCCAAGCACCGCTACGACTTCTCGTTCTCCGGTCTCAAGACCGCTGTCGCCCGCTGGGTGGAGCGCTGCGAGGCCGAGGGGCGAGAGGTCCCGGTCGCCGATGTCGCCGCGAGCTTCCGCGAAGCGGTCGTCGATGTGCTCGTGACCAAGGCGCTCGATGCCTGTGCGGAGCGCGGCGTTCCGCGTCTGCTGCTCGGCGGCGGCGTCATCGCGAACAAGCGCCTGCGGGAGGTCGCGATCGAACGTGCCGCAGCCGCCGGCGTGACGGTGCGGATTCCTCCGCTGTCGCTGTGCACCGATAATGGGGCCATGATCGCCGCGCTCGCCGCTGACCTCATCGCCTCCGGTCGGCGTCCGTCGACGCTCGCCTTCGGCGCCGATTCCACGTTGCCCGTCACCGAGATCCAGGTCGCCGAAAGGCCGGACTGATGAGCGAGCCGTCCGAAGCGCGGAAGATCGAGGGGGTCGCCCCCGAGGTCGAGGCGGTGCCCGGCACGACGCGCGTGCCCGGGGCTCCGCGGACCGGGTACACGCAGCTGCCGACCGGTCCGGTCGGCGTCGAGCCCGTCATCGCGACGGGCCCCGATGACACCGCCGGGCAGCCCACCGTGCAGTGGGCGCCGAACGATCTGCTCATCGCGGAGGACACCACGCGTCTGGCGCCCTGGGCGCTGGTCGCAGCGATCGTCGCGCTGATCGCCTCCTGGTTCGTCGGCTGGGGCATCCCGCTCGCCGTCGTCGCGGTCGTGGCGGCGATCATGTCGCTGCGCCGGGCCGTCGAATCGCGTTCGATCGCGATCTGGGCGCTCGTTCTCGGCATGGCGGCGACGATCTTCAGCCTCGGCTGGCTGCTGTGGGCCGCGCAGCAGTACGAGAAGCTCGGGTAGGTGTTCGGGTGAACAGCGACGAGTCGGCAGAGCTTCGGGCGCTGCAGGCCAGAGTCTACGGACGTGATGGTGCGGCGACAGATGCCGACCGTGCTCGGATGGATGAGCTCATGGGGCGGCTGGCGCCCATTCCTCCGGTTCTCGAACCCGTTCCGGCCCTGGCCGTCGAGGACGCTGCGCCGGTCGAGACGCCGGCGGATGCCGAGGCTGCTGACGCCTCGGAGGAATCAGCCCTCGGCGCATCCGTCACCCTCGCGGCGCCTCGCCGTCCGCTCTTCGCCCGCGGGTCGGTGCTCGCCGGAATCGGGCTGCTCGCCGGTTTCGCCCTGGGCTGGCTGGCCTTCGGGTGGGACACGGCAGGTTTCCTGCTGAATCTCGAGAACGCCGAGATGCGCGCCGAGCTCGAGGCGAGCGGCGATTACGACCCGGCCTCGGTCGTCGCGGTGGGGGCGCAGTACGGCGCGGTCGGCTGGCTCGCGACGGCGGATGAGGGCACCCTCGAGTGCGCGATCGCGACGGCCGGAGGGCGGGTGGTGGACGAGTGCCTGGACGCCGACGAGATCGACGAGATCGACGGCCGGGGGTACCTCGGCAGCTCCGTCTTCGTCCCTTCCGATGGCGGCGCGGAGCTCAACGTGGCCTTCTGGATGGCGCCGGGCATCGGTGGTGAACGGGTGGCTCTCTTCCAGAGGTGGGACACCCAGCCCTATGACTGGACGGAGCAGTTCACCGACGACGAGGTCGCCAGCGCCATCACGGTCTCCGCAGCATTCGACCTCGACCCGCAGGAGCTGCAGCTGGTCGGCTACGACGGAGACTCCCCGGTCTGGGGTGCCTGGGGGAATCAGAGCTATTGCGTGATGGCTTACGGCGATGAGGGGGCGTTCCAAGCGTGCGGCGATATGGAGACCGGCGCCGACCTCGTGCTCGAGCAGACCGTGGACGGCCTGCGCACGGAGTACATCGTCAGCCGCTACTCGACCGGCAACCCGTCGCTGACGATCCTCCGCATGCCGGACACCACGGAGTACTTCCTCGACTCCGACGAGAGCGCGTCGATCGATGACACGACCGGAGAGGTCTCCGGCTGATCAGCGGTCTCAGACCCGATCGGCGAGGATCGCCAGGCGCTTATCGCCCACCCGTGTCAGCACCAGCGTCGCGGATTCCGTGCCCGAGAGGTTCAGCTTCTTGCGGAACTGCGCCGGGTCGATGTCCATGCCGCGCTTCTTGATCTCGAGCGTACCGATGCCGTGGGCGCGCAGGACAGCGTTGATCGCCTTCGGATTCGCGGCCATCACTTCGCGCACGCGGAAGCTCTGGACGAATGGGCTCGTCACGGCCGCATCACCGGTGAGATAGGCGATCTTCTCATCCAGCATCCCGGCTTCCAGGCTCCGGGCGACGTCGCCGATCAGACGGGCGCGGATGACCGCACCATCGGGTTCGTGCAGGAATGCGCCGAGACCACGCACCTCGGCATCGACGGCGTCGTCCGCCGCGGTGAGCTCGTGCGACTCGTCGCCCCGGATCACCAGCGCCGCGCGGCGCACTCGCTCGCGGGCGAGGGACCCCGACCAGAGCACGAGCTCGACCACGCTGCCGTCGACGCTGACCCACTGCGCCTCGGCATCACCGGGGATGAGATCGCGATCCAGCGCCGGGCCGAGCTTGATGCCGACCGGCATGCGGGTCGCCAGCTCGAAGGCCCAGTCGAGAGAGGGGGAGTAGTCGGATGCCGCGACCCGCCGCGTCTCGCTGTGACCGGCCGTCCGACGGGCCGGATCCAACCAAATGGCCGTGCGCTGCTCGTCCGCGGCGAACCGCTCGGCGAACTCCTCCGCCGTGCCATGGTGCACCGAGGCATCCGTGCCGAAGGGGGCGAGGTTGTAAGCGGCGATCGCCGCGGTCACCTCATCGGCATCCACCGCATCCACCCGCAGACCCGCGCCTGCGAAAGCCAGCGAGTCGCCGCCGATGCCGCAGCCGAGATCGGCGACGCGCTCGACGCCCGCGCGGCGCATGCGGCCCGCATGGCGGGCGGCGACGCCGAGACGGGTCGCCTGCTCGTAGCCGGCTCGGGTGAACAGCATCCGCTCGGCGAAATCTCCGAACTTGGCGGCGCCGCGAACCCGCAGGTGCGCCTGGCCGACGATGGCCGAGACGAGATCGGGGGAATGGCCCGCGGCGCGCAGCTTCGAGACGGCCTGGGCGACGTCACCGGTCGAGGCGAGCGGGCCGACTTCGTCGAGGAGCCGGAGGCCATCGGGGGTGAGCAGCGCGGTGAGCTCGGACATCTCCATCCGACAAGCTTAGATCGGCCCGACGGAGCCCGCCCGTCGGAATTGGCACTCGCATTGCATGAGTGCCAGCCGACCCCATACACTTGTGATTAGCACTCTCGGGTTGAGAGTGCGAACGAATCTTTCGTGTCAGCGTAAAGAAAGAAGAGGTAGACCGTGTCGGTTTCCATCAAGCCGCTCGAGGACCGCATCGTCATCCAGCAGGTCGAGGCCGAGCAGACCACCGCGAGTGGCCTGGTCATCCCTGACACTGCCAAGGAGAAGCCCCAGGAGGGCCAGGTCGTGGCCGTCGGCCCCGGTCGCATCGACGACAACGGCAACCGCGTTCCGCTCGACGTCGCCGTCGGCGACCGCGTCCTGTACAGCAAGTACGGCGGCACCGAGGTGAAGTTCGGCGCTGACGAGTACCTGGTGCTCTCGGCTCGCGACGTCCTCGCCGTCGTCGTCCGCTGATCGCTCTCAGCAGATCTTGATCGGCGCGAACGCCGATCGGAGAAGGCCCGGATGCCACGGCATCCGGGCCTTCTATCATCCCCGGGCATAGGGTGAACCTCGTGACCCGCCAACGCGCCGAGCAACCCGCCGGTATCGCCTACTCGGTCGGGGCGTACCTGCTGTGGGGGTTCCTCCCGCTCTACTTCCTGACGCTCGCGCCGACCGGGCCCTGGGAGATCGTCGCAGCACGCGTCGTCTTCTCGCTCGTCTTCTGCCTCGTGCTGCTCACCGCCATGCGCGGATGGCGGCGCATCATCGCGATCATCCGGCAGCCGCGTCTTCTCGGATGGACCGCCCTGGCCGGCCTGCTCATCTACATCAACTGGCAGGTTTTCCTCATCGGAACCCTCACCGGCCACGTCGTCGAGACGTCGCTGGGATACTTCATCAACCCCATCGTCACGGTGCTGCTGGGCGTGCTCGTGCTGCGCGAGCGCATCCGCCGACTGCAGTGGGCGGCCATCGGCATCGCCGCGCTCGCGGTGGCCGTCATCATCATCGGCTACGGCTCCTTCCCGTGGATCGCCCTCTCGCTCGCAGCTTCCTTCGGCGTCTACGGACTCATCAAGAAGCGCATCGGCGCGGCTGTCGACGCCGTCAGCGGACTCACCCTCGAATCCTTCTGGCTCCTGCCCATCGCGATCGTCCAGCTGATCATCGTCGCGCAGACCACCGGCATAACACTCGGCTCCTCCGGCACCGTGCACACCGCGCTCATGCTGTTCGCCGGAATCGCCACCGCGGTGCCGCTGCTTCTGTTCGCCGCCGGCGCCCGGCGCATCGACCTCACCCTGATCGGAATGATCCAGTTCATGACGCCGATCATGCAGTTCCTCACCGGAGTGCTGATCCTCGAGGAGCCTATGCCGCTGGAACGCTGGATCGGATTCGCGATCGTCTGGTGCGCCGTCATCGTCTTCGTCATCGATCTGGTCCTCGCCGCGCGCCGAGGGCGCCGCAGCCGCCCCGCCGCGATCGTCTGAGCCCCGGCATCCCGGCGAAAAGCCCGATCAGACCGTTAACGCATCGCAACACAACGCGACAGGGTTCGCCGCTACCGTTGTTTCACGGACGGCGCCCGAGTCGTTCGGGAATCATGATCTAGCAAGGGAGCAGCATGAGTCTCTTCACCAGTACGCGCGCACGAAAATTCCTCGGCGGTATGGCCCTGGTCAGTGCGGGCGCTATCGTTCTGACCGGGTGCGGTGGGGGCACCGGAACCGATGATTCGGCCGACCCATCCACTCCCACTGATCGTGAGGACCTCACGCTCAGCATCGGCACCGTCCTTCCCCAGACCGGGCAGCTCGCCTACCTCGGCCCGCCGGAAGAGGCTGGTGTCGGCCTCGCTGCCGCCGAGATCAACGCGGCGGGGCTCGGCATCACGGTCGACGTCCAGTACGGCGACTCCGGCGACGCCGACAACAAGGCGTTCGAGACGACGGTTCCGAGGCTGCTCGACTCCGGCGTGTCCGCGCTCATCGGCGCGGCCTCGTCGGGCGTCACCAAGCTCTTCCTCGACCAGGCCATCAGCGCGGGAGTCATCACCTTCTCACCGGCGAACACCTCGCCGGACTTCACGGATTGGGATGACAACGACCTCTATTGGCGCACCGCCCCCAGCGACCTGTTGCAGGGTGAGGTCCTCGCCACGGAGATCGGTCTCGACGGGCATGCCAACCTCGGCATCATCTACCTCAACGACGCCTATGGCTCCGGCCTGGAGGCGTCGCTGACGGAGAACTTCGAGGCCGGCGGCGGAACGGTCGTGGCATCCGAGGCCTACAACGCCAACGACACGTCGTTCGATGCACAGGTCAGCTCGATCCTCGCGCAGAGCCCCGACGCGGTCGCCGTGATCGGCTTCGAGGAGACCTCGACGATCATCCCGGCATTCATGTCGAACGGCTTCGACGGCAGCAAGTTCTACCTCGTCGACGGCAACACTCAGCAGTGGGGCGCCGACATGCCGGGCTCGATCGAGGGGAGCAAGGGAACCCAGCCGGGCCCCGTGCTCGCGGACGACTTCCAGCAGCGTCTGATCGACCAGTGGCAGGAGCAGGCCGGGGAAGAGCTCGTCGACTTCAACTACGGCGCAGAATCGTACGATGCGGTCGTGCTGCTCGCGCTCGCTTCGCTCGCCGCCAATTCGACGGATGCCGCCGACATCGCCGGCTTCCTGCAGGAGGTCTCCGGGGGCTCGGGCGACGGTGAGAAGTGCGAGTCGTTCGAGGCCTGCGCGCAGATCATCCTCGACGGAGGCACCGCCGACTACGACGGCTACTCCGGAGCCATCACCTTCGACGACAACGGCGACCCGACGGAAGCCACGATCGGCGTCTTCCAGTACGGCGCCGACAACACCCACACCCGTATCAACTGATCTGTCAGGAAGGGGCCGGGCGCTGCGGCATCCGGCCCCTTCTCTGCGCCCGGGCGTGGGATGGAAAATACGGCTCCAATCGGGTCGTGAGCCGTGAAATCCACCCCGCGCCGTGCGCGCGGCGTCAGTCCTCGCCGAGCGTCCCGAGGTAGAGCCCGATCACCTTCGGGTCGTTCAGCAATTCGCGTCCGGTGCCGGTGTGCGCGTCGTGCCCCTGGTCGAGCACGTATCCGCGGTCGCAGATCTGCAGGCAGCGGCGTGCGTTCTGCTCGACCATGATGGTGGTGACGCCGGCCTTGTTGATGTCGGAGACCCGGATGAAGGCATCGTCCTGCCGCACGGGGGAGAGCCCGGCGGATGGCTCGTCGAGCAGCAGCACCGATGGGTCCATCATGAGCGCCCGCGACATGGCGACCATCTGCCTTTCACCGCCCGACAGCGATCCGGCTCGCTGCTTGAGACGTCCGCCGAGCTCCGCGAAGATGCCGGTGACGAACTCGAGCCTCTCCTTGTAGGACTTCGGGCGCTGGATGATGCCCATCTGCAGGTTCTCCTCGATAGTCAACGAGGGGAACACGTTGTTGGTCTGAGGCACGAAGCCGACGCCGCGCTGGACGAGCTCGTTCGCCTTGAGGCCGACGATGCTCTCGCCATCGACGAGGATGTCTCCGCCGCGTACCTTGACCTGTCCGAAGATCGCTTTCAGCAGGGTTGATTTTCCGGCGCCATTGGGGCCGATGATGCCGATCAGTTCGCCCCGGGCTGCGACGAGGTTGGTGTCGGTGAGGATGTTCACACCGGGGAGGTATCCCGCTGTGAGGTTCTTCACCTCGACGACGGGCGTCTGCGTCGTGCTCATCGCTTGTCCTCCTCTGCGGCGTGGATCGCGGCCTCGTGCTCTTCGCGGATCTCTTCGAGCATCTCCTCGGCGGACTCGTCGAGCTCGCCCGTGTACCGCCCGGTCACCACGCCGAGGTCGACGTCCTGGTGGCTGCCCAGGTAGGCGTCGATGACGGCCTGGTCCTGCATGACGCTCTCGGGTGGCCCCTCGGCGACGACGCGGCCTTCGGCCATGACGACGACCCAGTCGGCGATGTGGCGGACCATGTTCATGTCGTGCTCGACGAAGAGCACGGTCATGCCGAGGTCCTTCAGATCGAGGATGTGCTCGAGCAGGGATTGGGTGAGGGCCGGGTTCACGCCGGCCATGGGCTCGTCGAGCATGACGAGACTGGGGTCGCGCATGAGGGCGCGCGCCATCTCGAGCAGCTTGCGCTGCCCGCCGGACAGGCTCGCGGCGTAGTCCTGTGCCTTGGTATCGAGTTTGAAGCGGGTCAGGAGGTCCATCGCCTTCGTCTCGAGCTCGGTGTCCTGCTTGCGCCAGATCGCGGGGATGAGGCTGGGCAGGATGCTCTCGCCCTTCTGGTCCGGTGCGCCGAGTTTCATGTTCTCGAGAACGGTGAGGAGGGAGAGCGCCTTGGTGAGCTGGAAGGTGCGCACCTGCCCCATACGGGCCACCTTGAAGGACGGGATGCCCGAGAGCTGGTGCCCGTCGAAGCTCCACGTGCCGGTGTTCGGCTTGTCGAATCCGCAGAGCAGGTTGAACAGGGTGGTCTTCCCGGCGCCGTTCGGGCCGATGAGGGCGGTGATGGCGTTCCGCGGGATCTCGAGGTGGTCGACGTCGACCGCGGTGAGGCCGCCGAAGCGGCGGGTGACGTGGTCGGCGACGAGGATCGGGTCGACCTTCTTGCACCCGGGGACGGCGCCGCCGGTGTGCAGGCCGGTGGTCTTGGTGCGCCCGTTCGTGGGTGCGGCGTTATTTGACAAAGGTCAGCTCCCTCTTGTTTCCGAGGAGCCCCTGCGGCCGGAAGATCACCAGCAGCATGAGCGCGATTCCGACGATCACGAAGCGGAGGGTGCCCGCCTGGATCGCCGACATGGGCAGGATGCCCTGGGCCGCCAGGCTGGGCAGGACTCCTTCGAGGAAGGCCATGATGACCCAGAAGATCACGGCGCCCAGAGCCGGTCCGAAGACGGTGGCGGCACCGCCGAGGAGGAGGATGGTCCAGAGGAAGAACGTCAACGAGGTCGTGTAGCTGGCCGGCACCACGGCGGATGGCAGGGCGAACACGGCGCCGCCGAGGCCGCCCATGATCCCGCCGATCACGAGCGCCTGCATCTTGTAGGCGAACACGTTCTTGCCGAGGGACCGCACGGCGTCCTCGTCTTCGCGGATGCCCTTGAGCACACGGCCCCAGGGGCTGCGCATGAGCGCCCAGACGAGGTAGATGCATACCGCGAGGACGAATAGCCCGAAGACACGGACCCAGAGCTGGTTCGCGTTGAACGTCCATGGGCCGAATCCGTAGTTCCCCTCGGGGAAGGGGTTCGCCGCGCGGAAACCCGCGTGGTAGCCGCCCAGACCATCGGCCGCATTCGTATGCTTCTCGAAGGCCGTCGAGGTGAAGAGGAGCCGGACGATCTCGGCCGCGGCGATCGTCGCGATGGCGAGGTAGTCGGCGCGCAGGCGCAGCGTCGGGATGCCGAGGATGAAGGCGAACAGCGTCGACATCACCATGCCGACGATGATGCCCACCCACCAGGGCAGCCCGAACGAGAGGATCGAGATGGCGTAGCTGTAGGCGCCGATGGCCATGAACCCGGCCATGCCGAAGTTCAGGAGTCCCGCGTAGCCGAAGTGCACGGCGAGGCCCGTGGCGGCGATCGCATAGGCGATCGTCGTGGGACTCAGCATCCAGGCGGCGGTGTTGTTGAAGATCGCTCCCCAGTCCATGATCAACCGATCCTCTCTTTGCGTCCGAGGATTCCCTGCGGCCGGAACAGCAGCACGAGGATCAGGATCGCGAGTGCGCCGACGTATTTGAGGTCGGAGGGCAGCCACAGGGTGGAGACCTCGACGAGGATGCCGACGATGATCGCTCCGATCAGCGCGCCGAAGGCGGTGCCGAGACCGCCGAGGCAGACGGCGGCGAAGATGAGCAGCAGGATGTGCACGCCCATGTCCCACCTCACACCCGGTCGGAAGTAGGCCCACAGGATGCCGCCGAGGGCGGCGAGCGCTGCGGCGAGGATCCAGACGATGCGGATGACCCGGTCGACATTGATGCCGGATGCCGCGGCGAGGGTGGGATTGTCGGAGATGGCCCGTGTCGCCTTGCCTGTTCGCGTGTGAAGCAGCCAGAGGGCGACCGCGATGAGGACGACGACGCTGATGCTCATCGACATGATGTCGATGATGCTGAGCCGGATCGGCCCCCAGAGGGTGATCTTGGGCGCCCCGGCGTTCGGCAGCTGCACCGTGCCGCCGCCGAAGAAGAAGAGGAAGACGTAGCGCAGGGCGAAGGAGAATCCGATGCTGACGATCATGAGCGGGATGATGCCCATCCCGCGTTTTCGCAATGGTTTCCAGAGCCCGACGTCCATCAGATACCCGAAGACGGCGCCGCAGACCACGACGAGGGGGATGGTCAACCACATGGGGACCGCGAGGGTGATGCCGAAGACCACCGCCATGACGGCACCGAAGGTGACCATCTCGGCGTGCGCGAAGTTCGTCAGGTTCATGGTCCCGAAGATCAACGAGACGCCGATCGCCGCAAGGGCGAGGAGCAGACCGAAGTTGATGCCGTTGATGAGACGTTCGACGAACTGGTTCACGAACGATGTCGTCTCACGTACGCCTTCGCCGAGGAAGAGGTTGATCACGACGCGGTTGGAGAGGCCGAACTCGACGTCCTGCGACGCCGAGTCGCCCTCGACGATGACGCCCTCGGGGAGCGTGGACTCGTCGACCGTGAGCGTGTACTCGCCCTTCTCCGGTACGTAGAGCGTCCATCGACCGGCGTCGTCGGTGGCCGTCTCGGCCTCGAATCCGGCTCCTTCGATCGAGACGACGACGCCGGGGAGCGGATCGTCGTCGAAGCGGATGACCCCGGCGAAGAAGAAGTCGGTCACCTCCTGCTCGGCGGGAGGGCCGTCGGTATCGGCGAAAGCGGCCGGGGCTGTCAGCAGCAGCATGACAGCGGCCAGGACGGCGCTCACGAGCGTGATGATCCACGGCGCCGTTCGGCGCTCATGGCTGGTCGACAGTTCCACGAAACCTCCCCAGTCGTCCCGTGAAAGGTCGCCAAGGCTCGGGTCGTCTCGACGATGATGAACGACGGTATGAGCGTAATGCGAGGGTTGCCGATCCCGCCAGGTCGTTATCAAACGGTGGCCGGCGCCGTTCCGGGAATTTTCCCGGCGTCGCCGCACTTAGACTTGGTACACCACACGCGCGCCTGCAGGAGGATCATCCATGGAACAGCACGATCCCTTCGGTTTCGTCGGACTCACGTACGACGATGTTCTTCTTCTCCCCGGACATACCGATGTGATCCCGAGCGAGGCCGACACGTCCTCGCGGATCACCCGTCGCATCTCGGTCGCCACGCCCCTGCTGTCCAGCGCGATGGACACCGTCACCGAGTCGCGCATGGCGATCGCCATGGCGCGCGAGGGCGGCATCGGCATCCTGCACCGCAATCTCTCGATCGCCGATCAGGCCGCTCACGTCGACCGTGTCAAGCGCAGCGAGTCGGGCATGATCACCGACCCGATCACGACGACGCCCGAGGCGACCGTCGAAGAGGTCGACGATCTCTGCGCGAAGTACCGCATCTCGGGCCTTCCCGTCGTCGACGACAGCGGACGCCTGGTCGGCATCGTCACGAACCGCGACATGCGCTTCGTCTCGGGCTTCGAGCGCCAGAGCACCTTCGTCAAGGACGTCATGACGAGCGAGAACCTCGTCACGGCGCCCGTCGGCGTCGCCGCCGGCGAAGTCATCGCGCTGTTCGCCAAGCACCGCGTCGAGAAGCTGCCGCTGATCGACGACGACGGCAAGCTCGCCGGCCTCATCACCATCAAGGACTTCGACAAGAGCGAGAAGTACCCGCTCGCCACCAAGGACGACCAGGGGCGCCTGCGCGTCGGCGCCGCGATCGGATTCTTCGGCGACGCCTGGGAGCGTGCCGAGGCGCTGCGCGACGCCGGTGTCGACGTGCTCGTCGTCGACACCGCCAACGGCCAGTCGCAGGGCGTGATCGATCTCGTCAAGCGTCTCAAGGCCGACGAGTCCTTCGAACACATCGACATCATCGGCGGCAACGTCGCGACGCGTCAGGGCGCGCAGGCGCTCGTCGACGCCGGCGTCGACGCCGTCAAGGTCGGCGTCGGACCGGGCTCCATCTGCACCACGCGCGTCGTCGCGGGTGTGGGCGTCCCGCAGGTGACCGCTGTCTACGAGGCATCCCTCGCCGCGCGTCCCGCGGGCATCCCGGTGATCGCCGATGGCGGGCTGCAGTACTCGGGCGACATCGCCAAGGCGCTGGTCGCCGGTGCGGATGCCGTCATGCTGGGCTCGCTGCTGGCGGGCACGGACGAGTCGCCGGGCGAGATCGTCTTCCAGTCGGGCAAGCAGTTCAAGCAGTACCGCGGCATGGGATCGCTGGGCGCCATGCAGACTCGCGGCAAGCAGACCTCCTACTCGAAGGACCGCTACTTCCAGGCCGATGTGCCGAGCGATGACAAGCTCATCCCCGAGGGCATCGAGGGCCAGGTTCCTTACCGCGGTCCGGTTTCCGCGGTGGCGTACCAGCTCGTCGGAGGGCTTCGCCAGTCGATGTTCTACGTCGGTGCCCGCACCATCGAAGAGCTGAAGACGCGTGGCAAGTTCGTGCGCATCACGGCAGCAGGCCTCAAGGAATCGCACCCCCACGACGTTCAGATCGTCGTCGAGGCGCCGAACTACAAGAAGTAACTCTTCCGCGAGCCCCCGCTTTATCATCGAGCTCCCGTCGTATCCACGCAGATACGACGGGAGCTCGATGCGTAGACGGGACTCGATACGTGGGAGATCCCCGCGGGGAGGGCTCCGACGCGGGCGGGGTAGGCTTGTGGGGTGAGCATGGACATCGAAATCGGCCGAGGCAAGCGCGCGACCCGCGCATATACGTTCGACGACATCGCGGTGGTCCCGTCCCGACGGACGCGGAACCCCGAGGACGTGTCGACGGCGTGGACGATCGACGCCTTCTCGTTCGACACTCCGATCATCGCCGCTCCGATGGACTCGGTCGTCAGCCCGCACACCGCCATCATGCTCGGAAAGCTCGGCGGCCTGGGCGTTCTCGACCTCGAGGGCCTGTGGACCCGATACGAGAACCCCGAACCGCTGCTCGCCGAGATCGCGGGCCTGCCCGCTGAGAAGGCGACTGTGCGCATGCAGCAGCTGTACTCCGAGCCGATCAAGGCCGAGCTGATCACCGCGCGTCTGGCCGAGATCCGCGAGGCCGGCGTGACCGTCGCCGGATCGCTCACCCCGCAGCACACGCAGGAGTTCTACGACACGGTCGCCGCTGCCGGCGTCGACCTGTTCGTCATCCGCGGCACGACCGTCTCGGCCGAGCACGTCTCCAGCGTCGCCGAGCCGCTGAACCTGAAGAAGTTCATCTACGACCTCGACGTGCCGGTGATCGTCGGCGGCGCGGCCACCTACACCGCGGCGCTGCACCTCATGCGCACCGGTGCGGCCGGCGTGCTCGTCGGCTTCGGCGGGGGAGCGGCGTCGACGACCCGCGCGACCCTCGGCATCCACGCTCCGATGGCCACGGCCGTCTCGGATGTCGCGGCCGCGCGCCGTGACTACCTCGACGAGTCGGGCGGACGCTACGTGCACGTGATCGCCGATGGTGGCGTGGGCACCTCGGGCGACATCGTCAAGGCCCTCGCGATGGGTGCGGACGCCGTCATGCTCGGAGTCGCACTCGCCCGCGCGACGGATGCTCCGGGCCGCGGATTCCACTGGGGCCCCGAGGCGCACCACCCGCAGCTTCCACGCGGCCGCCGCGTCGAGACGCCCGGCATCGCCACGCTGGAGGAGATCCTCTACGGGCCGGCGCCGGTCGCCGACGGCACGGCGAACCTCATCGGTGCGCTGCGCAAGTCGATGGCCACGACCGGGTACTCCGACCTCAAGGAGTTCCAGCGCGTCGAGGTCGTCCTCGCCCCCTACCAGCAGTCCTGAGCGACGCATCGCCCATCGTGACGACATCGCAGGAGTTCGCGCCGACCCTTCGTGAGGTCATGCTGCGCGGGCGGTGGATCGCCGTGCTGCTGGCTTGCCTGGCCGTCGCGGGGATCTTCGCGTTCCTCGGCCGGTGGCAGCTGGAGCGCGCGATCGACACCGATCCCGCACCGGTGGGCGTCACCGAGGAGGTGCGTCCTCTGGGCGACGTCCTCGAACCGGGCGAGTATCTTCCGGAGCCGTATGTCGGCCAACGAGTCGAGACGGCGGGAACGTGGATCGGCGGCGACTTCCTGGTGGTCTCGGCCCGTTACAACGAGGGCGAGGCGGGTTACTGGGTGACCGGCCAGCTGCGCGTCGCGGATGACACCTCGATCGCGGTCGCGCTGGGATGGACCCCGGATCGTGAGAAGGCGGATGCCGTCGCCGCCGTTCTCGAGGAGAGCGCCGTGGGTGCGGAAGCCGACATCACCGGACGCATCATCTCGGACGAGGGGTCCGCGCTGCCGCCGTCGGATGACCCCTATGAGATGGACCGGATGTCGCCGGCCATGCTGCTCGGTCAGTGGCACGAGACGGACGGCCTGTCGATGTACCGCCCCTACCTCGCATCGATCGACGCGCCGGACGGACTCGTCGACATCGCGTCTCCGGCTCCGGAGGAGCTGGGCACGGTCAACTGGCTCAACATCTTCTACGCGTTGGAGTGGGTTGTATTCGCCGGCTTCTCCTTCTACATCTGGTATCGCCTCGCGAAGGACCGGTGGCAGATCGAGGTCGAGGAGTTCGAGGAGCGCGCGGAAGCATCGCCCTGACCCGGCGTGCACGCCTCCGGGCGAACGGCAGGTTTCTGTTCGGTTAAGGCCATTGAACTCGGCCGCCGCCCGCAATAGGCTCACTCGCGGGTGCTCCCGTCGCGCATCGCTGCTCGGCTGACGGATGCCCCCTCCGCGCCTCACAAGGGTGAAGGAGGTCTCTCGTTCGTGTCGATGTCGAGGAGTGCTCCCTTATGTTGTCCGCTTTCGAAGGCGCTCCATCGCGCACCGGATCGTTGTTCTCCTCACGACGGGGGCGCGCGGGCGCGCTCGCGGTGACGTGCGCATTCACCCTGGGCTTCGGCTCCCTCGTCGCGGTCCCGGCCATGGCGGATACCGCGGGAACCGGGGTCGTGATCAACGAGGCCTATCTCTCCGGGGGTAGCGCGGGCGCCGCGTTCCGGCACAAGTTCATCGAGCTGTACAACCCGACCGATGAGGCCGTCGCGCTCGACGGTCTGTCGTTGCAGTACCGCTCCGCCACAGGCACGGGGAACTTCAACGGCGTCGCGGCGCTGTCGGGATCGATTCCGGCGGGCGGCTACTACCTCGTGCAGGGCAACAGCAATGGGGCCAATGGTGCGGATCTGCCGGAGGCCGATCTGGTCAGCTCGCTGACGCCCAGTGGCACGACGGGAACCATCGCCCTCGTCGAAGGCACCGCGGCGGTGAATCTCGCGCCCGGTTCGACGGTCGGCGTCGACGGCGTGATCGATCTCCTCGGCTACGGCACCTCGAACACCTTCGAGACCGCGGCTGCCACAGCGCCGTCGGGCAACACGGATGTGAAGTCGCTCACCCGTACGGATGGCGTCGATACGGATGACAACAGTGTGGACTTCTCCCTGACGGCATCCATCACCCCGCAGTCCTCGGGCGGCGCGCCGACCGATCCTGATCCTGATCCCACGGCCGTCTCGATCGCCGAGGTGCAGGGCACCGGCGCCGTCTCGCCCTTCGTCGGGCAGAGCGTCACGGTCGAGGGCGTCGTGACGGGCGATTACCGCACGGGCGGCTACCAGGGCGTCTCGATTCAGACGGCCGGCAGTGGTGGAGAGACGGATGCCACCCCCGGAGCATCCGACGGCATCTTCGTCTTCCTGGGCGGTAAAAACGTCGATCTCGAGATCGGCCACCTCGTCTCCGTCACGGGCGCTGTGTCCGAGTACTTCGATCAGACGCAGATCGCCCCGGCATCCGCCGCCGATGTGTCGATCGTGACGGCGGGCGTCGGAGTCCCGGCTGTCACCCCGTTGCCGGAGAACGTCATCGGAGCGGATCGCGAAGCCTACGAGAACATGCTCGTGGCCCCCACCGGCACCTATCTGCTGGCCTCGAGTCACCAGCTCTACAACTTCGGCACGCTCTGGCTGAACCCGGGCGAGCTCAACGTCAAGAGCACCGAGACGACGCGACCCGGCGCCGACGCCGACGCGATCGCCGCGGCGAACCGTGCCTCGCGCATCCTCCTCGATGACGGATGGAACTCTCAGGTCACGAGCAATGCGCACCCGGGCGAGCAGCCCTACTTCACGATCGACGAGCCGGTGCGAAACGGTGATGGCGTCGAGTTCGCCGAGGCCGGCTACGTGCTGCAGTACGGCTTCGAGGACTGGCGCCTGCAGCCGGTCGTCCCGATCGATGACAGCAGTGACGACGTCTACCGGGCCTCATTCGCCTCCGAGAACCCGCGCACGGACGCGGCGCCCGAGGTCGGCGGCGATGCGCAGATCGCGGCGTTCAACGTCTTCAACTACTTCACGACCCTGCAGAGCGAGAACGCGAATGCGCGTGGTGCGAAGACCGCGGAGTTGTTCGAGACGCAGCGCTCGAAGATCGTCGCGGCGATCGACGCACTGGATGCCGAGATCGTGGCGCTCATGGAGATCGAGAACTCGGTCCACTTCGGCGATCCGGTCGACACGGCCGTCGCCGATCTCGTCGCCGGTCTCAACGACGCCGCGGGCGCGGAGGTCTGGGACTATGTCGCAACGCCCGAGGCGCTGCACCGCACGGCGATGACGGACGTCATCACGAACGCGATCATCTACCGTTCCGACGCCGTCGAGACCGTCGGGGACAGCCTGACGATCACCGATGAGTCGGTGTGGGGCAATGCGCGCGAGCCGATCTCCCAGGCGTTCGACATCGACGGCCGGATCGTGTCGGTCGTCGCGAACCACTTCAAGTCGAAGTCGGGAACGGGCACGGAGCCGGCCGACGGTCAGGGGCGCTTCAACGCCGACCGCATCGCCCAGGCCGAATCGCTGCTCGCATTCACCGAGACGATCGCCGAGGAGACCGGCAGCGAGGATGTGCTGCTGCTGGGTGACTTCAACGCCTACGGCCAGGAGGATCCGATCGATGCGTTCGCCCAGGCCGGGTGGACCGACCTCGCGCCGGCCTTCGACGCGGGCTACACCTATACGTTCGATGGTGAGCTCGGCTCGCTCGATCACGCCATCGCGTCGCCGTCGCTGACCGAATCGGTCACGGGAACCGGTGTGTGGGGGATCAACTCCGCAGAGTGGAGCGATCGCGGCTATTCCTTCGGCGCGGCCGAGGCGGGAACGCCCTTCCGCTCGAGCGACCACGACCCCGTGATCGTCGGCGTCTCCAGCGATATCCCTCCGGTCAGCATCGACATCGTCACGATCAATGACTTCCACGGCCGCATCGAGGCGGATGGCGCGGCCGCTGGCGCCGCGGTGCTGGCAGGAGCCGTGCAGCAGGTGCGCGACGCGAACCCGAACACGGTGTTCGCCGCCGCGGGCGACCTGATCGGAGCATCCACCTTCACCTCGTTCATCGCCGACGACAACCCGACGATCGATGCGCTCAACGCCGCAGGCCTCGATGTCAGCGCGGCGGGCAACCACGAGTTCGACCAGGGCTGGGAGGACCTGCGCGATCGGGTGCAGGACCGGGCCGACTGGGAGTACATCTCCTCGAACGTCTTCATCACCGAGACGGGCGAGACCGCTCTCGCCCCGGCCTGGGTGACGGAGATGGACGGCGTGAGCGTCGGATTCATCGGCGCCGTCACGGAGGAGCTGGAATCGCTCGTCTCGGCCGAGGGCATCGCCGATCTCGAGGTGCGCAGCATCGTCGACTCGGTCAACGCTGTCGCCGCCGACCTCACCGATGGTGATGCGGCCAATGGAGAAGCCGATGTGCTGATCCTGCTCGTGCACGAGGGGGCGAGCTCTGCGGAGCTCGACGCCATCACACCGGAATCGGCGCTGGGCGAGATCGTCGCCGGTGTCGACGACAGTGTCTCGGCCATCGTCTCGGCCCACACCCACCTCGCCTACAACCACGTCATCGACGGCCGTCCGGTCGTCTCGGCGGGCCAGTACGGCGAGAACTTCGGCCTGATGAACCTGACGGTCGACCCGGGCACGAAGGAGCTCCTCTCCATCACGAACGAGATCAAGCCGCTGACGAAGGACGGTGCCGCGCTGTACCCCGCGGTCACCGCCGTGCAGGACATCGTCGACGCGGCCGTCGCCGAGGCCGATGTCCTCGGCGCCGAATCCGTCGGCTCGATCACCGCGGACTTCAACCGCGCCCGGCAGAGCGACGGCTCAGAGAACCGCGGCGGCGAGTCGACGATCGGCAACTTCGTGGCCGATGTGCACCGCTGGGCGACGGGGGCGGACATCGCCCTGATGAACCCGGGTGGGATCCGAGCGAACCTCGCCTTCGCCTCCAGCGGCGAGGGCGACCCGGACAGCAACGTGACCTTCCGCGAGGCGGCGACGGTGCAGCCGTTCGCCAACACGCTCGTCACGCTCGATCTCACCGGCGCGCAGCTGAAGAGCGTCCTGGAGGAGCAGTGGCAGCCGGCTGGCGCCAGCCGTCCGTTCCTCAAGCTCGGCGTCTCGGAGGGCCTGCACTACACCTACGATCCGACCGCGGCAGCGGGGGAGCGCATCACGGCGATCACGCTGAACGGCGAGCCGATCGACCCGCAGGCGAGCTACAGCGTCGCCGCGAACTCCTTCCTCGCGGCGGGCGGCGATAACTTCTTCACCCTCGCCGAGGGAACGAACCTCGCCGATACCGGCCGCAGCGACCTGGCCGCGATGGTCGACTGGTTCGACGCGAACGGCGAGGCCGCTCCCGACCTCGCGCAGCGCGCCGTCGGCGTGGTGCTGAGCGCACCGGCGGACGAGGCCTACGAGGGCGGCGAAGAGGTCACGATCGATCTCTCCTCGCTCGCGTTCAGCGCCGGCGAGGCTCAGCCCGACGAGGTCTCGGTCTCCATCGGCGACTCCGTGCTCGCCACGGGCGCGGTGGATGCCGCGGTCGTCGACACGACGGACGAGGCGGGCCGGGCGAGCCTGACGTTCACGGTTCCCGAGGGCCTCACGGGCGAGCAGTCGCTCACCATCACGGCCGGCGCGACCGTCGTGCAGGTCCCGTTCCCGATCGCCGGTGAAGACACCGGAGGCTTCGAAGGGACGCTCACGGTGACGCCGGGGGCTGTGAAGCCCGGCGGCTCGGTCACCGTCGCCGGTGCGGACTTCACACCGGGCGCGCGCGTGACGCTGACTCTGCAGTCCTCGACGGGCAGTGCCGTGAAGCTGACGACGGTGACGGTGCGCGATGAAGGAACGTTCCGCACGAGCGTGACCGTGCCGAAGAAGACGGATGCCGGTGATTACAGGGTCGTCGCGACCGAGGACGATGCGGGGCAGGCCTCCGCAGGCATCACCGTGATGAAGTCCGGTGGGGGGATCGGCGGGATCATCAAGGACATCATCGACTGGCTGTGGAAGCTGCTGTTCGGCTGACCGATCGATGATGGCGGAGACCACCGGAGCGCACGGTGGTCTCCGCCATCATCGCTCTGACGCCCGGCAGGAGCACAGCCGGGCCGCGACTAGACTGGTATCCATGCGTGAGCCGAAAGAATCGTCCTTCCCGAAGATCCGGGGAGCGCTGACGTTCTACCAGGTGGCATCCATCATCACCGGCGTCATGCTGATCCTGCTGCTGGCCGAGATGATCTTCAAGTACACGCCCATCCATCTCGAGCTCTTCGCCGGCGGCGACGGCGGCTTCCTGTGGTTCGCGCCGGTCATCGTGCAGGACGGCTGCGAGTGGTTCTCGCTGTTCGTCCCCGGTGGCATGGACTGCAAGATGCTCTCGACGGGCGACACCGCCGGAGGAACGAACCTCTCGCTGATGATTCTCGTGGCGCACGGCTGGTTCTACGTCGTCTATCTCTTCTCCATCTTCCGCCTGTGGAGCCTGATGCGCTGGCCCTTCCGTCGCTTCATCGTGCTCGCACTCGGCGGCGTGGTGCCCGTGCTGTCCTTCATCATGGAGGCCAAGATCTCTCGCGAGGTCAAAACGTATCTCGCGTCCCGTGAAGAGGCATCCGCCTCTGCGACCGCAACCCAGGAGGCAGCGCGATGAGCGCCGACACTGCCCAGCGGCCCGTTCTCGTCGTCGATTTCGGTGCGCAGTACGCGCAGCTGATCGCGCGTCGGGTTCGTGAGGCCGGCGTCTACAGCGAGATCGTGCCCCACACGGTCACCGCCGCTGAGATCACCGAGAAGAACCCGGTCGCCCTGATCCTCTCCGGCGGTCCGTCGTCGGTGTACGAAGAGGGCGCGCCGAAGCTCGATTCGGCGATCTTCGATCTCGGCATCCCCACCCTCGGCATCTGCTACGGCTTCCAGGTCATGGCCCGTGCCCTCGGCGGCGAGGTGGCCAACACCGGCCTGCGCGAGTACGGCGCCACCGACGCGGTCGTCGCGAACGACGGCGGCGTACTGCTGGGCGGTCAGCCCACCACGCAGAACGTGTGGATGAGCCACGGCGATCAGGTCTCGCAGGCTCCCGCCGGCTTCGAGGTGCTCGCCTCGACCGCAGACACCCCGGTCGCTGCCTTCGGCAGCGACGAGAAGTGCTTCTACGGCGTGCAGTGGCACCCTGAGGTCAAGCACTCCGACCACGGCCAGGAGATCATCGAGAACTTCCTGCACAAGGCTGCAGGCCTCGCCGCCGACTGGAACAGCGGCAACGTCATCGAGGAGCAGGTCGCGCGCATCCGCGAGCAGGTCGGCTCGGCGCGGGTCATCTCCGCGCTCTCCGGAGGCGTCGACTCCGCGGTCTCCACCGCTCTCGTGCACAAGGCCATCGGCGACCAGCTCACCGCGGTCTTCGTCGACCACGGGCTCCTCCGCAAGGGCGAGCGCGAGCAGGTCGAGCAGGACTACGTGGCATCCACGGGCGTCCGCCTGATCACCGTCGACGCGGCCGACACCTTCCTCGGCCACCTCGAGGGCGTCACCGACCCCGAGCAGAAGCGCAAGATCATCGGTCGCGAGTTCATCCGCGTGTTCGAGAAGGTGCAGCGCGAGCTCGTCGACGAGGCCAAGGCCGAGGGCGAGCCCATCAAGTTCCTCGTGCAGGGCACGCTGTACCCCGACGTCGTCGAGTCCGGCGGCGGCGCCGGCACCGCGAACATCAAGTCCCACCACAACGTCGGCGGCCTGCCCGATGACCTCGACTTCGAGCTCATCGAGCCGCTGCGCACCCTCTTCAAGGACGAGGTCCGCCAGATCGGCCGCGACCTCGGCCTGCCCGAGGCGATCGTCGGCCGTCAGCCGTTCCCCGGCCCCGGCCTCGGCATCCGCATCGTCGGAGAGGTCACCCGCGACCGCCTCGAGATCCTCCGCGAGGCGGACGCCATCGCCCGCGAGGAGCTGACGAAGGCCGGCCTCGACAACGAGATCTGGCAGTGCCCCGTCGTGCTGCTCGCCGACGTCCGCTCGGTGGGCGTGCAGGGCGACGGCCGCACCTACGGTCACCCGATCGTGCTGCGTCCGGTCTCCAGCGAGGATGCGATGACCGCCGACTGGACCCGTCTGCCCTACGACGTGCTGTCGAAGATCTCCAACCGCATCACGAATGGTGTCCGGGACGTCAACCGCGTCGTCCTCGACGTGACCTCGAAGCCCCCGGGGACCATCGAGTGGGAGTGACCCGCGACGAGCTCGTCTGAGCTCGAACGCCGACGGCCGGTGAGCGATGCGCTCACCGGCCGTCGGCGTTCCGGAGGCGCCGTCAGGCAGCGGTCTTGCTGCCGCGGCCGGCGATCAGCCCGTAGATGAGAAGAACGATGATCGAACCGCCGATCGCGAGGGCCCAGGTGCCGAGGTCGAAGAACTCGGTGAGGCCACGACCGAAGATCATGCCGCCGAGCCATCCGCCGAGGAAAGCGCCGACGACGCCGAGGATGAGCGTGACGAACCAGCCGCCGCCCTGCTTGCCGGGGAGGATCATCTTCGCGATCGCGCCGGCGATGAGACCGAGGAGGAGAAAACCGAGAAAGCCCATGATGTGTGCTCCTGTTCTGTAGCGGTGAACCCAGCATCACCCGGGGCGCGTGAACCACTCCAGGGGGTTGCGGAGCAGCCGCGGATGTGGGATTGCGTCATGCTCGGGCAGACTGGGCGCATGAGAAGCGCACGTACGAAGCTGACCGTCGTCGGAGCAGGCAGTGTCGGAGTGAGCGTCGCGTATGCGGCGCTCATCCGGGGGAGCGCGGGTGAGGTCGCCCTGTTCGACATCGCCCAGGAGAAGGTGGATGCCGAGGTGCTCGACCTCTCCCACGGCACGCAGTTCACCGGCCCGTCGGTCAGCGGGGGCTCGGACCCTGCTGTCATCGACGGCAGCGATGTCGTGGTCGTCACGGCCGGGGCGAAGCAGAAGCCGGGGCAGACGCGCATGGAGCTCGCGGCGACGAACGCGGCGATCATCGAGTCGCTCATGCCGATGCTCGTCGAGCACGCGCCGGATGCGGTGTTCCTCATCGTCACGAATCCGGCGGATGTCATGACGGTCGTCGCGCAGCGGGCGACGGGCCTTCCGGCGTCGCGCATCTTCGGATCCGGCACGGTGCTCGACACTTCGCGCCTGCGCTGGCGTCTCGCCGAGCGCGCCGGCGTGAGCACCGCGAGCGTCCACGCCGACATCGTCGGTGAGCACGGCGACACGGAGTTCCCGCTGTGGTCGAACGCGAGGATCGGACCGGTGCCGATCCTCGACTGGTGCGGCGAGCAGGCCCCTTTCACGGCCGAGGAGCTCACCGAGATCGCCGTGGATGTTCGGGATGCGGCCTACGCGGTCATCCGTGGGAAGGGCGCAACGAATCTTGCGATCGGCGTGAGCTGCGCCCGCATCGTGGAGGCGGTGCTACACGACGAGCACGCGGTGATGCCGGTGGCGACGGTGCTCGACGGCGTGCACGGGATCGACGGCGTCGCGCTCTCGGTGCCATCGGTCGTCTCAGCGACCGGCGCGCACCCGCTGGCGGAGACGCCGATGTCAGCCGAGGAGGAGCAGATGCTGCAAGACAGCGCCGCGGCGATCCGCGCCTCGCTCGACGCTCTCCGGTAGAGCGTATGAATAAGGCCCCGTCTCGAGGAGACGGGGCCTTTTCAGTGTCGAGGGGTCAGTCGCTTCCGCGCAGGATCGCGATCATGCGCAGGATCTCGACGTAGAGCCAGACGACGGTCACCATGATGCCGAAGGCGCCGACCCAGCCGAACTGGCGGGGTGCGCCGTTGCGCACGCCCTGCTGGATCTGGTCGAAGTCCATGACCAGCGAGTACGCCGCCATGAAGACGACGAGCACGCCGATGATGAGTCCGAGGGGGATGCCCATGATCTCGGTGCTGCGCAGACCGAAGCCGGTGCCGGCGGGGAGGACGTTGGTCCACATGAGGATGAGGTTCAGCACCGAGAAGACGAGGTAGCCGATCATGGCGATCATGAAGACCTTCGTCATCTTCGCGC
Source organism: Microbacterium sp. GXF6406 (assembly GCF_054798215.1). Classification (NCBI taxonomy): domain Bacteria; kingdom Bacillati; phylum Actinomycetota; class Actinomycetes; order Micrococcales; family Microbacteriaceae; genus Microbacterium; species Microbacterium sp. GXF6406. The sequence continues at coordinate 127,164 of NZ_JBSJZH010000003.1, read as the reverse complement.
TAGCACGGATCTTGCCGCTGGCGAAGAGGGCGAGGGTCACGCCGACGACGGCGACCGTGGCCAGCGTCGCCTGCAGGACGATGCCCGGCCAGATCACTTCGAAGTAGGCCGAGATGCCGCCGATGAAGAGGCCCTCGAGGGCTGCGTAGCCGAAGATCAGTGCGGGGCGCACCTTCTTGCGCGAGGTGAAGGTGATGACCATCGCGAGCACGAATCCGCCGAGGGCTCCGATGATCCAGGGCGCCATGTTCGGCTGACCGGTCGCGGGCAGCGAGCTCAGCGTCCAGACCCAGCCGACGACGGCCGTGACCAGCAGGATGCCGAAGAGGCCGGCGGTCTTCCACACGGTGTCTTCGACCGTCATGCGGTCGGTCTCGATGGCGCCTGCGGGAGGGGCGGCGTACATGCCCTCGAGCTGGGCATTGGCCGCGGTATCCATCGACGCGTGCTGGAACGACGCCGTCTGCGCGCCCTGAACACCGGGTGCCCCGGGGTAGGTGGCGACGTTGCGCGGGTCCTGCTTCTGGAAAGCCGGGTTGTTGAAGGCGAAATTGCTCATGGGTGGGCCTCACTCCGAAGGTGGTTGAAGGTCGCTTGCCTCAACGATACCGGCGGATGCTATGCACGGGGTGTTCTACGCTGAGATCATGCCCAGGAAGTCGCCTCTCGTCATCGGCCACCGGGGTGCGCCGGGCTACCGTCCGGAGCACAGCCGGTCCTCCTATGAGCTGGCGCTCGCGATGGGTGTGGATGCTGTCGAGCCCGACGTCGTCGCGACGAAGGACGGTGTTCTCGTCATCCGTCATGAGAACGAGATCTCGGGGACGACGAATGTCGTGGACCGCCCCGAGTTCGCCGAACGCCGGACCACCAAGCGCATCGACGGGCAGTCGCTGACCGGGTGGTTCACCGAGGACTTCACCTGGGCGGAGCTCTCCACGCTGCGCGTGCGCGAGCGCCTGCCCGCACTGCGCCGGTCCAGCGCGAGCTTCGACGATACCCAGCCGATGCTGCGGCTGACGGATCTGCTCGATCTGGTGCGTGCCGCGTCCGCGGAGCACGGGCGCGAGATCGGGATCGTGCTCGAGGTCAAGCACGCCACGTACTTCGCGAGCATCGGACTCGATCTCGCACCGCTCATCGACCGCGATCTGCGCGAGGCGGGGTGGGCGGAGGGCGAGTTGCCCCTGACCATTGAATCCTTCGAGTCGACCGTGCTCGCGCAGCTGCGCGCCGCGGGGATCGCGGCCTCGTACATCTATCTGATCGAGGCATCCGGACGCCCCTACGACCAGCTCGTCGTGCACGGCAAGCGTGCCGACTCCTACAAGACGGTCGTCACGGGGGCGGGGCTGGACCGTCTGATCGGCAGCGTCGACGGCATCAGCGTGAACAAGAAGATGCTCCTGGCGCACGGCAACACGATCGTGGCCGATGCGCACGCCCGCGGGCTGAAGGTGTTCACCTGGACCGCGCGGCCCGAGAACGCCTATCTGTCCGCCGAGTTCCGCACGGGCGGGGGCAAGAGCGCCTTCGGGGACTATGAATCGGAGTGGGCGGCGATCGCCGCGACCGGGGTCGATGGCGTCTTCGTCGATCACGCGGATCTCGGGGTGGCCTTCTTCCGGGGCTGAGACCGAGCGGTCGATGTCGGTGCCGCCGCCTAGACTCGATGGTGACATGACCGACGCGCCTCTCATCGTTCCCCCCACCGCCGGATCGGCGGGCTCCGACGACCTCACTGCGGGCCTGAATCCGCAGCAGCTCGAGGCGGTGACCCACCGCGGGCCCGCCCTGCTCATCGTCGCCGGCGCCGGTTCCGGCAAGACGAGCGTCCTCACCCGGCGCATCGCCCTGCTGCTCCGCAATCGCGAGGCATGGCCGAGCCAGATCCTCGCGATCACCTTCACGAACAAGGCAGCGGGCGAGATGCGCGAGCGCGTCGAGGGCATCGTGGGCGAGGCCGCCCGAGGCATGTGGATCTCGACGTTCCACTCCGCCTGCGTGCGCATCCTCCGCCGCGAGGCCGAGCACTTCGGCTTCACGAAGTCGTTCACGATCTACGATTCGGGCGACTCTCGCGCGCTCATCAAGCGCCTTGTGAAAGAGCACCAGGCCGACGCCTACGGTCTGACCCCGGCTTCCGTGCAGTCGCGCATCTCCAAGCTCAAGAACGAGCTGGCGGATGCCGAGTCCTATGCGCGCGACGCCAATATGAGCGATCCGGCCGAGCGCCTGTTCGTCGAGATCTTCTCCGATTACCAGCGCAATCTGCGCAAGGCGAACGCCTTCGACTTCGATGACCTGATCGGCCAGACGGTCTACCTCTTCCGGGCGTTCCCGCACGTCGCCGACGTCTACCGCCGACGTTTCCGCCACATCCTCGTCGACGAGTACCAAGACACGAACCACGCGCAGTACTCGCTCATCCACGAGCTGACCCGGCCGGTCTCGGGCGAGACCGCGGCGGAGCCCTACGGCGACAGCGGCATGATGATCTTCGACGCCCCTGCTCCGGCATCCGCTGACACCGCCGGGGCATCGCTGACCGTCGTCGGCGACTCCGACCAGTCGATCTATGCCTTCCGCGGCGCCGATATCCGCAACATCAGCGAGTTCGAGCGTGACTTCCCCGGCGCGAAGGTCGTGCTGCTCGAGCAGAACTACCGCTCGACGCAGAACATCCTGTCGGCGGCCAACGCCGTGATCGGCAACAACTTCGACCGCAAGGACAAGAAGCTGTGGAGCGATAAGGGAGCCGGCGACAAGATCATCGGCTTCACCGGTTACTCGCAGCACGACGAGGCGCAGTTCGTGGCCGACGAGGTCGAAACCCTCCGCCGTGCCGGTGTCCCCTATTCCGAGATGGCGGTCTTCTACCGCACCAACTCGCAGTCGCGCGCGCTCGAGGAGATCTTCATCCGCTCGGCCGTCCCCTACAAGATCATGGGCGGCACGAAGTTCTACGACCGCGCCGAGATCAAGGACGCGCTCGCCTATCTGATCGCCGTGGTCAATCCCGCCGACGACATGTCCGTGCGCCGCATCCTCAACAAGCCGCGCCGCGGCATCGGCGACGTCACCGAGACCGCGATCGCCCGTTTCGCCGAGACGAACGGCCTCAGCTTCCGCGCCGCGCTGTCCGTCCCCTCGCAGCTGGGTGTCGGCCCGAAGATCCAGGGCGCGATCGGCAAGCTCGATGCGGTGCTGAACGAGGCCACCGAGATCCTGCTCCCCGCCTCCGGCGAGGTGCCGCCCGCGACCGCCGTGGCCGAGGGGCTGAGCCTCCTGCTCTCTCAGAGCGGATACCTCGACACGCTGCGCGCGAGCCGCGACCCCCAGGACGAGGCGCGCGTGGAGAACCTCGACGAGTTCGTCGCGGTTGCCCGCGACTTCGCCCGCAACAACCCGCAGGGCACGATCGTCGACTTCCTCACCGAAGTGGCGCTCGTCTCCGACGCCGACGATCTCGACGACGAGTCCGGCACGGTCTCGATGATGACGATGCACACCGCCAAGGGCCTCGAATTCGACGCCGTCTTCGTCACGGGCATCGAGGAAGATCTCATCCCGCACCGCATCTCGGCCGGAGAACCCGGTGGCCCGCAGGAGGAGCGCCGGCTCTTCTACGTCGGCATCACGCGTGCCCGCAAGCGCCTGCACCTGACCCTCGCGATGACCCGCGCCCAGTTCGGGGAGGTCACCGTCGCGATGCCCAGCCGCTTCCTGCAGGAGATCCCCGCCGAGCTCATCGACTGGCGGCAGTCGCCGGGCGACGTCAACTCCCGCGGAGGATCGTCGTCGCGAACGCTGAACGCCCGACGCGGCGGCTTCGGCTCCGGCGGCTTCGGTTCGAGCGGTGATGATCGCTTCGCACCGAAACCCCTGGCCAAGCGCGACGGGCTCGCCCCGTTGTCGACCTCCCTCGATCGCTTCCCGAACACCGTGACCAGTAAGGTGCGCGACAACGGCGACCTCGAGCTCGCCGTCGGCGACCGCATCCGCCATGCCGACTTCGGCGACGGCCGCGTCGACAACGTCACCGGCGAGGGCGCCAAGCGCATCGCGCACGTGCGCTTCGACAGCGCGGGTCTCAAGAAGCTGCTGATCAAGATCGCGCCCATCGAGAAGCTCTGACATCGCGCCGGCCTCGCGCATTCGGCGCTGCGGAGCCGCCGAGTGCCGGGGAGCGGCCCGGCCCGGGCTAGGCTGACAGGCATGGCACTGTTCTCACGCCGCAAGAAGACCGATGACGCTGTTGCGGAGTCGACGCCGCTGACCGATGCTCCCGAGGCGAATGACACCTCGCCGGTGGAGGAAGACGCCGAGCAGGTGCCGCAGATCGGGATCTCCGTGCAGGCATTCCGCGGCGTCGGCGCCAATGCCGGCCCGGAAGTCGCCCTTCCCGATCCGGACGCGCCGCAGGCAGCCCCGGCGCGGCCCGCCCAGACCAAGACGGCTCCTCCTGCGACGTCGGTGGCGCCCGAGAAGCGAACGCTTCCCCTGGCTCCGGCGATGCCCCCCGAACAGACCGAGACCGTCCCGGGCATGAAGGACAACGTGCTTCTGCGCAACGCCCTGGCCGAGATCGGCGAGGGACCGAGCAACGAGCAGCTCATCGGCGTTCTGCGTCAGATGATGCAGGGCCACCTCTACCTCCGTGTGCACGGCGATGCCCGTGCGCAGATCAGCGAGGGTAAGCCGCTGTCGATCGCTGTCGTCCGCGATGGTGAGCGCACCTTCATGCTGGCGTTCAGCTCCGCGGTCGCTGTGCGCGACTCGGTGCAGCGCGAGACCGAGCCGACCGCGACATCGGCGGTCGCCCAGCCCGTCACAGCGGTGCTCCAGCAGGTCGTCTCCGGTGAGTTCGCCGGCATCATCCTCGACAACGCCTCGGGTGTGAACCGTGCGGTCTTCCCGACCGCGGTTCTCGCGAAAGCTCTCGAGCAGGCGGATGAGGGTATGACTCTCAAGAGGCTCATCGCCGCTCCGCGTGAGCAGGGCACGGCGCGCACGGTCGGCGAAGCGCTGGCGAAGACGCAGGCGTGGGTCGCGGTCAACGACGGCAGCGGCAACGGCCAGGTCGGTATCGCCGAGGCGCAGACGCCCGACGGCAAGCGCTTCCTGCAGCTGTTCTCGCACCCGCTCGAGGTGGTGGCTCTCGGCCGGGGCGACAAGCCCCTGCCCTTCCCTCCCGAGCAGCTGGCTAAGGTGCTCTCCTCGCACAGCGCACTGGCGGGGGTCATCCTCGACCCCGCAGGCCCCTCGATCATCGTGGAGCGCGACGCGCTGGCGCCGGTGCTCGTCCTCGCGGTCGACGTCACCGAGTGAGCACGGTGCGCTGAGCGCACTCGCCGTCTTTCGTCAGCCGAAGAGGTCTCCGAGGTGAACCGGCCGCCCGGCGTCCGCGAGGGCGGTGCGGGCCGCATGCCACCCGGCCATCGCGTTGACCCCCGGGCCGGGAGGCGTTGCTGCTGAGGCGAGGTACACCCCGGGCATCGGGGTGCGCCAGGGGTGCGTCGACAGCACCGGGCGGCGGATCGCCCGCGGCAGGGTGAATTTGCCGGCGAGGATGTCGCCGCCGACATCCGAGGGGTTGATCGCCTCGCGATCCGTGGCGCGCACGACGTTCGTCGCCAGGATGCGGTCGCGGAAGCCCGGTGCGAAGCGCTCGACCTGGCGGCAGATGAGCTCGGTCGGATCGAGGTCGGACCCGTTGGGGACGTGGATGTACGCCCACAGCACGGCCTTGCCCGCCGGGGCGCGGGAGTCATCGTGCACCGAGGGCTGCACCGCGAGTACGTAGGGACGTTCGCTGACGCGCCCGCGCGCGACGGCGTTCTCGCTCGCCCAGACCTCATCGCGCGTGCCGCCGATGTGCACGGTCGGAGAGTTGGCGACGTCGGGGTTCGTCCACGGGATGGGGCCATCGAGGGCGAAGTCCACCTTCGCGGCCGCCGGTCCGTACCGGTACGAGCGCAGTGCGCGGGCGTAGCCGGCGGGGATATCGGGGTGCGTGAGCGCCAGGGAGGGGGAGGTGTTCAGCATCAGCAGGTCTCCGCGACGCGGGTCTCCCCAGTCGAAGGAACCGAGGTCGCGCACGTGCATGCCCGTCTCGACGATGCCGCCATGCTCCTCGAGATCGGCGACGAGAGCATCGGGGATCGCCTGCGCGCCCCCGCGCGGATACATCCAGCCGGCCGCGTGGCCCTGCGCGGCGAGCAGGAGACCCGCGGCGGCAGCAGGAAGCGACGGCTGGCGCGTCGGCGGGTGGGCGAGAACGCCCGCGAGAAGTGCTGCGGCCTCATCGGTGCGCCAGACGGCCCGGGCGAAAGGGGAACCCTGCTCGAGCATGCGCAGGGCGAAGCGCGCGGCGGCCACGGGCTCGGCGGGAATGCGCAGCATCTGATTCCCGGTGAAGTCGACGACGCCGTCGATATGTGCGCTGAGCGGGCGCAGCAGCGCGAGCCAGCGCGAGGCGTCGGCTCCGAGGCCGCCGGCGGTGCGCTCGATATCGCGCCAGGCGATGCCGGCACGGCCCCCATCGAGCGGGTGCGCGTAGGAGATCTCCGGCACGACCCAGTCGACGCGTTCCGGCATCCCGAAAGCGCGGAAGAACGGGGCGGCGAAGGCATTCGGATGCACCGCGGATCCGACGTCGTGCCGAAAACCCGACAGCGTCGAGGCGGCGGTTCTCGTGCTGCCGCCGATCGCGTCGGCCGCCTCGAGCACCCGTACCTCGTAACCGGCCCGCGCCAGCGAGACCGCCGCCGCGAGTCCGTTCGGGCCGCTTCCGATGATCGTCGCACGCGCCATGTCGCCAGTCTGGCACGGAGCGCGGCCCCGCGGATCGATATCCCGAGCGGGCGTTCAGCTCGAACGCGCGATAATCGACAGTGATGAAAGAGATCCAGGGGCCGACGCCCGCAGGCACTTCCCGTCCGTACCGCAATCTTCCGGAGGCTCTGCGCGCGCACCGGATCGATCCGGTGAATCACGAGTTCATCACCGCGATCACCGACGCGATCGGCATCTCCAGCTACATCGACCGCGGCCGCTACATCGAGGCGATCCGCCGTGGCACCGGAGCATCCCTGCACATCGGCAAGACCTACACGAACGGCTTCACCGAGGACGAGCCGATCTACATCGGCACGACTCCGATGCGCATGCTCCCCAGTGAGGGCCGCCCGCCCTATCTGTACGTCTCGCACCCCAGCGAGCTGCGTCCGGTCGTCCCCGCGAAGAAGGCAGCCGCCCGCAAGCCCGCCGCTCCCGCGGCACCGCGTGCGCCCAAGGCCACGCCCGTGGAGGAGCGCGACTACGGCGTGTGCACCGACTGCTTCATGGTGAAGAACGCCGCCGGCAAGTGCGGCTGCTTCTGAGCCGTCACCGCTCCAACTCGGACTGCAGGCGGCGCGAGACCTCGGACAGGGGCATCGCCCGGGGGAAGACGGCGACGATCATCGCATCGGCGCCGTCTTCCGCGGCATCCGGCAGGACGCCATAGCGGCGGCGCACGTCGTCCAGAGCGTTCTGGAGAACCGCGGGTGCGACCTTCTTCGTCCCGCGCAGCAACTGGCGCAGCACGTGGTTGTGCACCGCGGTCACGGTCGCGGCGAAGCCGACGGCATCCACCGGGTCGACCCCGGGGAGCGCGCGTCGCAGGTACTCGTCGAAGAGGCGCTCATAACGGAAGACCGTGATGATCTCGCGCTCGCGCAGCGCCGGGACCTCGCGAACCACCTGGTATCGCTGACGGGCCAGCTCCGGATCGTTCGCGAAATGCGCGAAGACGTGCTGGGATGCTCGGCACACCGCCTCCCACGGATCCGGATGCCCCGGGGCGAAGAAGCCCCGCAGTTCGTCCAACAGAGCCTCGTGATCGGCGAAGACCACGTCCTCCTTGCCTCCGAAGTGCCGGAAGAATGTCGAACGCGAGACGCCCGCGGCCCGCGCGATCTGCTCGACGGAGGTCTGTTCGAACCCCTGCGTGCGGAAGAGCTCGAGGGCGGCGCCCACCACGCCGGTGCGCGGCTGTGCAGTCTCTGACATAGACGGAAGCCTAACGCGCGCAGCGCGCGACACCGGTGGAGCCCCACAGGGGGCAGGAGTAGTAAGATTCAATACTGGTTGATGTCTCGACATCGAGAGACTTTCCGGACCGCAGCCCAGCGAAGGAAGCACAGTGGATCTGTACGAGTACCAGGCACGAGACGTTTTCGAGAAGTACGGAGTGCCGGTCCTCGCCGGCATCGTCGCGGACACCCCCGAGGAGGTGAAAGCGGCAGCGGAGAAGATCGGCGGCGTCGTCGTCGTCAAGGCTCAGGTGAAGACCGGCGGCCGCGGCAAGGCCGGCGGCGTCAAGGTCGCCAAGACCCCGGAAGAGGCCTATGAGGCGGCCAAGGCCATCCTCGGCCTCGACATCAAGGGCCACGTCGTCAAGCGCGTCATGGTCGCACAGGGTGCGGCCATCGCCGAGGAGTTCTACTTCTCGGTGCTGCTGGACCGCGCCAACCGCTCCTACCTGAGCCTGTGCTCGGTCGAGGGCGGCATGGAGATCGAGCAGCTCGCCGTCGAGAAGCCCGAGGCTCTCGCCCGCATCGAGGTCGACCCACTGACGGGCATCGACAAGGACAAGGCCGTCGAGATCGCCCGCGCCGCGAACTTCCCCGAGGACCTCATCGAGAAGGTCTCCGACGTCTTCGTCAAGCTCTACGACGTCTACAAGGGCGAGGACGCGACCCTCGTCGAGGTCAACCCGCTCGTGCGCACCGAGGACGGCTCGATCGTCGCCCTCGACGGCAAGGTCACGCTCGACGACAACGCCAGCGAGATCCGCCACCCCGAGCACGAAGAGCTCGAGGACAAGGACGCCGCCGACCCGCTCGAGGCCAAGGCCAAGGAGTCGGGCCTGAACTACGTCAAGCTCGACGGCGAGGTCGGAATCATCGGCAACGGCGCGGGTCTGGTCATGTCGACCCTCGACGTCGTCGCCTACGCCGGCGAGAACCACGGCGGCGTCAAACCCGCCAACTTCCTCGACATCGGCGGCGGCGCTTCGGCATCCGTCATGGCCGCAGGCCTCGACGTCATCCTCGGCGACCCGCAGGTCAAGAGCGTCTTCGTCAACGTCTTCGGCGGAATCACCGCCTGCGACGCTGTCGCCAACGGCATCAAGGGCGCCCTCGAGACCCTCGGCGACACGGCCTCCAAGCCGCTCGTCGTGCGCCTCGACGGCAACGCCGTCGAAGAGGGTCGCGCGATCCTCGCCGAGTACGCCCACCCGCTCGTCACCCTCGCCGCCACCATGGACGAGGGCGCCGACAAGGCCGCCGCTCTGGCGAACGCCTGAGACTTCGAGACCTCAGAAAAGGATTAGAGATATGTCGATCTTCCTGAACAAGGATTCCAAGGTCATCGTCCAGGGCATCACCGGCGGCGAGGGCACCAAGCACACCGCCCTCATGCTCAAGGCCGGCACCCAGGTCGTCGGCGGCGTCAACGCCCGCAAGGCCGGCACGACCGTCGCGCACACCGACAAGGACGGCAACGCCATCGAGCTGCCCGTCTTCGGCTCGGTCGAAGAGGCCATGAAGGAGACCGGCGCCGATGTGTCGATCGCCTTCGTCCCCGGCGCCTTCACCAAGAGCGCCATGATCGAGGCCATCGACGCCGAGATCCCCCTGCTCGTCGTCATCACCGAGGGCGTCCCGGTGGGCGACTCGGCCGAGGCCTGGGCCTACGCCAAGAGCAAGGGCAACAAGACCCGCATCATCGGCCCGAACTGCCCCGGCATCATCACCCCCGGTGAGGCGCTCGTCGGCATCACCCCGGCCAACATCACCGGCAAGGGCCCGATCGGCCTGGTGTCGAAGTCGGGAACCCTGACGTACCAGATGATGTACGAGCTGCGCGACCTCGGCTTCTCGACCGCCATCGGCATCGGCGGCGACCCCGTCATCGGCACCACGCACATCGATGCGCTCGCCGCGTTCGAGGCAGACCCCGAGACCCAGGCGATCGTCATGATCGGCGAGATCGGCGGCGACGCCGAGGAGCGTGCGGCCGACTACATCAAGGCCAACGTCACCAAGCCGGTCGTCGGTTACGTCGCGGGCTTCACCGCTCCCGAGGGCAAGACCATGGGCCACGCCGGCGCCATTGTCTCCGGCTCGGCGGGCACCGCTCAGGCGAAGAAGGAGGCCCTCGAGGCCGCGGGCGTCAAGGTCGGCAAGACGCCGTCCGAGGCGGCTGCTCTCATGCGTGAGATCATCGAAGCCCTCTGAGTTGAGGTAAGCTGAAGGAGAAGGCCCCGGGCTCCACCCCGGGGCCTTCTTCTATGCCCGGGGGGCGAGGTCGGCTCGCGCATGCACCGGATGCGGTGCGCCGCCGCGCGATCCCTCCGACCACGCCGTCAGCGCACCGGGACGGTTCGTGATGATGCCGTCGACGCCCATCTGCGTATAGGCCTCCCATGCGGCATCCTCATCGTGCGTCCAGACGAAGACGCCGAGGCCTGCGCGGTGCGCGAGAGCCACGGTGTCGGCGGTCGCGGTGGCGGGGTTCACCGCGTCCGCGCCGATCGTCAGGGCGGTGTGAACGGCCAGCGTGTCGAGGTCGTGGGTGAGCCAGCCGAGGGGCACGTCCGGTGCGACCGCGGCGATGTTCGCGACCGTGCGGCGGCTGAAGCTCTGCGCGATCACGCGGCGCTCGAGGCCGGCGGATGCGATGAGCTTCATGGTCGTGCGGATATCGGAGCGCTTCCAGGAGCCCTTGTACTCGATGAGCACGTCCTGTCGGTGGGCGGCGGCATGCTCGAGAGCTTCGGCGAGCGTCGGGATGCGGGTGGAACGGAAGTCCTCGGAGAACCAGGATCCGGCGTCGAGCGCACGCAGCTCGCGGGCGGTCATCTCGCTGACATTCCCGGTGCCATCGGTCGTGCGATCGACGGTCGCGTCATGGATGACCATGGGGATGCCGTCGGCGGAGAGTCTGATGTCGAGCTCCAGGTAGGCGGCGTCGGCAGCTGCCATCGAGGCGAAGGCGGGGAGAGTGTTCTCAGGGGCCTGGGCGGAATTACCGCGGTGGGCGATCACGAGCCCGGTCTTACCGGGGGAGTGCAGTTCCGTGAACGGGCGGAGGGTCACGAGGTCGCGCAGTGCGCTCGGTGGCACGGCTGTTGCCATCGACGAGACGGGGTGGATGACGGCTGCGGCGGATGCGGGCGGGGCGACCGCGGTCGTGACGGCCCCCCAGATGCCTGCGCTGAGGAGCACCAGGCCCCAGAGGCGTCGACGGCGAAGTCTCATGGCCCGATCCTGACAGACGCGGAGTCGGACGTCGAGACCTTTTCGTTACTTTTTATTCGGGAGTCGGAAGACGACAGAACCGCGCCGAGACCGAGGTCTCGACGCGGTTCTGTCAGGAGCGCGGCTCAGGCGACGCCGAAGACCGTCTCCAGGGGGCCGCGGGCGAAGAACAGCACGAAGCCGATGCCGACGATCCACAGCAGCGGGTGCACCGTCTTGGCCTTGCCGGAGAAGGCGTGCAGCACGATCCAGGCGACGAAGCCCGCGCCGATGCCGTTCGCGATCGAGTAGGTCAGCGGCATGACCGTGGCCGTCAGGAACACCGGCAGCAGCACGCGGAAGTCGGTGAAGTCGATGTTCTTGATCTGGGTCAGCATCATCGCGCCGACGAGGACGAGGGCGGATGCGGCGACCGAGCTGGGGACAAGGCCGGTCAGCGGGGTGAAGAACATAGCCAGCAGGAACAGCACGCCGGTGACGGAGGTGGCGAAGCCCGTGCGGGCGCCCTCGCCGATGCCGGAGCCGGACTCGACGAACACGGTGGCCGACGACGACGAGGTCGCGCCGCCGACGATCGCGCCGACGCCCTCGACGACCAGGGCCGACTTGATGCGCGGGAAGTCGCCCTTCTCATCGGCCAGGTCGGCCTCCTTGGCGAGGCCGGTCATGGTTCCCATGGCGTCGAAGAAGTTCGAGAAAACGAGGGTGAAGACGAACATCACGAGGGCGACGACGCCGACCTTCTCGAGATCGAACGCGAAGTCGACGTTCCCGATCAGGCTCAGGTCGGGGATGCTCATGATCCCGCCGGAGAAGTCGAACCCGAGACCGGCGTTGGGCCAGATCGCGTTGGCGATCACGGCGAGCACCGTGCCGCCGACGATAGCGATGAGGATGGCGCCCTTGACGCGCAGCGCGATCAGCGCGCCGCCGATGAACAGCGTGATGACGAACAGCAGTGTCGACAGCGTGGCGACGGAGCCGCCCAGGCCCAGCTCGAGCGGCGGGGACTGCGCGCCGGTCGCCGAGGCGAAGCCGGCGTTGACGAAGCCGATGAACGCGATGAACAGGCCGATGCCGACCGTGATCGCGAGCTTGAGCTGCACGGGCACGGCGTCGAAGATCATCTTGCGCAGACCGGTCGCGGCCAGCAGCACGATGACGACACCGTTGATCATGACCAGGGCCATGGCCTCGGGCCAGGTCACCGAGCCGACGACGGAGAACGCGAGGAAGGCGTTGATGCCCAGACCCGCGGCGAACGCGAACGGCAGGCGGGTGACGATGCCGAACAGCAGCGTCATCACGCCGGCGGTCAGCGCGGTGGCCGCCGCGACGGCGCCGCCGTCGAGGACCGTGCCCTCGATGTCGGCGGTGGACAGGATGATCGGGTTGAGGATCACGATGTACGCCATCGTGACGAAGGTCACGACACCGCCCCGGATCTCCGTGCCGATGGTCGAGCCGCGCTTGGTAATCTCGAAGAACCTATCCAGGGCGTTCTTCGGTTCCGCGGTCTGCTGGGAAGTGGACGGGGGAGCAGTAGTCATTCGGGTAAAACCTCCTTGGAGAAGATATCGTGTCCGCGCGCGTCGCGCGCGCCCACGCGGACCCGGAGGATTCTCGTCGTAGTCTCGAAGGGACATGCAACGCCTTCTCGTCGCGATCCTCGCCGCCGTCGACGCAGCCATCGCTGCTGCCGTCGGCCTTGCCGTGCTGCTCGCACCCCTCACGCTGCTGTGGACCCTGGTGCTCGGCGCCAGCGCGGATTGGGGCGCGCTCTGGCCGTTCGCGGGAACCCTGTGGCAGTTCGGCCACGGGGTGCCGATCGTGATCGAGCTTCCCGGTGAGATCATCTCGGCCGTGGGCATCGCCCCGCAGGCGGCGGCGTTCACGATCTCGCTCACTCCGATGGCGTTCCTCGTCTTCACCCTGCTCTTCGCCGCGCGATCGGGTGCGCGCTCGGCCCGCTCCGGTGCGGGGCTGCTCGGCGCCGGGGCGGGGATCGTCGTGTTCGCCGCGATCAGCACGGGGGTCGCGCTCACCGCCCGGGTCGAGATGGCGTCGGTCCCGGTGGCCGCGGCGATCATCGTCCCGGCCTCGGTCTATCTGATCGGCGCTCTCGGCGGTGCGGTGCGCCATGCCTGGAACGAGGGCGACGGCGGCCCCGTGGACCGTCTGCACGACCTCGTCGACGGGTGGGGGACGTGGCGCCTCGTCCCGGGCGAGATCGTGCGCGGGGCATCCGCCGCGGTCGTCGGCCTCACCGGCATCGGGGCGCTGCTCATCGCGATCATGGTCGCGCTGCGCGGCGGCGAGGTCGTCGCGCTCTTCGAATCGGCGCACGTCGACGCGGTCGGTGCGACGGTTCTGGCGCTGGGCAACCTGGCATACCTGCCCACCATGATCGTCTGGGCCGTGTCGTGGGCCTCCGGCGCCGGCTTCTCGGTCGGAGCCGGTACCTCGGCGTCGCCGGCGGGAACGGAGCTCGGCGTCGTGCCGGGGCTACCCGCTTTCGGCCTGCTGCCGGAGAACGGTTCGATCTGGATGCTGGTCATCGTGCTCCTGCCCGTGGCGGTGGGCGCGTTCGCCGGATGGATCGTGCGCTCCCGCCTCGTCTGGCATGGGGCGGCGCAGCCGCTGTGGCCGCGCGTCGCGATCGCCGGGGGCATCGCCGCGCTGACCGCCGGCGTCACCGCGCTCGCCGCGGTCCTGGCATCCGGATCCATCGGCCCGGGGCGCATGGCCGAGACCGGTCCCCATCCGGGGTGGACGGCGCTCGCGGTCGGCATCGAGGTGCTCATCGGCACGGCGATCCTGCTGATCGCCCCCCGCCATCGCGACGAGCTCGCCGAGGAGCGCACGGATCGCTGGGCCGAGGAGATGGCGGCGTCGACGACGGAGGATGCCGAGACCGCCGTGATCGCGGAGACGCTGCCCGGCTTCCACGAGGGCGAGACCCAGCCGCTCGCCGACGACGGATTCTTCGGGAACGGGAGCACTCCCGCGCCCCGCTAGACTGGCCGGGTGCTCACGGTCGCCGTCCTCATCTCCGGCGCGGGCTCCAACCTCCGCGCCCTCCTCGAAGCCGCCCGCCACCCCGACTTTCCCGCCCGGATCGTCGTCGTCGGCGCCGATCGTGATGCCGAGGGGCTCGCGCACGCCGAGGACTTCGGCATCCCGAGCTTCACGGTCCCGTTCCGCTCCTTCCCCGATCGCGAGGCCTGGGGCGAGGAGCTCGGCCGTCAGCTCGAGGTCTGGTCGCCGGATCTGATCGTGCTCAGCGGCCTCATGCGGCTGCTGCCGGCATCGCTCGTGTCGCGCTTCGCGCCGAACATCATCAACACCCATCCCGCGTACCTGCCGGAGTTCCCGGGCGCGCACGGCGTGCGCGACGCCCTCGCCGCCGGTGCCGAGCAGACCGGCGCCAGTGTGATCGTCGTCGATGACGGCGTCGACAGCGGGCCGATCCTTGCGCAGGAGCGCGTGGTGATCGAGCCCGGCGACACCGAGAGCACGCTGCACGACCGGATCAAACCGGTCGAGCGGCGTCTGCTCATCGACGTGGTGCGTCGCATCGCGACCGGCGACCTCGCTCTGACCCCCTGACATTCCCCCTCTCCGCCCGAAAACGCACGAAGGAGCCCTCCCATGGCCGGTCCGAGCCACGACTCGTCCCTCTACCGCGAGCGCGACGCTGTCGCGATCCGTCGCGCTCTCGTCTCGGTGAGCGATAAGACCGATCTGCTAGTCCTCGCCCAGGCGCTCGCCGATGCGGGCGTCGAGATCGTCTCGACCGGTTCGACGGCGTCCACGATCCGCGAGGCGGGCTTCACCGTCACCGATGTCGCCTCGGTCACCGGCGTGGACGAGATGCTCGACGGTCGCGTCAAGACGCTGCACCCCAGCATCCACGGCGGGCTCCTCGCAGACCTGCGCCTCGAGGACCACGAGCGTCAGCTCACCGAGCTGGGCATCTCGCCCTTCGAGCTCGTCGTCGTCAACCTGTACCCGTTCACCGAGACCGTCGCCTCCGGGGCCACCGGCGACGACGTCGTCGAGCAGATCGACATCGGCGGGCCGGCGATGGTGCGCGCATCGGCCAAGAACCACGCGAACGTCGCGATCGTCGTCTCGCCCGAGTCCTACCCCGCGATCATCGAGGCGGTCAAGGCCGGCGGCACGACGTTCGAGCAGCGCCGCGAGCTGGCCGCCCGCGCCTTCGCGCACACGTCGGCCTATGACACGGCGATCGCCGCCTGGTTCGCCGAGGGCACGCTCAACGAGGGTGGCGAGCTGCCCGAGCACCTCACGATCAAGGCCGAGCGCCTCGCAACGCTGCGCTACGGCGAGAACGCCCACCAGCGCGGCGCCATCTACACGCGCGTCGGCGGTCACGGCATCGCCCAGGCCGTGCAGCTGCAGGGCAAGGAGATGTCGTACAACAACTACGTCGACGCCGATGCGGCCCTGCGCGCGGCCTTCGACATGATTCTGCCCACCGTCGCGATCGTGAAGCACGCGAACCCGTGCGGCATCGCCACCACGGCGCCCAACGCCCTCGACCCGATCGCCAGCGCGCACCTGCGCGCCCACGAGTGCGACCCGGTGTCGGCCTACGGCGGGGTGATCGCCGCGAACGGCACCGTCACGCTGAAGATGGCCGAGAACCTCAAGGACATCTTCACCGAGGTCATCGTCGCCCCGTCGTTCGAGCCCGCCGCGCTCGAAGTGTTCAAGGCCAAGAAGAACCTGCGTCTGCTGCAGCTGCCCGATGACTGGCAGCAGGAGCGCATGGACGTGCGCCTCGTCTCCGGCGGTCTGCTGCTGCAGGACGCCGACCGGTTCCCGCAGGAGATCCTCCCGGTCGCCGACAGCTGGCAGCTCGTCTCCGGCGAGCCCCTCGACGATGCCGAGCTGGAGAACCTCGTCTTCGCGTGGAAGTCGTGTCGTGCGGTGAAGTCGAACGCCATCGTGCTGGCCAAGGCCAACGCCACGGTCGGCGTCGGCATGGGCCAGGTCAACCGCGTCGACTCGTGCCGCCTGGCGGTCGAGCGCGCCGGTGACCGCGCCGCCGGCTCGGTCGCGGCATCCGATGCCTTCTTCCCCTTCGCCGATGGACCCCAGGTGCTCATCGATGCCGGTGTCACGGCGATCGTGCAGCCCGGCGGATCGGTGCGCGACGAGGAGGTCATCGCCGCGGCGCAGGCCGCAGGCGTGACGATGTACTTCACGGGAGAGCGCCACTTCTTCCACTGAGTACGAGCTTTCTCGTCGAGCCCCGTCTTTTCCCGCAGGAAAAGACGGGGCTCGGCGTTTCGGCACGGGCGCGGACCCCCGAGACAGGATGCCCGGAACGTGTCAGGGTTGAGGCACGGCATCCGCGCGACGGGAGAGCATGATGGGCACCTGGCAGAAGATCGATACGCCGGACGGGGCATTCACCCTCGTCATCGACGATGATTCGCGGGTGGTGGCATCCGGATGGACCGACGACCTCGACGCGGTGCTCGCGAGGCTGGCGCGGGAGCACCGGCCCATCGATCCTTCGGAGGGCGAGACGGATGCGGCGGACGCGGTCCGTGCGTACTACGCGGGCGACTTCGCCGCTGTCGCAGAGGTGCCCGTGCGCCAGTTCGGCACCGATCTGCAGCGTGCGGGCTGGGCGGCGCTGCGCCGGATCGAGCCCGGGGCGCCACTGACATACGCGGAGTTCGCCGCCGAGCTCGGGAATCCCCGGGCCGTTCGTGCTGCCGCCTCGGTATGCGCCCGCAATGCTCCGGCGCTGTTCGTGCCGTGCCACCGGGTGCTGCGCAGCGACGGCGGTGAGGGAGGCTTCGCGTGGGGGACCGAGGTGAAGGGGGCGCTGCTCGCGCGCGAACAGCACTGACTCCTCGAGCAGGACCTTGTTGCGACGGCGGGACGTGCAGCCATAGGCTGGAGGGCTGTCGCGCCGACCGGGAGGCGCCGTTCAGCGAGATCCTTTCTCCTCCTTCGCACCCCACTCATCGAGAGTCATGTCTTCCTCGTCTTCGCAGATTCCCTCCGCACCGCTTTCCACGCCGGCCGCGCTCTGGCGATTGAAGCCGTTCGTGAAGCCCGCCTTCCCACGGATGCTCGGCGGGGCCCTCAGTGCGCTCGCCGCGGCCGTCATCGCCCTGATGATCCCGATCGTGCTCGAGCGGATCCTCGACGAGGGCGGTCCGGTCGACTCGGGGATCGTCTCGGCGATCGTCTGGGGGGCACTCGCAGTGTTCGCGCTCGCCGTCGGCGAGGCCGTCATGGTGTGGCTGCGCCGATGGTTCATCCTGAAGCCGTCCACGGAAGTCGAGTACCGCATGCGCACGGAGCTGTACTCGCGGCTGCAGCGACTCCCCGTCGCATTCCACGACCGTTGGCAGTCGGGGCAGCTGCTGAGCCGCATGATGCAGGACATCGGTCTGATCCGGCGGTGGCTGGCGTTCGGCCTGATCCTGCTCGTCGTCAACATCCTCACGATCATGATCGGAACCGTGCTGCTGTTCCGCTGGCACTGGCTTCTCGGCACGATCTTCCTGATCACCGGACTCCCGCTCTGGATCCGCGGCTACCTCTTCGAGAAGCGCTACGGCGTGCTCACCCGGCGCAGCCAAGACCAGGCGGGAGACCTCGCCACCAGCGTCGAGGAGAGCGTGCACGGCATCCGGGTGCTCAAGGCGTTCGGGCGGGGCAAGCACGCGCTGACCCGCTTCACCGGTCAGGCCGAGACGCTGCGCGAGACCGAGATGAGCAAGGCCCGCGCGGTCGGCTCGCTGTGGTTCTTCCTCGACCTGATGCCGCAGATCGCCTTCGGGCTGAGCCTGATGAGCGGCATCTGGCTCATCTCCCAGGGCAGCATCTCGGTGGCCGAGCTCTTCGCGTTCTTCGCGATGGCGACGGTTCTGCGCTGGCCGATCGAGTCGATCGGGTTCCTGTTCTCCTTCATGCTGGATGCCCGCACCGCGACCGATCGGGTGTTCGAGATCTTCTCCGAGACGAACACGATCATCGACCCGGAGGACCCGGTTCACATCGTCGAGCCGCACGGGGAACTCGCCTTCGAGGGGGCGCACTTCCGCTATCAGGATGCCGGTACCTCCGAGCGCGATCGGCTCGACGGCATCGACCTGGTGCTCGAACCGGGGGAGACCATGGCGCTGGTCGGTCTCACCGGCAGCGGGAAGACGACACTGACGACCCTGCCGACGCGACTGTACGACGTGACCGGCGGACGCGTGACGCTGGATGGCGTCGACGTGCGCGAGCTGCCGCTCGCCGAGCTGCGCCGGCACATCGCGATGGCCTTCGAGGACGCGACCCTGTTCTCCGCCACGATCCGTGAGAACGTGCTGTTGGGGCGTGCCGAGCTCGACCTCCACAGCCCCGAGGGCGAGCGCGTCCTGCGCGAAGCCCTCGACATCGCTCAGGCCGGGTTCGTCGACCAGCTGCCCGATGGCGTCGAGACCGTCATCGGCGAAGAGGGGATGAGCCTGTCCGGCGGCCAGCGCCAGCGCCTCGCTCTGGCCCGGGCCGTCGCCGCCGCGCCGAAGGTGCTCGTCCTCGACGACCCGCTCTCGGCGCTCGACGTCGATACCGAGGCGCTCGTGGAAGAGGCCCTGCGCCGGGTGCTGGCCGATACGACGGCGCTCATCGTGGCGCACCGCCCGTCGACCGTCGCGCTCGCCGATCGGGTCGCTCTGCTAGAGGGCGGCCGCATCACGGCGGTCGGGAAGCACTCGGAGCTGCTGCGAACCAGCGAGCACTACCGTCACGTCATCTCCAGCCTCGAAGCGGATGAGGCGGTGCGCACGGGGTTGATTCCCGTGATCGGCTCGGAAGACGCATCCGACGATGAGGAGGTGCGCTCGTGAGCGCGGCGATCACCGGAACACGCGGCGAGGACCGCTCCAACTACTCCCGTGACGAGAGCCGGGCCATCCGACGGCGCTCGATGCGCCTGCTCGGCTCGCTCGTGCGGCCGCTGCACGCGCAGATCGCGCTCGCCGCGGTGCTGCTGGTGGTCTCCACCGCGCTGCAGGTGGCGGGACCCATCCTCATCAGCATCGGCATCGACCGCGCGCTGCCGGCGGTGATCGATCACCTCGACTGGACGCCGACGCTCGTCATCGGCGGGGTGTACCTGTTCGCCGGGGTCATGGCCGCGGCTCTGATCGGCTGGTACGTCGTGGTCGCGGCGCGCATCACGCAGGCCGTGCTCATCGACCTGCGCAAGCGCATCTTCCTGCACACGCAGCGGCTGAGCCTCGATTTCCACGAGACGTACACCTCGGGGCGCATCATCTCCCGGCAGACGAGCGATCTGGATTCGATCCGGGAACTGCTCGACGGCGGTCTGAACAACCTCGTGTCGGGCGTGCTGTACGGCGCGTTCACGTTCATCGCGCTCATGGTGTGGGACTGGCAGTCGGGGATCATCCTGCTGCTCGCGGGCATTCCCCTCTTCTTCCTCATGCGCTGGTTCTACTCCCGATCGCAGATCGTGTTCCGCGAGTCCCGCGTCATCAGCGCACGGGTGATCGTGCAGTTCGTCGAGACGATGACGGGCATCCGGGCGGTCAAGGCGTTCCGCAAGGAACCGCGCAACGACGCCTCCTTCCAGAAGGTCGCGGGTGACTACCGCGATGTGAACCGACGGTCGATGCTCCTGTTCGGCACGTTCGAGCCCGGGCTCATGGGGGTCGCCGCGCTCACGCTCGGCCTCGTGGTGCTGTGGGGCGGGCTGCGGGTCGCGGATGGCGCACTGACGGTGGGGGTGCTGCTGAGCGCCGTGCTGTACGTGCGCAACTTCTTCTCGCCCATGCAGGAGATCGCGATGTTCTTGAACTCCTACCAGTCGGCGGCGGCCGCGCTGGAGAAGGTGTCGGGCGTGCTCGAGGAGGAGCCGACGGTCCCCGACCCCGAGCAGCCCGTCGACCTGTGGGAGTCGCGCGGCCACGTGCGCTTCGACGAGGTGATGTTCGGGTACTCGGGGGAAAAGACGATCCTGCCGAACTTCACCCTCGACATCCCAGCCGGTCAGACGATCGCGCTGGTGGGAACGACGGGCGCCGGCAAGTCGACCCTGGCGAAGCTCATCTCCCGTTTCTACGATCCGACCGAGGGGCGGGTGACCCTCGACGGCGTCGACCTGCGGTCGCTGCATCCGAAGGATCTGCGCCGGGCGATCGTGATGGTGACGCAGGAGGCCTACCTGTTCAGCGGCACCGTCGCCGACAACATCGCGCTCGGCAAGCCCGATGCCACGATGGACGAGATCCGTGCGGCAGCTCGGGCTGTCGGGGCGGATGCCTTCATCGAAGCTCTTCCGGACGGTTACAGCTCCGACGTGAACAAGCGCGGCGGGCGGGTGTCCGCCGGCCAGCGGCAGCTCATCTCGTTCGCGCGGGCCTTCCTCGCCGACCCCGCCGTGCTCATCCTCGACGAGGCGACGGCATCGCTCGACATCCCCTCGGAACGCTTGATTCAGGAGGCGCTGCAGACGCTGCTGAAGGACCGCACGGCGATCATCATCGCGCACCGGCTGTCGACGGTGGCGATCGCGGATCGTGTGCTCGTGATGGAGCATGGAGAGATCATCGAGGACGATGCGCCGGCGGTGCTCATCAGCGGTTCCGGCAAGTTCGCGCAGCTGCACGCCGCGTGGCAGCAAACGCTGGTGTGAACGGGGCGGGTCGGTAGCATCGGAGCATGGATCCCCTGACGATGTTCGGTGAGTTGTGGTGGATCGCCCCGGCTGCGGCCGGAGCCGCGGGCGGGGCGGCCGCCATGGTCGTCGGTGCGCGCCGACGACAGCGGCTCAGCGGCCGCCGTCTCGGCTACGACGCGGCGCGGCTCGACCTGCAGGCCGCGCAGCGGGCGATGGCGGACCGCCGTCGCGCGGTGAAGGCCGCGCGGGCCGAGCACGCGCGGGTCGCGGCGGAACGCACGGCGTCACGCGCTTCGAGCACCGATACCGCGCGCTCGCGGCGCGCCCTCAAACAGGCCGAGAGCGATGTGCGTGCGGCCGCGGCGGATGTGCGGGCCCGTCGCCTCGCGGTGACGGCGGCGCGGGAGGAGATTCCTGCCGCGGCCCAGAAGGATCGCTATCCCCTGACGCGTCTCATGCGCGCGCACGACGCCGTGCTCTCGCAGTGGATGGTCTATGAGACCGACCCAGCGATGCAGATCGCCTACCCGGCGATGAGCGACGGCAAGAACACCGATACGGCGGCGTTCTTCGCGGCGATGCGCGAGGCGCGCGATCGTCGTCCGGCCGGGGACGCGGCGGAAGCCGTGATCGATGTCTCCGCGTTCGGGGCGTATCGGGATGCGGTGCTCGGACTGGAGCGGGCGTTCGCCGTGGCCGAGCACTCCGCGCACGAACTGGCAGCCGGACGCGACCCCCATGCGACACCCCTCTGGCAGGACACGGCGCAGCAGGTCTTCTCCGCGTCCGTGCAGGCGCTCGATAAAGCGGCCGGTGCCGCAGCATCCGCCCTCGCCTCGTGGAACGCGCGACGCGGTGACAAGAACGACGACCAGGATCGGCGCTGAACCGGCCGGTATCCGCGTGGCCGGTCAGCCGTCGAGACGGATCTCGGCGATCACCTCGGCGTACTCGGTCTCGCCGACGGGCGTGAAGCCCACACGGTGGAAGAAGGCCTCGGGGCCGCCGTCACCGGCCTCGTAGATCACGTTGACGTGATTCATACCGCGCTTTCGCGCCTCATCGAGGAGCGCCTCGACGGCGAAGCGTCCGACGCCGCGGCCCTGATCGTCGGCGTCGACGTTGATGCGCCACAGCACCGACTGGAAGTGCTCCTCGGGCGCCTCGGGGTCGAAGCTCGCGCTCACGAATCCGACCACCTCATTGCGATCGAGCACGACGCGCTGCCACGACGTCTGAGGGTTGACCACGGTCGCTGCGATCCCGTAGGAGACCGGAGCGAGGTACTGCTCCTGCCCGGGCTTGAGCGACAGGTTGTTCACGGCGACGATCGTCGCGGCGGAGAGTTCGACCACACGCAGTTCCGACATGCCCCCAGGGTAACCTCTCGCGCGCTTCCGTGGTCGGAAAGATGTCGGAGAACGTCATCGGGGGCACTCAGGTATCTTGGTATCGAGACAAATTTGACTCGTGAACGGAGAATCCCGCGGTGACCGACGACGCAATCATCTACACCTACACGGACGAGGCGCCGGCACTCGCCACCGCTTCGCTCCTGCCGATCGTCCAGGCATTCGCCGGTACGGCAGGAATCGACATCGAGACCCGCGACATCTCGCTGGCCGGTCGCATCCTCGCCGCCTTCCCGCAGCGCCTGAGCGCCGAGCAGGGGGTTTCCGACGCCCTCGCCGAGCTGGGCGGTCTGGCCACGCTTCCCGAGGCCAACATCATCAAGCTGCCGAACATCTCGGCATCCATCCCGCAGCTCAAGGGCGCCATCGCCGAGCTCCAGGCGCAGGGCTACGACGTCCCCGACTTCCCCGACGAGCCCACCACGCTCGACGAGAAGGATGTGCGCGCCCGCTACGACCGCATCAAGGGCTCGGCCGTGAACCCGGTGCTGCGCGAGGGCAACAGCGACCGCCGCGCACCCCTGGCCGTGAAGAACTACGCCAAGAAGCACCCGCACCGCAACAAGCCCTTCGCCGAGGGCTCGAAGACGCGCGTCGCCACGATGGGCCACGACGACTTCAAGTCCAACGAGAAGAGCTGGGTCTCGCCCGGCGACGACGTGCTGACGATCCAGCACGTGGCCGCCGACGGCACGGTCACCCCGCTCAAGGAGAACCTTGCGGTCCTGCCCGGTGAGATCGTCGACGCGACGTTCCTGTCGGCATCCGCCCTCGACGCCTTCCTCGCCGAGACGATCGCCGCGGCGCAGTCCGAGGACGTGCTCTACTCGGTGCACCTCAAGGCGACCATGATGAAGGTCTCCGACCCGATCATCTTCGGCCACGTCGTGAAGGCCTTCTTCGCCGATGTGTTCGCCGAGCACGGTGCGGCGCTCGCCGCGGCCGGCCTCACCGCGAACGACGGCCTCGGCTCGATCCTCGCGGGTCTCGCCGACCTCGAGGGCGGCGAGAAGATCGCCGAGGCGTTCTTCCGTGCGATCCAGAACGGGCCGCGCCTGTCCTACGTCAACAGCGACAAGGGCATCACCAACCTGCACGTTCCCAGCGACGTCATCGTCGATGCGTCGATGCCGGCTCTCGTGCGCAACGGTGGCAAGCTCTGGGGCGCCGACGGCGGCGAGGACGACACGATCGCCGTCATCCCCGACTCCTCCTACGCGGGCGTCTACCAGGCCACGGTCGAGGACGTCATCGCGAACGGCCCGCTCGACCCCGCCACGATCGGCACCGTCCCGAACGTGGGCCTCATGGCTCAGGCCGCCGAGGAGTACGGCAGCCACGACAAGACGTTCGAGATCGCCGCGGCCGGCACCGTCCAGGTCGTCAACGCCGCCGGTGAGGTCGTCCTCTCGCACGACGTGCAGGCCGGAGACATCTGGCGCGGAACGCAGACCAAGGACGTCGCGATCCGCGACTGGGTGAAGCTCGCCGTCACGCGTGCCCGCGCCAGCGCCACCCCGGCCGTGTTCTGGCTCAACGAGGCCCGGTCGCACGACGCTGCGCTCATCGCCAAGGTGAACGAGTACCTGAAGGACCACGACACCGAGGGCCTGACGATCGAGATCCTCACGCCGGAAGATGCCACGCGCTTCTCGCTCGAGCGTCTGCGCCGCGGTGAAGACACCATCTCGGTCACCGGCAACGTGCTGCGCGACTATCTCACCGACCTGTTCCCGATCCTCGAGGTCGGCACGTCGGCGAAGATGCTCTCGATCGTCCCGCTGCTCGCCGGCGGAGGCCTGTTCGAGACGGGTGCCGGCGGATCGGCCCCGAAGCACGTGCAGCAGCTCGTCGAGGAGAACTACCTGCGCTGGGACTCGCTGGGCGAGTTCTTCGCCCTCGCCGCGTCGCTGGAACACTTCGCCGACCGCACGGGCAACGAGAAGGCGCGCGTCCTCGCTGAGACGCTGGATGCCGCGACGGGAACCTTCCTCGAGGAGGACCGCTCGCCGGGTCGCAAGCTCGGCACGATCGACAACCGCGGCAGCCACTTCTACCTGGGTCTGTACTGGGCGCAGGAACTGGCGAAGCAGACGAAGGACGCCGAGCTCGCGGCCGCCTTCGCCCCGATCTCCGCGGACCTCACGGCCAACGAGGAGAAGATCGTCTCCGAGCTCAACGGCGCACAGGGTGCGGCCGTCGAGATCGGCGGCTATTACCGCCCCGATGCGGCCAAGGTCGCAGCCATCATGCGCCCCTCGCAGACGCTGAACGGCATCATCGACGCCTTGTAAGCGCCCGAATCGGAGAGGGGGCGGATGCTGCGGCATCCGCCCCCTCTCTCGTGCGCCGACGGCGTCGCACTGCGCCGGAAACGGCGAATCGGCGTCCTCCCCTGAGGGAGAACGCCGATTCGGTGGTGGGGCGGGTGTTACCAGTGAACCGAGATCTCGGTTCCGACGGCGCTCCACCAGTAGACGTACTCGGCCTGCCACTCGGGCATGTTGACGCAGCCGTGGCTCATCTGATGGCCGAAGTTGTTGTGCCAGTAGGCGCCGTGGAAAGCGATGTCCGGGGCGAACCAGGTGTTCCACTTGACGTCCTCGGTGCGGTAGTCCGCACCGATCATGTCCTGGATCGAGGTGTAGGCGAAGACCGTGAAGTTTCCGGTCGGCGTCGGTGTCGCCGGCAGGCCCGTGGAGACGAGCCAGGATTCGACGACCTTCTCGTTCTCGAAGAGGGTCACGGTCTGCGTCGACAGGTTCAGGTCGATGCGACGGAACAGCTCGGTGGTCTCGAATGCGGTCTCGGAGACGTCGAGGGCGTAGACGGCGTTGCCGGTCTCGAGCTGTTCGGCGAAAGCGGCCGCCGCGCCGGAGACATCGCCGAGCTCTCGGCCGGTGGCTCCCTCGGTGAGGGTGCGCAGATTCTCGCCGGCGGAGTTCGTGACGATCTCGGCGTCGACGGCGGCCCGGTTGATCTTCTCGGGCAGCGTGTCGACCACAGCCTGGATGGCGTCCTGATCGGCGGAGATCGTGATCTCGCCCTCATCGTCGACGATATCGATCCAGGTGGCGGCGACGGCCGCGCTGATCGGGACGGTGCGCTCCTCGCCGACGTAGAAGCCGATGGAGGCGAGCATGCCGTTGAGCTGCTCGGCGGCCGCGGTCGCCTCGTCGTCGCTGATGGCAGCGGGAGCTTCGGTGGCGTCGCCGGAGAAGCTCAGGGATGCTTCGCCATCCGCGACGGTCGAGGCCAGCGCGGTCGTCAGTGCGTCGATGTCGATGCCGGTACCGGCCTCGGCGGCGGTGGTGACATAGGTGCCGCTCGCCTCGTCGAAGACGACGGTCGCGTCGACGGCGTCTTCGAAGGCGGTCGGTAGGAGGCCGCGGAGCGCGTCGTTGGCGACCGTGTGGTCGAGGCTGATCTCGCCGGCGATCGGCTCGGGGCTCCAGTCGCCGATCTTCCACATGGGGTGGGCGCTGAAGGCATGGTCGGCGAGCGCGCGCGCATCGATGGATGCGCCGAGATCGGCGCCCGTGACGACCTGGTCGCCGCCGGCGCCGGTGAGCATGATCTCGGTGCCGGCGACGCGCGAGGCGACGACGTCGGCCGCGGCGGCGGGGGTGAGGCCGCCGACCGGGATACCGGCGATGGTGGTCCCCGGGGCGATCAGCGTGACTGAGGCGACACCGGCCGCGACGGCGACGGCTGCGACGCCAAGGCCGATCCACAGGCCCGTGCGGCGCTTCTTCGGAGCCGGCTCGCGCGGTGCCCACTGCACCGGGCGGTCCTCGTCATTCAGCGCCAGCGTCTCATTCGGCACAGGCGCCTCGGAACCGGAGGAAGCCGGTGCGTCGATGAGGTCAGTCACGAATTCACCCCCCGTGATTTCAGTGCGACATGGTCTCTAATATCATACCGGCCGGCGGGTAACGGGGAGGCAACGGTTGGTCTGTGGATAAAAGCAGTGGGCCCCGGGCGCATCGCCCGGGGCCCACTCGAGGAGCGGCTATCAGCTGCAGAGCTCCTGCAGGGCCGTGGCCGACTCGGTCAGCTCGGTGGTGATGCCGGTCATGTCGGAGGCGGCGCTGAGGTCCTGGTCGACGACGACCTTCTGCCGGACATCGCTGAGAGCGACGAAGTTCTCGTGGACCGCGCTCGTGGCGGCCTTGACCTCGGGGTTCGAGACGTTCCCGACGGTCTCGCCGAGCGCGTCGACGAAGACGGCGAAGGAGTCGACGGTGCCCTGCGGGTCTTCCGCGGCAGTGGTCATGTCGAGGCTCGCGAGTTCCGAGCTGGCTTCCTGAAGCTCGGGGAGCACGATGCCGCAGGCATCGGCGACCGACTGGTTCGTGTCGACCTCGTCGGTCGAGCCCTTGAGGTCGTCCGTGGCGCCGTCGGTGGCCGGGCTGGAACAGCCCGCGAGTCCGAGGACGGCGATGGAGGCGATGGCGCGGTTCCGGTCGGCGACAAGTCAAGCACATCACGAGCCGACGGCGTCATGGTCGTGCGGTAACCTCCTCTCACGGGCGCATGCGCCCGTGAGACGAAGCCTGAACGGGGGAGACATAAACCCTGCGGGCAGTTGCTAAATCTTCTTTCGTAAGGTCTACTAACAAACATGCCCGAAACAGGTGGGACACCTCAGAGCGAGCCGGTCGACTACACCGGCGGCGGTCAGCACGCCTTCGGGCCCGACCGCCACCTGCGATCGCGCACCAAGGTTCTCCCGGAGCAGGCACGCGCGCACAACCGCGCACTCGTGCTGCAGACCCTGTATCACGCAGGCTCCATGAGCCGGGCGGACCTCTCCCGCGAAACAGGGCTGACCCGAGTGACCATCTCGGATCTCGTCGCCGAGTTCATCGCCGACAGCATCATCGTCGAACTCGGCGTGCGAGAGACCTCGGGCCCCGGGAAACCGCCGATCCTCATCGACATCGATCGGCTGGGCCACCAGATCATCGGACTCGACCTCTCCGGCACCGATGTGTTCCGCGGCGCCGTGCTCAGTCTCGACGGAGATGTGATCGAAGCCCGCGAGATCGCCCGGCCGGAACGCGCCGACGGCACCGCCGTCTACGCGGCGGTCGTGCAGCTGAGCAGGGAGCTCATCGCGGCATCCACCACGACGCTCCTCGGCGTCGGCGTCGGAACGCCCGGCGTCGTGCGGCCCGACGGCATGGTGCTCAACGCGCCCAACCTCGGATGGGTGGACTTCCCCCTCGAATCACGACTCCACGACGACCTCGCGCTGCCCGTGCTCGTCCGCAACGACGCCAACGCCGCGGTGCTCGCCGAATACACCTTCGGGCGCGCCCGCGCGGACTTCATGCTCATCAAGATCGGCATCGGCGTCGGAGCGGGCCTCCTCTCCGACGCGCAGCCGATGCTCGGCGGCCGCTTCGCCGCCGGCGAGATCGGGCACGTCGTCGTCGGCACCGATGGCGGCCCCCGCTGCATCTGCGGGAACGAGGGGTGCCTGGAGGCCTGGCTGAGCGCCGCCCGACTGCGCGACGAGATCGGTGCTCGCCCCGACGACCGTGACGAGATCCTGCGCGACGCCGGCGCACGGATGGCGATCGCGATCGCGCCCATCATCGGTGCCCTCGACCTGTCGGAGATCGTGCTCTCCGGACCCGTCGACCTGCTGGAGGGCCCCTTCCTCGACGCCGCAGCGACGACGCTGCGCGAACGGACGAGCGGCGGCGCATTCGACGACGTCGTGATCCGCCTCACCGCGCAGGAGGACATCGTGCTGCGCGGCACTGCGGTCATGGTCCTCTCCGGCCAGCTGGGAGTCTCATAGTGGCATCCGCTCTTCCCGGCCGCGACAGCGGCCGACGTCTTCGCGTGGGCCTGGACATCGGCGGCACCAAGGTCGACGCCGTCGTCCTCGGCGACGATGACGAGATCATCGGTCGCGTGCGTCGCCCCTCCGCCTACGGCGACGACGGCGTCATCTCCGATGTGGTCGGCAGCGTCGATCAGCTGATGCGCGAGATCGGCCGGAGCGCGGCGGACGTCGCGAGCGTCGGCGTCGGAATCCCCGGACTCGTCGACACCGATAACGGCCGGGTGCTCCACGCCGTCAACCTCGGCGTCGAATCCCTCGATCTCTCGGCCCGGACCGAGAACGTGCTCGGTGCGCCCGTCGTCGTCGAGAACGATGTCAAGGCCGCGACGCGCGGCGCGGCGGCGCTCAGCGGCACCGCCTCCGATGGGTCCATGGCCTACCTGAACCTCGGCACCGGCGTCGCCGCCGGAATCATCATCGACGGTGAGATCTGGCGCGGATCCGGCGGGATCGCGGGCGAGGTCGGTCATCTCTCCGTCGACCCGCGCGGCCGGGTATGCGGATGCGGGCAGAGCGGATGCATCGAGACGTTCTGCGGGGGAGGGGCGCTCGCCCGCGCTTGGGCGCGGCCCGCCGAATACCCCGTGCTCGATATCTTCGACGCCGCCGACCACGGCGATGACGACGCGCTGATGCTCCGAGCAGGGCTGTTCCACGGCGCCGCCGCGGCCGTGCGCGTGCTCGTTCTCAGCGCCGATGTCGCCACGGTCGTCCTCGGCGGCGGACTCGCCTCTCTCGGTGACCGCCTCCTCGACGGCATCCGGGCCGCACTGCGCGCCGACGCCGCGAACTCACCGTTCCTGAGGTCACTGCACCTCGATGAGAGAATCGAACTGCTCCCGACCGGTTCACCCGCGGCCGCTCTCGGCGCCGCACTGGTCGGAGCGATCCCCCGGAAGAAGGAGAACGCCGTCCATGGCTGAAGTCGTCATCGTCGAGAGCCCCGCCGCCGCCGGCGCACTGGTCGCAGACCAGATCGCCCGCCTCATCGCAGGGCGCCCGGATGCTGTCCTGGGCCTCGCCACCGGCTCGACCCCGCTGCCGCTCTACCAGGCGCTGCAGACGCGTCTCGCCGACGTCGACGTCTCGCAGGTGCGCGGCTTCGCGCTCGACGAGTACGTCGGCATCGACATCGAGCACCCGGAGAGCTACCGCTCGGTCATCACCCGCGAGGTCGTCGAGCCGCTGGGCCTGGACCCCGAGCGCATTCGCGTCCCCAACGGATCCCTCGACGGGATCGAGCACGCCGGAGCCGACTACGAAGCGGCGATCGATGCCGCCGGCGGCATCGACCTGCAGATCCTCGGCATCGGAACCGACGGCCACATCGGCTTCAACGAGCAGGGCTCGTCGTTCGCCTCGCGCACGCGCATCAAGACGCTCACCGAGCAGACCCGCGCCGACAACGCACGCTTCTTCGAGTCGATCGACGACGTCCCCATGCACTGCATCACCCAGGGCCTCGGCACGATCCTGCGCGCCCGTCACCTCGTGCTGCTCGCCTTCGGCGAGGGCAAGGCTCAGGCCGTCGCGGAGGCCGTCGAAGGACCCGTCAGCGCGTTCTGCCCCGGTTCGGCCATCCAGCTGCACGAGCACGTGACCGTCGTCGTCGACGAGGCCGCGGCATCCCGCCTGAAGCTCGCGGACTACTACCGCCACAGCTATGCGAACAAGCCGGCCTGGCAGGGGCTCTGACCCCCACGGCATGATGGCATCGGCCCCGGAAGCGCTCTCGCATCCGGGGCCGATGCCGTTCAGGACTGGATCGTCACATGCGGCCAGGCGATCGGGAGTAGATGCTCGAGGCTGAGAGGGGCCAGCTCGAGTGTGCCCAGATCGGACGGCTCGATCCAGCGCAGCTCGGCGAGCTCCGCCTGCGCGGATACCGAATCCGCGGCGATCGTGAGCGCGAAGGCATCGGCGATGACACGGTGGCCGGGCTCGTTCGCCGCCGCGGAGATGAAGCGGCCGAGCGGCTCCAGCTGCGTCTCGTCGACGTGGAGGCCGAGCTCCTCGTCGAGCTCGCGTAGGAGCGTCTGCGCGGGGTTCTCGCCCGGTTCGGGCTTGCCGCCGGGCTGCATGAACGCCGTCGTGCCCTGCTTACGGACTACGAGGATCCGGCCTGCGGAGTCATCGATGATGGCGGCGCTCACACGGATGTCAGGCATGCGTGAGCACCGTGGTCATCGCAGTGCCCGACGCCCGGCGATGAGACCGGCGGCCACCGCCACGACGGCGAAGCCGAGGCCGATCCACGCCTGCTCCATCGACCACCAGGCCAGGGTGACGCCCGCGTAGATCAGCAGTTCGACGGCTGCGCGCACGAACGGGTGCACGCGCAGCACCGGACGCGGCGAGAGGAAGAGGGCCCAGACGAGCAGCACCAGCAGCGGAGCGCCGATACCGAGGACGAGGTTCCAGGGAAGAGCCCACAGGGCAAAGCCCCACAGCGCCAGCGAGGCGATCGCGGCGATCAGAACGACGACACGGATGATGTCGAGCGGAGTGATGGTGGGACGGATGACGCCCGGTGTGGCGTCGGGTGCTTCGGACATGCCCCCAGTCTATTCGGCTGGGATGAGGTCAGTTCGTGGGGCAGGCGGGAGCTCCGACGATGCTCATGAGGGAGACGCCGAGCTCTGAGAGCCTGACTGCGTACGGCTCCGTGGTCGAATCATCGGGGTAGCTGAAAGCAACAATCGAATTGCCTGCAATCTGCAGGCCGTTTGGACGCAACACCGTCGTGGCCGTTCCTTCGGCGCTTAGCGTCGCGATCGTCGTTCCATCTATTGAATTGGCGATTGTCGGTTGGACACTCGCTCCAGGTTCACCGGTGAGAGGAACCATGACCTGGATCTCGATGACGTTTTTGCGGCACATTGTGATTTTGGCGAGATCCACGGACACCGGGGCCAGGCTCGGCTCTGGAGTGGGATCTTCATCGCCGCCGGGCCCGGGAGGCGGTTCGGGGTCGGGCTCGGGCTCGGGATCGGGTTCCGGGTCGCCATCTTCGCCCGGGTTCTCATCGGCCGGGTTCTCGCCACCCGGGTTCTCTTCGCCAGGGTTCTCGTCACCCGGGTCCTCGTCGTCGACGGGCGGAGGCGTGGGAGCAGGACTGGGCGCGGGAGCCGGCGCGGACGGTTGCGGTGCGATCGGGAGTTCGGGAAGCGTCTCACGCTCGCTGTCGGCCGGGGGAGGGGGGAGCGTCTGCTCGGGGGAATCCGGTGCGTCGGGGGTGTTCGGCTCATCCTCCGGCATCTCAATCACGAGCGACTGGTCGGTTTGGATATCGGGATCGGGGACCACCT
Source organism: Microbacterium sp. GXF6406 (assembly GCF_054798215.1). Taxonomy (NCBI): domain Bacteria; kingdom Bacillati; phylum Actinomycetota; class Actinomycetes; order Micrococcales; family Microbacteriaceae; genus Microbacterium; species Microbacterium sp. GXF6406. The sequence goes on along the minus strand of NZ_JBSJZH010000003.1, from coordinate 95,587 downwards.
CGCTGGAGATCTCCGAGTCGCTCGCCTGGGCCGCGGATGACATCGATGACAGCGGACTGGCCTCGGTGAATCCGGGCAGGATCACGGCCGCGGCGACGACACCGGCGACGACCAGCGCCGCGGAACCGACACCGACGAGCGCCCCGATACCGCCCAGCGAACCACCGGAAGCGCCTCCGCCAGACGAACCTGCGGCACCTCCGGCACCGTTCCCCTCGGCGAATACCGCGATTCCCGCGGCACCGCCGGCCTCTCCGGCGACGACTGCGCCCGCCACGACGGAGGACGGCATGGCCGCGAGCGCGACGATCGGCGCCCCGCCGCCCTGCAGGCTCGCGGTGTAGGCCGCAGCCCCCGAGACGCCGAGGACGAGGGGGAGCAGGACGAGAGCGAGGCGACTGGAGACGTCTTTCGCCTCTGCGGCGACGATCATGCACCGCGCACAGCTCTCGAGGTGCTCGTCGACGCGCTTGCCGTCGCGGGTGCTGAGGTTTCCGCGCGCGTGAGCCCCGAGGTGCTCGATGGTCCACTGGCACTCGGATCCTTCACCGGCGTTGCGCAGGTGCGCCTGGATCCAGTTCTCGCGCAGCCCTTCGCGGGCGCGGAAGGCGAGCTGCGAGACCGCGCCGGCCTTCATGCCGAGCAGCGGTGCGACCTCGGCGGGCTTCATCTGCTCGATCTCGGTGTACCAGAGCACTTCCTGCCAGCGGGTCGGCAGGCTGCGGAAGGCCTGCGCGGAGAGACCGCGGTCGAGGGCCTCCGTGGTGGCCTGATCGGTGGTTTCGGGGTCGGGAACGGTCTCGAGCTCGTCGATCGCGGTCTCGCGCCGTGCGCGCCCCCAGGCGGCGGCGGTGTTGCGGATGCTGGTGAACAGGTAGGCGCGGAAGGAGCCGTTCGGGCCGCCACCCTTGAGCACCGCCTGGTAGATGCGGGTGTATGCCTCTTGGACGAGGTCATCGGCATCGATGCTCGACGTCACCGACCGTGCGACGACGATTCCCGAGGGGTAGTGGCGTCGCCACAGCTCGCCGAAAGCCGCCGTGTCTCCCGAGCGGGAGCGCAGGATCAGGTCGGCGTCAGATGTCGGTTCTGTACTGGTGAGTTCGTCGTTTTGCACTGGTGCCCGTCGATCGTGGGAGGCCGGGTGTGCTCCCACAGGAAGAGTTGCGCGCGGTGTCGGTCGTCATGCGCCCGAGCCATTCTCCCCCGAATCTTCCGTTGAGGCCACCCCGATCGGGAGCCTGTGGACAACGGGGAAGAATTTTTCGGGTTTCGCGTAATGAATCGCGGTAATGGCCGTCTCATCAGTCAGAGACAACCACAAGAGCCCCAACGGGGGGAGGGGCTCGGGGGCCGGCGAGAGCAGTGAATCATCGGCCGGTGGGTCAGAAGCCTCGGGGGAGGAGTTGCTGATCCACCCGTTCTCATGCCGGAGGAGAGAAAGGGGCCGTTGCTGTGGGGAGCAACGGCCACCCTTCCTCCTCGCGCCGCTGGCTCAGTCCAGGCCGGAACCGGTCTGCACATGCGCCACGGTGAAATCGGCGCGGAGGATCACGGCATCCCCGAGGTATCCCTCGGCGAGGCGTCCGAGCCGGTCTCCCACGCCGATCGCACGCGCCGGCGTCTCGGTGAGCGCGCGCACCGCCTCGATGAGCGGGACGCCCGCGGCGACCGCGCGCTGAAGGGCGACGTCCTGCGTGAGAGTGGAACCGGCGATCGAGCCCGTTTCATCCGTGCGGGCGATGCCATCGGTGACCGTGACCTTGACGGCGCCGAGGTCGTACTTGCCGTCTGCGCTGCCGGCGGCTGCCATCGCATCCGTCACCAGTGCGACGCGACCGGGAGCCGAATCGAAGAGCAGCTTGATGACGTACGGGTCCAGGTGCACGTTGTCGGCGATGCCCTCGAGGACCACCCGGTGATCGGCCGCAGCCGTGAGCACAGGGCCGGGGGCGCGGTGGTGGATGCCGGGCATGGCGTTGAACGCGTGCGTGAGGATCGTCGCACCGGCTTCGAACGCCTCCCGTGCCTGCGCGGCATCCGCGCTGGTGTGACCGACCGCGGCGGCGGCGCCGGCGGCGACGATCCGACGGATCGCTTCGAGGCCTCCGGGGAGTTCGGGGGCGAGCGTCACCTGACGGACGGTCCCGCGGCCGGCGTCCAGCAGGCGCTGCACGTCTTCGGCGACGGGGTGGCGCAGCAGGGTCGGTTCGTGGGCGCCCTTGCGCTCCGGTTCGAGGAACGGCCCTTCCAGATGAGAGCCGAGGATGTCGGCATCCGTCTGCATGAGGTCGGCGATCTCCGCGACGCGGCGCGCCAGGTCATCGACCGGCGCGGTCACCAGCGACAGCACGGAACGCGTCGTGCCGTGGGAGCGGTGCATGGCTCGGGCGGTGCGGATGGCATCCGTGCCGTCGTCGAATGCGGCACCGGCGCCGCCGTGAGCGTGGATGTCCACGAAGCCCGGCGTCAGAATCGCGCCCTCGCCAGCCAGCGCGGTCGCATCGATCACCGTGTCGGCGTCGCTCCAGCTCGCACCGGTGCCGGTCGCGACGACGACGCCGTCGGCGAAGCGCACCCACGCATCGGGCGTCTCGACGCCATCCGTGATGAGTCGGGCGGAGTGGATCAGGGTCGTCGTCATCAGTTGCTCCAGTCGATCTCGGCGGGACGGTGCCCACCCCATCCTGCGGCATCCCATACGGATGCCACGGCGCGCACGCGCGCACGGAAGGACTCCCAGTCGCGGGATTCCTTCTGCGACCAGCCGATCTCCGCGATCGCCGCGGCCCGTGGGAACAGCAGCTGGTCGATGTCATCCGGCGTCTCGAGCGTCTCCGCCCACAGTGGCCCCTCCACGCCGAGCACGGCCGCTTCGGGCAGGCCATCGACGATCGTGGTCGGCTCCCATCCGTATGCGGTCTCGAGGTCGATGAGGGCGGCCCAGTCGAGCCCGAGCGGGAAGTCCGCGTCGTACTTCTGGTCGAGGTATGCGGCATCCGACGGCGACATGATCACCGATCCGCCGCGCTCGGCGAACGCGCGCGTGATCCCGGCGACGCGCTCATCAGGGGACAGGCTGCTCCAGTACTGACCGATCGTGCCAGGCGCCACCGGGGCGGAACCCGCCTCGTGCCAGCCGACCGGCGTCTTGCCGAGCCCGGCGACGAGCGCCGTCACCCGGGCGATGAACGCATCGAAGTCGCCCTGATCGGTGCCGTGCGCCTCGTCGCCGCCGATGTGCAGCAGGGGACCGGGCGTGAGGGCGGCGACCTCGCCGAGCACATCACGCAGGAACTCCCAGGTGGCCTCGTCGTGGATCTTGACCGACGAGTGACCCACGCCCCAGCCCGTGTACGGTTCGCCGGCGACCGGCAGTGCCTGATCGAGCTCGGCGGCCTGCGCGAGCAGCGCCTCGTTCATGACCGGCGCTTCCACGATCTCCGGGTAAGCGAGACCGATCGCGTGCGTGTGGCCCGGCAGGTCGATCTCGGGGACGATCACGATGTGACGGGATGCGGCGTAGTCGACGATCTCGCGGAAGTCGTCCTGCGTGTAGAAGCCGCCGTCGCGGCCGGAGGCCGCGGTCGCGGAGGCGCGCTCCGTCAGCAGGGGGCGGCTGAGGATCTCGAGGCGCCAGCCCTGGTCGTCGGTGAGATGCAGGTGCACGTGGTTGATCTTCATCGAGGCGGCGCGGTCGATGAACGCCTTGATCGTGTCGACGCCGAAGAACGTGCGCGCGACATCGAGCATGAGGCCGCGGTACGCGAAGCGCGGGGCATCCGCGATCGAGACGTGCGGCAGCGACCAGTCCTCGCCATCGCCGCTCAGCAGCTGACGCAGCGTCTGGACGCCGTGGAAGACGCCCGCCGCGGATCCCGAGATGCGCACCCGATCATCGACGACGAGGTCATAGGCCTCACCCTCGGCAGCGGTGATCACCAGTTCGATATCGCCCGCGCTCGCCGCATCGACGACGACCTCGAGCGTCAGACCGGTTCGCGCGGAGATCGCTTCGCGCAGAGCGGATGCCGTGGCATCCGACGCCTCGTCCGCGACGATGCGGGATGCCGGCGTCAGCGCCAGGGAGCCCGGGGACTCGGTGACGGAAGCGGGGAGCGGAACGATAGGAAAGACCATGAACAAAATCTACCCCGCGCCGGGTCGCCACGGCAGGGCGATGGGGTTCGGGGGCGACCGAATTCCGCTATGCTCGACCTGTCGCGACTGGCGTCTGGGTGGGTCACCACCGGGGAGCGACCGTTACGGAATTCGACCGCGCGCCTGGGCCGATGACATCCCCCGATGCATTTCATTCCGCAACGAAAGAGGACGACATGACCGATCCGTACTTCACCGCCCCGCTCTCCGAGGTCGACCCCGAGATCGCCGAGGTCCTCGACCGTGAGCTGAACCGTCAGCGCACGTTCCTCGAGATGATCGCCTCCGAAAACTTCGTGCCCGTCTCCGTGCTGCAGTCGCAGGGCTCCGTGCTCACGAACAAGTACGCCGAGGGCTACCCGGGCCGTCGCTACTACGGCGGCTGCGAAGAGGTCGACGTCGCCGAGTCCCTCGCCATCGAGCGGGTCAAGAGCCTGTTCGGCGCCGGCTTCGCCAACGTGCAGCCCCACTCCGGAGCATCCGCCAACGCCGCCGTCCTGCACGCCATCGCGCGCCCCGGCGACACGCTCCTCGGCCTCTCGCTCGACCACGGCGGCCACCTCACCCACGGCATGAAGATCAACTTCTCCGGCCGTCTCTACGACATCGTCGCCTACGGAGTCGACCCCGAGACCTCGCTCGTCGACATGGACGAGGTCCGTCGCCTCGCGCTCGAGCACAAACCGAAGGTCATCATCGCCGGCTGGTCGGCGTACCCGCGTCAGCTCGACTTCGCGAAGTTCCGCGAGATCGCCGACGAGGTCGGCGCCCTCCTCTGGGTCGACATGGCCCACTTCGCCGGCCTCGTCGCCGCGGGCCTGCACCCGAACCCCGTGCCGCATGCGCACGTCGTCTCCTCGACCGTGCACAAGACCATCGGCGGCCCCCGCTCGGGCTTCATCCTCTCCAACGACGCCGACATCGCGAAGAAGATCAACTCGGCCGTCTTCCCGGGCCAGCAGGGTGGACCCCTCATGCACGTGATCGCCGCGAAGGCGACCGCGTTCAAGATCGCCGCAACGCCCGAGTTCGCGGAGCGGCAGGAGCGCGTGCTGCGCGGCGCCTCGATCCTCGCCGACCGCCTCACCCAGCAGGACGTCGCGGACGCCGGCATCACGGTGCGCTCGGGCGGCACCGACGTCCACCTCGTGCTCGTCGACCTCCGTAACGCCGAGATCGACGGCAAGCAGGCAGAAGACCTGCTGCACGACATCCACATCACCGTCAACCGCAACGCGGTCCCCAACGACCCGCGTCCGCCGATGGTGACCTCGGGCCTGCGCATCGGCACCCCGGCGCTCGCCACCCGCGGATTCGGCGATGCCGAGTTCACCGAGGTCGCCGATGTCATCGCCCTGGCGCTGCAGCCCGGTGCCGACGTCGAGGCGCTGCGCGCCCGTGTCGACGCGCTCGCCGCAGCGTTCCCGCTGTACCCCGAGCTGCAGCAGTAAGCACCGGCATCCGCCATTCGGCACTTCGAGACGGGAGTTCCCGCTCGAGACAGGACGGCCTCGTCCCGCCTCGTCCGGAACTCCCGTCCCACCGACGAACAGGAACATGACATGACCGCGAAGGTCCTCGACGGCAAGGCCGCATCCGCGGCGATCAAAGACGAGCTCGCCGAGCGCGTTGCAGCGCTCAAGGCGAAGGGCATCACGCCCGGCATCGCCACGGTGCTCGTCGGCGCCGACCCGGCATCCCAGCTCTACGTCGGCATGAAGCACCGGCAGTCCGAGGCGATCGGGATGAACTCGATCCAGCGCGAACTGCCCGCCGATGCCACGCAGGAGGAGGTCGAGGCGCTGATCGACGAGCTCAACGCGGATGACACCTGCCACGGCTACATCGTGCAGCTGCCGCTGCCGAAGCACATCGACACCGATCGCATCCTCGAGCGCATCGATCCGGCGAAGGATGCCGATGGCCTGCACCCGACGAACCTCGGCCGCCTGGTGCTGAACGTCAACAGCCCGATCGAGACCCCGCTGCCGTGCACGCCGCGCGGCGTCATCGAACTGCTCGTGCGCAACGGCTACGACCTGAACGGCAAGCACGTCGTCGTCGTCGGCCGCGGCGTGACGATCGGACGCCCGATGGGCCTGCTGCTGACCCGTCGCGATGTGAACGCGACCGTCACCCAGGTGCACACCGGCACTCCCGAGATGGGCCCCTACCTGCGCCAGGCCGACGTCATCGTCGCCGGCGCCGGTGTGAAGCACCTCATCCGCGCGGAAGACGTGAAGCCCGGCGCAGCCGTGCTCGACGTCGGCGTCACGCGCGAGACCGACCCCGAGACCGGTAAGAGCAAGGTCTACGGAGACGTTCACCCCGATGTGGCAGAGGTCGCGGGATTCGTGTCGCCGAACCCGGGCGGCGTCGGCCCCATGACCGTCGCGCTTCTCATGACGAACGTCGTCGAGACCGCGGAGCGTCTCGTCCGCTGACGACGCTGTCACGACGAAGCCCCCGCGCATCTGCACGGGGGCTTCGTCGTTCATCCGGCGGTATCAGCCGCCCAGCTGACTCTCGACGCCGATGATGCGCGCGTGCTCGTCGAAGCGGAACGTCGCCGTGCCGGAGGCATCCGACACCGTCGCCGCGCTGAAGGCCTCATCGACCCACTGCAGATTCCACCCGGCCAGGCGGGCCGCATCCCACAGCGCCGAGCGGGCATCCGTCAGCGTGAGCGCCGGCAGCAGACGCGGGGTCGCGATGACGGCATCCGCCACCGTCGTCGGGGGGATCGGAGCGTCAAGAAGGAAGACAGCACGGGTGCCGCCGCCGACCGGAGCCGAGAAATGGGGGGAGCGGCCGGTGATCTCCGTCGCGATCGTGCCGATCTGCTCGGCCGTGCGCAGGATCCAGGCGTCGAGCTCCTCGCCGTCGGCGGGAGCGTCCTCGGGGAACGCGAGCTCGGGCTGCGCCAGATCGGTCAGCTCGTACTGCGTTCCGTAATCGCGCAGCTGCCCGGCGACACCCGACGGATCGCCCTGCGGGTGCGCCCACGCCCACAGCATCGAACGCGGTCCCGGTGCGATCGTCGCGATGAGGGTCGGCTTCGTCACCACCTGGCGCGAGGGATCGTCGGATGCCGTGAACGTCAGTGTTCCCGCGCCCAGATCGGCATCCCAGCGGTGATCGCCCAGCGCGTTGACGGCCGTGGCCAGCGCGTCCTGACGATAAGCGGCGAAGAGGGAGGCGCGCTCGGCGAGCGGCTGAAGAGCGGCGAAGGTCATGCCTCCAGTCTGGCCGGAGAACCTATGATCGCGCCACTTGCGGCTAGGGTGAGGCCGAAACGACCACCGGACAAAGGAGTTCACCGTGTCGCAGACACAGGAATCACGCCGTCCCCGCGGCTTCATGCGCCCCATCAACCGCTTCCTCGAGCGGTGGATCCCCTCGGCGCTGACCTTCGCGATCGTCTTGACGCTGATCGTCGCAGTGCTCGCGATGACTCTCACGCGCACGAGTCCGGTCGATGTCGTCCTGGGATGGGGCGATGGTCTTGCGGGCCTGCTCGCCTTCATGACCCAGATGTGCCTGATTCTGCTGCTGGGGTACATGCTCGCGAACACGCGGCCCGTGCAGAAACTGCTCCGGCGTCTGGCCCGCGTCCCGCGCACCGCGGGCTTCGCCTACGTCTTCGTCTTCGTGATCGCGGCGGTCGCGAGCCTCATCACATGGGGACTCGGCCTGATCGTGGGGACCCTCCTCGCGCGCGAGATCGCGGTCGAGGCGCGCAAGAGGGGCCTGAAAGTGCATTTCCCCCTGCTCGTCGCCTCGGGGTACTCCGGTTTCGTCGTCTGGCACATGGGGTATTCGGGATCGGGTCCGCTGACAGCCGCGACGCCGGATTCCTTCCTCGCCCCGAGCCTCGGCGGTGAAGTCCTCCCCATCTCGGAGACGACGTTCTCGACGTGGAACATGCTCGCTGCGCTCGCGGTCATCGTGGTCGTCGCGGTGCTGATGTTCCTCGTGCGCCCCAAGCAGAACGACCCGGTCTACGAACTGCCCGATCGCGTCGGATCGGAGGAGGTCGACGAGTACGACGACGAGGTCGTCACCCCGGCCGATCGCATCGACGCCTCCCGCATCCTGACACTCATCGTGGGCATCGGGCTGGCGATCTACCTGGTCGTCCACTTCGTACGCGGCGGCACGCTGACGCTCGACATCGTGAACTGGTCGTTCCTCGCCCTCATCCTCCTGCTGGTGCGCAACCCGTTCGAGCTGATCCACCTCACCAAGAAAGCCGCATCGAACGTCGGAGAGATCCTGCTGCAGTTCCCGTTGTACGCCGGAATCCTCGGCATCATGAGCAGCTCCGGCCTGATCCAGCTGTTCTCGGACGCATTCGTCTCGATCGCGACGCCGATGACGTTCGGGGGGCTCGCTCTGCTCTCGGCGGGCATCGTCAACTTCTTCGTCCCGTCGGGCGGCGGGCAGTTCGCTGTTCAGGGGCCGATCATGCTCGACGCGGCGAACCAGCTCGGCGTCGACCCGTCGATCGCGGTGATGGCCGTCGCGTACGGCGATCAGTGGACGAACATGATCCAGCCGTTCTGGGCGCTGCCAGTGCTCGCGATCGCCGGGCTGAAGATGCGTGACATCCTGGGATACACCTTCATCACGATGCTCGGATCGGGCGTCGTGATGGCCGCGGCACTGTTCATCGTGAGCCTGTGACTGCAGCGGTGCCGGCCCGGTGACGGGCCGACACCGTCAGTACCCCGCGCGGCCCGGATCCTCGGCCTCGGGAATCCACTCCGCGGCCAGACGCTCCGTGGAGCGGGCGAGGAGCGATACGTCGGCGGCGACCAGCACGAAGTGCGCACCGGCCTCGAGGTAGCGTCGCGCGGTCGCGGGGGAGAACGCGTTCACACCCACCGGCTTCCCGGCGGCGCGCACCGCCGCGATCGTCCGCTCGACCGCGGCGATGACATCCGAATGCTCCTGCTGGCCCAGCAGGCCCAGGGATGCCGCGAGATCGCTCGGCCCGATGAAAACAGCGTCCACGCCGTCGACCTCGGCGATCCGCTGGGCGTTGCGCACCCCGGCATCCGATTCGATCTGCACGGTGAGGGACGTGATCTCATGTGCACGCCGCAGATAGCCGTCGATGCGGTTGAACTGCGCCGCGCGCGCCAGCGCGCTGCCGACGCCGCGTACTCCGAGCGGGGGATATCGGGTGGCGGCGACCGCCCGGGCCGCCTCCTCGGCCGTGTTCACCATGGGCACGAGGATGTTCTGCGCGCCCACATCGAGGAACTGCTTGATCAGTACCGTGTCGTTGGCCGGCACCCGCAGCACGGGCGTGATCGGGTACGGGGCGGCGGCCTGCAGCAGGGCGAGCGCCGACTCCGGAGTCACCGGGCTGTGCTCCCCATCGATGAGTGCCCAATCCAGTCCGGAACCCGCCACGATCTCCGCGACGAGCGGACTGCCGGAGCAGATCCATGCGCCGACGAGAGGCCGGCCCGCCTCGCGCAGACGCTCCCGGAACGACGGTGCCGGCTCTAGACGAAACGACACGTGACCACCCCCATCTCGCGGTAGTCGCACCGCACCTCGTCACCCTTGTGCACCCACATCGGTCGCGTGAAGGAACCCGCGAGGATGATCTCCCCGGCCTCCAGCCGCGCCCCGTGCTGATGGAATTTGTTCGCGAGCCATGCCACACCGGTCGCCGGATGCCCGAGCACCCCGGCCGCGACACCGGTCTCCTCGATCTCGCCGTTGCGTGAGAGCACCCCGGGCACCCAGCGCAGATCGATCTCATCCGGGCGCATCCGCACATCGCCGAGAACCATCGCACCGTACGCTGCGTTGTCGCTGATGGTGTCGACGATCGTGCGTCCCTCCAACTCGATGTGCGAGTTCAGGACTTCCAGGGCCGGAACGGCGTAGTCGATCGCCGCCAGAGCATCATCGAGCGTGCAATCCGGACCCTCCAGCGGCGCCCCCAGGACGAAGGCGAGCTCCACCTCGATGCGCACGTTGGAGAAGTCGTCGAACGGGATCTCGGCGCCCGATGCATGGACCGTGTCGTCGAACATGACCCCGTAATCCGGCTCGCTGATTCCGGTCGCCTGCTGCATCGCCTTCGACGTCAGCCCGATCTTGCGGCCCACCAGGGTGCGCCCCGCAGCGAGGTTCTTATCGCGCCAAATGCCCTGGATCGCATACGAGTCCTCGATCGTGGCATCCGGGAAACGAGCCGTGATCCGCGGGATCACCCCGTGTGCTCGGTCGGCCTCGGCGAGCTCGGAAGCGATCCGCTCGCGCTGCTCGGCGGTGAGCGTCACAGCTGATGTCCGAGCTTGTACTCGCCCTGCTTGTACTCCGGCATCGACTCCTCGCCCTCGTCGCGGCGCGTGTAGGAGAAGCCGTCCGCGCCGATCGTGACGGCCATCTCGCTGTCATCGGTGCGGGCGATGACGGGCTGCGGGTTTCCGTCGAGATCGAGCACGAGCGAGGCATCCGTGTACCAGGAGGGGACCACGGGGTTGCCCCACCAGTCGCGGCGCTGATTGTCGTGCACATCCCACGTGACGACGGGGTTGTCGGGGTCGCCGGTGTAGTAGTCCTGGGTGTACACCTCGACGCGGTGCCCGTCGGGGTCGCGCAGATACAGGTAGAAGGCGTTCGAGACGCCGTGGCGGCCGGGGCCGCGCTCGATGGCATCCGACCGGCGCAGTGCGCCGAGCTTGTCGCAGATCGCGAGGATGTTGTGCTTCTCGTGCGTCGCGAAGCACACATGATGCATGCGCGGGCCGTCGCCGCCCGTCATGGCGGTGTCGTGCACGGTGGGCTTGCGGCGCATCCACGCGGCGTACACCGTGCCCTCCTCGTCCTGGATGTCCTCCGTGACGCGGAAGCCGAGATCCTGCATGTACTTCACGGCACGCGGAACATCGGGAGTCACCTGGTTGAAGTGATCGAGGCGCACGAGCTCGCCCGGAATGTGCAGGTCGTACCGCCAGGACATCCGCTCGACGTGCTCGGCCTGGTAGAAGAACTCGTAGGGGAATCCGAGGGGATCGACGACGCGCACCGAATCCCCGATGCCGGTGACGAAGCCGTCGCTCCTGCGGCGCACATCGCAGCCGAGCTCGGTGTAGAACGCGACGGCGCGGTCGAGGTCCTCGGGGGTGCGCACACGATAGGAGAAGGCGGCCACCGCGGCGACGGGGCCCTTGCGCAGCACGAGGTTGTGGTGGATGAACTCCTCGGTCGAGCGCAGGTAGATCGCCTCGTCGTCCTCGTCGGTGACGTGCAGGCCGAGCACGTCGACGTAGAACTGACGGGATGCCGCGAGGTCGGTGACCACGAGCTCCATATACGCGCAGCGCAGGATGTCGGGCGGCGAGGCCTGCGGAGTGGCGATCGGATTGTCGGTCTGGATCGGCGCCTCCTGGCTCACGTAGTAACCGGAGGAGGTCAGGGTCATGTCTTCACGGTTCGTCATGTCAGCGTCCTCACTGCTTTCCGAAAACGGGGTTGTGGACCTCGCCGAGATTGATGTGCACGGCCTGCTGGTCGGTGTAGAAATCGATCGAACGGTAGCCGCCCTCGTGGCCGAGGCCGGAGGCCTTGACCCCTCCGAACGGGGTGCGCAGATCCCGCACATTGTTGGAGTTCAGCCAGACCATTCCGGCCTCGACCGCGGCGGCGAAGTTGTGCGCGCGCTTGAGATCGTTCGTCCAGATGTACGCCGCGAGCCCATAGCGGGTGTTGTTCGCCAGAGCCAGGGCCTCGGCATCATCATCGAAAGGCGTGATCGCGACGACCGGCCCGAAGATCTCCTCCTGGAAGATCCGCGCCTCGGGGGACACATCGGCGAACACGGTCGGGGCGACGAAGTTCCCGGTCTCGAAACCCTCCGGGCGGTCGCCGCCGGCGACGAGGCGCCCCTCGCTCTTGCCGATCTCGACGTAGCTCATGACCTTCTCGTAGTGCTCCGGGTGCACGAGAGCGCCGACCTCGGTGGCGGGGTCGTTCGGATAGCCGACCTTCACGCGCTTCGCCTGCGCCGCGTAGCGCTCGACGAACTCCTCGTAGATCGAGCGCTCGACAAGAATGCGGGATCCCGCGGTGCAGCGCTCGCCGTTGAGGGAGAACACTCCGAAGACGGTCGCGTTGATCGCGGCATCCAGGTCGGCGTCGGCGAAGACGACGGCGGGGGACTTCCCGCCCAGCTCCATCGACAGTCCCTTGAGGTGCGGGGCGGCATTGCCGAAGATGATCTGCCCGGTGCGGCTCTCGCCCGTGAACGAGATGAGCGGGACATCCGGATGCTTCACCAGCGCATCGCCGGCATCTTCGCCGAGACCGTTGACGAGGTTGAAGACGCCCTTCGGCAGCCCCGCCTCTTCGAAGATGCCCGCCCACAGCGAAGCCGACAGGGGAGTGAACTCCGCCGGCTTCAGGACGACGGTGTTTCCGGTCGCGAGCGCGGGGCCGAGCTTCCACGACTCGAGCATGAACGGGGTGTTCCACGGGGTGATGAGGCCCGCGACGCCGATCGGCTTGCGATTGACGTAGTTGATCTGGCGGCCGGGAACCTTGTAGGTGTCATCGGCCTGCGCGACGATCAGATCGGCGAAGAAGCGGAAGTTCTCCGCCGCACGTCGCGCCTGGCCGAGGGCCTGCGTGATCGGCAGGCCCGAGTCGAAGGACTCCAGCTCCGCCAGACGTGCATCGCGGGACTCGACGATGTCGGCGATGCGGTGCAGCACGCGCGATCGCTCACGCGGCAGCATCTTCGGCCACGGCCCCTCGTCGAAGGCGCGCTTGGCCGCGGCGACGGCGCGGTCGATGTCGGCCTTCTTGCCGGCGGCGGCCGTCGTGTAGGTGTCGTTCGTGACGGGGTCGAGCACATCGAAGACATCGCCATCGGTCGAATCGACGAATTCGCCATCGATGTAGTGCCGGATGCGGTCCGGCAGGTCGTGCGGGATGCGGTTATCGGTCATGATTCCTCCGGTATCAGTGCGCGGGTGCGCCGACGGCGTCGTCGGCACGGGTGCGCTCATGGTCGAGATAGGCGTCGAGAGTGGATGCGTGGTGCTGGCGTGCGGCCTGTTCGATCCGTTCGATCGGGGCGCCGCTTTCGATGAGCGCGATGATCTGCTCGTGCTCGCGAACGGAATCGTGCGCGCGGCCGGGCACGAAGCTGAACGTCGAGTCGTGCAGGCGGTTCAATCGCTGCATCTCGAGCGTGACGAGCTCGTGCAGGCGCGGGTTCGGGCACGGCGCGATGAGGGTTTCGTGGAACTCCTGGTTGAGCTGAGTGAACGCCGAGGGGGTGAAGTGCGCGAGCGTCTCGATCATCCGGTCGTTGATGGCACGAGCGCGCGCGATGTCGTCGACCGTGAGATGGGGGGCGGCGAGCGCGGTCGCACTGCCCTCGAGGACCGCGAGCGTCTCCATGCTGTGCCGGTACTGCCGATCATCGACCATGGCGACGCGTGCGCCGATGTTGTGCTCGAACTGCACGAGCCCCTCGGCCTCGAGCTGGCGGATCGCCTCGCGCACCGGCACCGCGCTCATGTCGAGCTCGGCGGCGATGCTGCCGAGTACGAGGCGGTACCCGGGGGTGAAGGTCTGCGCCGCGATGCGCTCCTTGATCCAGTGGTATGCCTGCTGGGATTTGCTCATCGTCTTCATTCGCGGCCTTCGTACTTCGCGCGCCATTCGGCGTTCATCGGGAAAAGTCCATCGACGGGATGCCCCGCCTGCACCTGCGTGGCGATCCACGCATCTTCATCCTCCTGCGCGATCGCGGCGTCGGCGACCTCCTCGGCGAGGTGCGGGGGGATGACGATCACGCCATCGCCGTCTCCGACGATGATGTCGCCGGGCTGGACGGCCGCGCCGCCGCAGGCGATCGTGACATCGACGTCCCAGGGGACGTGGCGACGGCCGAGCACCGAGGGGTGGGCGCCCCGAGAGAACACGGGTAGCCCGATGCGGGCCACTTCGTCGTGGTCGCGGACACCGCCGTCGGTGACGACGCCGTCAGCGCCCCGCGCGACGGCGCGGAGCGCCAGGATGTCGCCGAGCGTGCCGGTCGTGGAGTCGCCGCGGGCTTCGATCACGATGATCTCCCCCTCGCCGACAGCGTCGAACAGCCGCTTCTGCGCGTTGTAGCCGCCGCCGTGGCTGGCGAAGAGGTCCTCTCGTGCGGGGATGAAGCGCAGAGTTCGGGCTGCGCCGACGATCTTCGCATCGGGAAGGTTCGCCGCGACGCCGTCGATGAAGCAGTGGTGGTGGCCGCGCTTGCGCAACTGGGCCGAGAGTCCGGCGGTCGGAGCCTGCTCGAGCTTCGCGCGCAGGTCGGCGGATAGCGCGGGAGCCGTTTCCGGCGTCGTCGGGGGCGTGCCCCAGGCCTCGCTGCGCTGTGTGTCATCGACCGTCGGGAGTGAGCCGAGGCTCGGGTCGAACGGGGTGTCGCCCTGCGTCACGGTCGTGACGAGCCGGCCGGACGTGGGGGCGCCGGGGGCGGAGGGGGCGTCGACCTCGACCTCGACGACATCGCCCGGAACGATGACCGATGAGCCCGCGGGCGTCCCCGTGAGGATGACATCCCCGGTTTCGAGGGTGAAGTGCTGGGAGAGATCGGCGACGAGCTGGGCGAGGGGGAAGACGAGGCCGGCCGAGTCATCGTCCTGGCGCAGTTCGCCGTTGACCCAGGTGCGCACCCGGATGCTGTCGGGGTCGACGTCGTGCGCATCGATGAGGGACGGCCCGAGGGGCGTGTAGCCATCGCCGCCCTTGGAGCGAACGTTCGAGCCCTTGTCATTGGCGCGCAGATCGTAGAGGCCGAGGTCGTTGGCCGCGGTGATGGATGCCACGTGGGACCAGGCATCCTCGAGGGGGACATGGCGGGCCGGGGCGCCGATGATGAGGGCGATCTCTCCCTCGAACGCCAGCAGCTCCGTGCCCGCGGGGCGCTCGACCGTGTCTCCGGAAGCGGCGATCGAGCTCGGCGCTTTGAAGAAGTAGGAGGGGTGCGCCGGACGGCGTCCGCGCTGCTCGGCACGCGAAGCGTAGCTGAGGTGGATCGCGATGATCTTGCCGGGGCGGGGGATCTGGTCCGTCACGTCGGGCGCCTCCTTGCGTCGTCGACATCACCCTTGTGTGATGTATTCGAAATCGTATATCATCCTGTCGTCAGGGGGCAAGCACCCCGACAACCGACAACGACGTCACACAAGGAGCATCAATGACTGACCAGTCCGGGTTCACTCCGACCGGCACGATCGCCACCGCGGCGGACCGCAAACGCGTGGTCTTCGCCACCGTGGTCGGAACCACCGTCGAGTGGTACGACTTCTTCATCTACGCCACGGCCGTCGGCCTGGTCTTCGGGCAGCTGTTCTTCTCCGCCCTCGGCACGAACACGGTCATCCTCGGGTTCGCGACCGTCGGCATCAGCTTCCTCTTCCGTCCCCTCGGTGCCTTCCTCGCCGGGCACTTCGGCGACAAGCTCGGACGCAAGCGCGTGCTCATGTGGACGCTGATCCTCATGGGAGCCGCCACGGCACTGATCGGTCTTCTTCCGACTGCCGAGGTCATCGGCATCGGCGCCCCGATCCTGCTCGTCTTCCTCCGTATCCTCCAGGGAATCTCCGCCGGCGGCGAATGGGGCGGCGCGGTACTCATGGCCGTCGAGCACGCGCCCAAGAAGCGGCGCGGCATCTTCGGCGCCTCGCCCCAGATCGGCGTTCCCCTCGGGCTCCTCCTCGCCTCGGGCGTCATGGCGATCATGACCGCGATCGCACCGGGAGACGCCTTCCTCGCATGGGGATGGCGCATCCCGTTCCTGCTCAGCGTCGTTCTGATCCTCATCGGCCACTATGTGCGCCGCAACGTCGAGGAGAGCCCGGTGTTCGCCGAGCTCGCCGAGCGCAAGGAGAAGGCGAACATGCCGATCGTGCAGCTGTTCCGCAAGCACGCACTCCTCGTGCTGATCGCCGCCCTCGTCTTCGCCGGCAACAACGCGGTCGGTTACATGACCACCGGCGGCTACATCCAGGGATACGCCACCGACCCCGAGGGGCCGATCGGTCTCGACCGCGGTCCGGTGCTGTGGGCCGTCACCGGCTCCGCCGTGACCTGGCTGCTCACGACGCTCCTGGCCGGATGGGTGTGCGACCGCATCGGCCGGCGGACGACCTACATCATCGGCTGGGTCCTCCAGCTCGGCGGTGTCGCACTGCTGTTCCCGCTGGTCAACACCGGCAGCGTCGGCGCGCTGTTCGCCGCCCTCGCGATCCTCACGATCGGCCTCGGATTCACCTACGGACCGCAGGCCGCGCTGTACGCCGAGCTGTTCCCGGCATCCATCCGGTTCTCTGGCGTCTCGATCTCCTATGCGATCGGCGCGATCCTCGGTGGCGCGTTCGCCCCGACGATCGCCGCGGCCATCGTGAATGCGACCGGGTCGACGGATGCCGTCACCTGGTATCTCGCCGGCATGACCCTCATCGGTCTCATCGCCACCCTCCTGCTGCGCGACCGCAGCGGGATCCCGCTGGGCCCCGACCATGAGCAGGAGCAGGCCATCAGCCCGATCCGCGGTCTCGCCCGCGCCTGACGATGTGAGCCGCGGGGGCGGATGCCGCGGCATCCGCCCCCGCGAACGACGAAGGAGTACCGATGCAGTTCCACCACCAGGGATACGTCTCGCAGGACCCGCGCACCGTTGCGGCAGCCGGCACCGGCATCGACCGGCCCGTCGACCTGCCGGAGGAGATGGACGTCCTCATCGTGGGGTCCGGCCCCGCGGGCATGCTGCTGGCCGCCCAGATGGCGCAGTTCCCCACCATCACCACGCGCATCATCGAGAAGCGCGACGGCCGACTCGAGCTCGGACAGGCCGACGGCATCCAACCGCGCAGCGTCGAGACCTTCCAGGCCTTCGGATTCGCCGAGCGCATCACCGCCGAGGCCTACAACATCGCCTTCATGAACTTCTGGGGCCCCGATCCCGAGAACCCCGATGAGATCATCCGCACGACCCGCACCGAGGACTACGGCCTCAAGATCAGCGAATTCCCGCACCTCATCGTCAACCAGGCCCGCGTGCTCGACTACTTCGCCGAAGCCGCAGCCGCCGCGCCCGGCCGCATCGTGCCCGACTACGGCGTCGAATTCCTCGGCCTGACCACCCACCCCGACCGCGAGCATCCGGTCGAGGTCCGCATCCGATACACCGTCGGAGAGCGCACGGGCCAGGAGCGCACGATCCACGCGAAATACGTCGTCGGCTGCGACGGCGCACGCAGCGGCGTGCGCGAAGCGATCGGCCGCACCCACGTGGGGGAGTTCGCGGCCCACGCCTGGGGCGTCATGGACGTGCTCGTCAACACCGACTTCCCCGACTGGCGCACCAAATGCGCGATCAACGCGAAGGCCGGGAACATCCTCCACATCCCCCGCGAGGGCGGATACCTCAGCCGCGTCTACGTCGACCTCGGCGAAGTCGCCGCCGACGACGACCACCGGGTGCGCCAGACGCCGATCGAAGCGGTCATCGCCAAGGCCAACGAGATCCTCCACCCCTACACGCTCGACGTGAAGGAGGTCGCGTGGTCGAGCGTCTACGAGGTCGGGCACCGCGTCACCGACGGATTCGACGACGTCTCCGGATCATCCGATCAAACGCCACGTGTCTTCCTCACCGGCGACGCTTGCCACACCCACAGTGCGAAAGCCGGCCAGGGCATGAACGTCTCCATGCAGGACGGCTTCAACCTCGGCTGGAAACTGGGCGCCGTCCTCACCAGGCGCAGCCCGGAGAGCCTGCTGCGCACCTATACCGACGAACGACAGCCCGTCGCCCAGCAGCTCATCGACTTCGACCGCGAATGGTCCAGCCTCATGGCCCGCAAGCCCGAGGAGATCTCCGAACCGCAGGAACTGTCGAACTACTATCTCGGCACCGCCGAATTCCCCTCCGGATTCATGACGCAATACGCACCCTCGATGATCACCGGCACCGATCGGCATCAGGCGCTCGCCGCCGGCTTCCCCCTCGGCAAGCGCCTCAAATCCGCCGAGGTCGTGCGCGTCTGCGACGGCAACATCGTGCACCTCGGGCACCACGCCACGGCCGACGGGCGCTGGCGGGTGTACGCCTTCTCGGATGTCTCGGGGGAGGGCCTGCGCGACTGGGCGGCCAACGCCGCACCCCTGATCGCGGGCATCACACCGGTGGGCGCTGACCCCGATGCCGTGATCGACGCGAAGGCCATCTACCAGCAGGCGTTCGAGGACGTCGTGCTGCTCGACACCCCGGAGCTGTTCCTGCCGAAATCCGGTGCGCTCGGACTCATCGACTGGGAGAAGGTCTACACCGCAACCCCCAACACCTGGACGGACACCGACCTCTTCGATGCGCGCGAGCTCTCCCGCGACGGCGTCGTGGTGGTCGTCCGTCCCGACCAGTACGTCGCCGCCGTGCTGCCGCTGGACGCGATCACCGAATTCGCGGAGTTCCTCGAGGGGGTCTTCCTGCCTGCCCGTTAAACGCGGTCAGCTGTTCACCCGGATGATCTCCTGCTGGTACGGGGCGATCACATCGCCGGAGATGCGCAGATCCAACAGCAGGAAGCGGCGTTGCGCCGGGTCCTCCGTACTCCAGGTGCCCAGGCGTTCGAGATCGGCGAGCGTGCGGACGACGACGCCCTCGGCGCCGACCGCCGCGGCGAGGGAGGCGAAATCGACCTCGGGGATGCGCATCGGCGCCTCGGCGAGGCCCTTGAGACCGTAGAGGTTCACCTCGGCGCCGTAGGCGGCGTCGTTCCAGATCACGGCGCAGCCGCGGCCGCGGGCGGTGCGCACCGCGGATTCGAGGTCGGCGATCGCCATCAGACCACCGCCATCACCGCTGGTGAGCACGATGGTCGAGTCGGGCTGTGCACGGCTCGCTCCCACGACGCTCGGCCAGCCGAGTCCGATCGCCTGGAACGCCGTGCCGACCATCATCACCCGATCGGGCGAGGCCACCGGCCAGTACATGTTCGACCAGCCGAGGAAATGCCCGCCGTCGGAGACCACATAGCGGTCGGCGGGCAGCAGCTCGCCGATGCGTCGGGCCGCCGAGCGGGGATCGAGACGGCCATCCGGGGCGAGGTCGTCGCCCGGCTCGTAGGTGCGCGCGGTCTCGATATCGACGCTCTCGCGCCACCCCGCGTGCATAACTCCGGAGGGACTGGCAGAAACCGGGGTCGCGGCATCCGAAAGCTGCGGGTTCTGCGGAAAATCTCCTGAGTTGTGCAAGGCGGAGGGCTGGGCGACCCGCTCCACCAGTGCCTCCGCGACCAGCCGCGCGTCGCCGCGCACATAACCGCCCACATGCGGGTGGGTCGCGGCAGGGGCGACGTCGACCTGGAACACCGCGGTCCCCGGTGCGAACAGCTCGCCGAAGCGCATCGTGAACTGGTTCAGCGATGCTCCGAACACGACGGCCACATCGGCCTCGCGCACGGTGCTCATCGCCCCGTCGGCGCCGAACCCGCCCGTGACGCCGAGGTCGTAGGACGCGTTCGGGAAGATCCCTCGGCCCAGTGCGGTGGACGCGGTCAGCGCGCCCGTCGCCTCAGTCAGCTCTCCCAGCGCGGGCCCTGCACCGGCGAGCCACGCGCCGCGGCCGGCGAGCAGGAGCGGGCGCTGCGCCGAAGCGAGCGCTGCGGCGATCTCGTCGAGCATCCCCGACGCGAACTCGCCGTGAACGCCGAGCGGCTCGGGGGCGCGCGGGGCCGACACCGCAGGAACATCACCGGCGTCGACCGCGGCGACGTCGTAGGGGATTGCGAGCACCACGGGAAGGCGGTAGGTCAGCGCGTGCTCGATCGCGATGACGGTGGTCGCGGCGGCGTCCGTGCGCCCGACGGTGTAGGTTCGCGCCCCGACGGCCGAGGCGAGGGCGATCTGATCGACGTCCCAGGGGCGGGGCCCGGAGGTCGGCTCGTCGCCGACGATGAGCACGAGCGGTATGCGCGCCTGCACCGACTCGGCGAGGGCCGTGAGCGTGTTGGTGAAGCCGGCTCCGTAAGTGGCGGTTCCTGCGGCGATGCGGCCGGAGGCGCGGTAGTGGGCGTCGGCGGCGACGACGGCGCCCTGTTCGTGGCGCACCGCGGTGAAGGTCGCGGGGGTCTGACGTTCGAGGGCATCGAGGAAGTAGGCGTTGCCGTTGCCCATCACGCCGAAGACGGCGTCGATCTGCTGGGCGAGGGTGAGGGCGACGTGCGCGGAGACGGAGGGCATGGCTGAGCCTTTCGAGACGGTATCGGTCGATTCCGTATATGTCTCGCGCGGTGCGTCATCGCGCCGGGGCTTCGTGTCCCTTTTTCGAACACCGGCGGGTAGCCGGACCTGACGATGCTATCGCGTTGACGGCCGCGGTCTCAGCATCCTCTATGCTGAGCGGGCTGTTGCTGTTTCGTCGAGCGATCACTCCACAGAGGGAACCACCCATGCACTCTGCCCGGCTGTCCGCTGCTGTCCTTCTTCCTGTCGGTGCGCTGATCCTCAGCGGCTGCACCGTCGAGTCGGAACAGGCTGTTCCGACGCCGAGCGCCGATGCCGAGGTTCCGGCGGCGTATGAGGGTCCGCTGTCGTTCAGCTCCGCTGAGCTGGCGTGGTTGCTGCCGGACGCGGCGGATCTTTCGACGCTGCTTCCGGGAGCCGAGTCCTTCGTGGAGCCGAGTGATTTCCTCGAGGTGATCTCCGATGGCGGCGGAGCACCGTTCAGCCCTGCCATCTGCGAGGCGTTCGTCTATGAACCGACGATGGACGCGGTCGCTGCGCGCGCCGTGAGCTGGACGGGGCCGACCGACGAACCGTCCGGTCGCCTCGTTGCCATGCAGTATCCGAGTGAGAACCGTGCCCAGGAGATGTTCTCCGCTTTCCGTACCGCAGCGGAGAGCTGCGGAGAATTCGATGTCGACGGGCCGGCGGTCTTCGATCAGGTCGTCGATATCGCGGACGGCCAGGTGGATGCTGTCGCCGGTGTCCTGTGCGCACCGGCGGAGGACTGCGGCTGGTGGTCGTCGTTCGTCGCCTACGGAACGGTCGGCAACGCTTTCATCGTGCTTCAGCATCCGGCGACGACCGGCGATGGCCTCGACACTCGGGCGGTCACTGAATTGCTCGTCGAGACGATGCTCTCCGCGGAGGAGAGGCTGATCGGAGAGCTCACGGAGAATCCGCCCGCGGAGGAGGAGGACACTCCCGCCAGCGACGCCTCCGGTCCGTGGGGCGAGTGGACGATCACGCCTGAGGGCATCGGGCCGATCCGTCTCGGCGACACCGTCGAGGATGCGCTCGCCGCGGTTCCCGATGTCGTGGTCTCCACAGACATCCCCGGGGAATGGGCGTTGACCGCCGAGGATGGTGCCCGCGTCGTCCTGCGGTCGTCCGACGGCATCGCCGTGACCTCGGTGATGATCGGCGCCGAGAGCCTGTGGGGCGATGATGAGGTCGTGGATGGAGCGTTGCTCCCGTCGGTCGAAGGCATCCGCGTGGGGGATGCCTTGTCGACGGCGGTATCGGCGTTTCCGCAGGGCACCTTCGTGCATCTGATCGCGCCGGGCCAGAACCGCTATGTCGCGGCGGACCGTTCGGGCAGAACCGTCACCTTCTCCCTTGATCCGGCAACGGGAACGGAACCGGATTCGCGGATCGTGGGCATCATCCTCGGCGGCTCGGACGCGCTGGAGATGCCGGTCTTCGGGTGAGGACGCTCAGCCGAAGCTGATCGTGAAGCCTGCAGCATCCGCGTCGATCCTCATGCCGGTGAGGTCGTCGACGTGGTGAGTCGGTGAGAATTTCGGGGCGTGCGGTCCGACGCCGATGACGGTCATGCCGGCGTCGAGGCCCGCCTGGATGCCGGCGCCGGAGTCCTCGAAGACCACGCAGTCGGCGGGGGCGACGTCGAAGATGGATGCTGCGAGCAGGAAGCCCTCGGGATGGGGCTTGCTGTTCGCCACCCGCTCGGCGGTGATCGCGAGTGCGGGGATGGTGAGGCCCGCTGCCCCCATGCGCGCGGTCATGAGGGCGAGGTTCGCCGAGGTGACGACGGCGTGCGGGAACGGGGCGAGGGACTGAAGGAATCGTGCGGCGCCGGCGATCTCGACGACCCCGTCGGTCTCGATGCTCTCGCGGTCGAGCATCTGCTCGTTCTCGACGATGTTGATCCCGTGGTCGCGGTCGGGGAGCAGCATCGCCATGCTCTGCCACCCCTGCCTGCCGTGCACGGTCTCGAGCACGGTGCGCCAGTCGAGGCCGTGGGGCTCCGCCCATTCCCACCAGAGCCGTTCGACGATGGCCGTGGAGTCGACGAGCGTGCCGTCCATGTCGAGGAGCGCGGCGCGGGCGGTGATCGTGGTCATGCGGCCAGAGTATCCCGATCGGACCGGCCGTCGTCGGACGGGGTATCCTGGTCGCATCCCCCGATGTCCCACCCGGCAATCACGCGCCCGGACGATCTTCGGAGCGCGTTCTCACATGCAAGGAAGCTGATGAACGATTTCGCGGCACATCGCGATGACTGGACGGCCAAAGAAGAGCTCGCCGAGCGGATGATCCCGCTGGTGGGCGCACTGCGACGCGATCATGAAGCGGTGACGTCCCTGCACGGGCATCGACTGCTGGGACTGTCGACGACCGGCGTCATCGAGCTGCACGAGCGCATCGCGCAGCTCGGTCACGAGCAGATCGATCTGGAGGACACGCTCGCGGTCCTCGAGACCCTGCACGACATCGCTCCCGGCGCCTCGTCGATCGACGTGGCCCGGCTCGTCTCGGGCCATGCCGAGCACGGCGGCGATCTGGAGGTCTATCTGCGCGAGGCTCTCGCTCCCGCAATGGGGGCTGAGCCCGCCGAGCCCACGGATGTCGTGCTGTACGGCTTCGGGCGCATCGGGCGTCTGCTCGCGCGCATCCTGATCGCCCACACCGGCGGCGGCAGCGGTCTGCGTCTGCGCGCGATCGTCGTGCGCCGCGGCGCCGAGAACGACCTCGTGAAGCGCGCATCCCTCCTGGAGCGCGACTCCGTGCACGGCAACTTCGCCGGTTCGATCACGGTCGATGAGGAGGCCGAGCAGATCATCGCGAACGGCACCCGCATCCAGGTGATCTACTCCAACGACCCCGGCACGATCGATTACACGGCCTACGGCATCCGCGATGCGATCGTCGTCGACAACACCGGGCGCTGGCGCGATGAGGCGGGCCTGAGCCGTCACCTCGAGTCCGCCGGCGTCGCGCGCGTGCTGTTGACCGCACCCGGCAAGGGCGATCTGAAGAACATCGTGCACGGCATCAACGACGCCACCATCACGGATTCCGACCGCATCGTGTCGGCGGCGTCCTGCACGACGAACGCGATCACCCCGGTGCTCAAGGCGATGGACGAGGCGTACGGGATCGTGCGCGGGCACGTCGAGACCGTGCACTCGTTCACGAACGATCAGAACCTCATCGACAACTTCCACACGGGCGATCGGCGCGGCCGCTCGGCGGTGCTGAACATGGTCATCACCGAGACGGGGGCGGCGAAGGCGGTCGCGCGGGCTCTGCCGGAGCTGGAGGGCAAGCTCACCGGATCCGCGATCCGTGTCCCGACCCCCGATGTCTCGCTGGCCGTGCTGCACCTGACGCTCGAGAACCCGGCGGACCGGGACCAGCTCAACGACTACCTGCGCCGCGTCTCGCTGCATTCGAGGCTGCGCCAGCAGATCGACTATGTCGAGAGCCCCGAGGTGGTCTCCACAGACTTCGTCGGCTCGCACCGGGCCGGCATCGTCGATGGTCTCGCGACCATCGCGAACGAGAACGACGTCGTGCTCTACGTCTGGTACGACAACGAGTACGGCTACTCCTGCCAGGTGATTCGCGTGCTCGAGGTCATGGCGGGTTCTCATCCGGTCGTGCTGCCTGCCCGTCGCGAGGTCACGCTCGACGCCTGATCGGGACGGATGCCGGGACTGCGCCGGTCCGCACGGGGTTCTCCGTGCGGACCGGCGTGCTCATTCGGAGGCGTGCTTCGCGAGGAAGGCGTAGACCTCGTTCTCGTCGACGCCGGGGAAGGACCCGCGGGGCAGGGGCGAGAACATGTGCGTGTGCACGCGGGCGCTCGGCCAGGCCTTGCCGGACCAGCGCTCGGCGAGAGCCACGGGAGGACGTCGGCAGCAGGCCTCGTCGGGGCAGGTCGACACGGCACGGTCGGAGGTCTCGCGCCCGCGCCACCAGCGGGCGTCATCGAAGGGCACGCCGACGGTCACGGAGTATTCGCCGTCGGTCGCGGATCCTGTCTGCGTGGCGCACCAGAACGTGCCCGAGGGGGTGTCGGTGTACTGGTGGCGCTCGGTGGTGCGGTTCTGCTGGGAGAAGGCGGCACGGGCCTGGAACTTTCGGCACACCGGCTGGCCTTCGACGGCCCCGGTGACGTCCATCGGCAGGGGCAGCCGGTCGTTCTCGTAGACGCGGGTGATCGCGCCGGTGTCATCCACGCGCAGGAAGTGCAGGCGCATGCCGAGGTGCTCGGTCAGGAGATTGGTCATGCGCATGCCTGCCGCTTCGTGGGTGACGCCGAAGGCGTCGCGGAAGTCCTCGACGGCGAGGTTGCGATCCTTCTTGGCCTGCTGGAGGAACGCGAGCCCGGCGGTCTCGGGGATGAGGCAGCAGGCTGCGAAGTAGTTGATCTCGAGGCGCTGCTGGAGGAAGTCGGCGTAATCGGTGGGAGGTGTGTGCCCGAGCAGCCGATGCGCCATCGCCTGCAGTGCCATGGAGCGCAGGCCGTGGCCTCCGGGGATGGATGCCGGCGGCAGATAGATGCGGCTGTTCTCGAGATCGGTGACGGAGCGGGCTGAATGGGGCAGGTCGTTGACGTAGATGAGCTCGAACCCGAGCTTCTCGGCCATGATGATCACCGTGCGGTGGGAGAGGGCGCCGGAGACATGACCGGCCGCCTTGAGCTGCTTCTCGGCGAGCTTCTCGATTTCGCCGATGTAGTTGTTCTGCGCCCGCATGCGCAGGCGCAGCTCGGTGTTCGCCCGACGCGCCTCTTCGGGCGTCGCGATGGTCTCGCGCTCGCGGCGCTGCAGCTCGTGGTGGAGTCCCAGGATCGATTCGATGGTCTCATCGGGCATTCCCTTGGAGACGCGCACCGGTGCGATGCCGAGCTGGCGGAAGACGGGGCTGGCCTGTGCGCGGTCGAGTTCGATCTCCAGCGCGGCCCGGCGGTTCGGCGGTTCTCCGGAGATGAGGTCGGCGACCTCGGTGCCGGTCGCGTGCGCGATCGCCTGGAGCAGGGAGAGCTTCGGCTCGCGCTTGCCGTTCTCGATGAGGCTCAGCTGGGATCCCGCGACGCCGACCTGCGCGCCGAGCTCATCGAGGGTGAGTCCGTGCTGCACGCGATGGTGACGGATGCGGTGGCCCAGAGTCGTCAGATGGATGCCGGAGCTGCTCATTCTTTGAGCATAGTGAAAGAAACGTACTTTTTATAGGGATATTTCGCGGAAAGTCCTGCGGTGCGGTGCTCAGAATGGACACATCATCAAACTCTTCAAGGGAGCAGACATGGCTATGGCAGATACCTTCACCCCGCGTGTACCCGCCGTCTCCGCGGCGCGCACTCTCGGCGCCGCTCCGTCGTATGACACTCCCGCGATGGCGGAGCTCGTCGCCTGGGTCGAGGAGATCCGCGAGCTCACCCAGCCGGCCGCCGTGCACTGGGTCGACGGTTCCGCCGCCGAGAACAACCGGCTGCTGGAGGGGCTCGTCGACGAGGGCAAGCTCATCAAGCTCAACCCCGAGTGGCGCCCCGGCTCCTACCTCGCCCGCTCGCACCCGAGCGATGTCGCCCGCACCGAGGCGCGCACCTTCATCGCCTCCGAGGAGGAGGCGGATGCGGGACCCACGAACAACTGGGCCGATCCGAACGAGATGCACGGGAAGATGACGGAGATCTTCGCCGGATCCATGCGTGGGCGCACGATGTACGTCGTGCCGTTCTCGATGGGTGCCGTCGGCGGCCCGCTCTCCCACATCGGCGTGCAGATCACCGACAGCGCCTACGCCGTGGCATCCATCGGCATCATGACCCGCGTCGGTGACGCCGTCACCCGGCAGATCGCCGAGGGCGCGCCCTGGGTCAAGACCGTCCACTCGGTCGGGGCGCCGCTGGAAGAGGGACAGGCCGACGTCGCCTGGCCCTGCAATGATGACAAGTACATCGTGCACTTCCCCGACACGCTCGAGGTCTACTCCTACGGCTCGGGTTACGGCGGCAACGCGATCCTCGCGAAGAAGTGCTTCGCGCTGCGCATCGCCTCGGTGATCGCGCGCGATGAGGGCTGGCTCGCCGAGCACATGCTCCTCATCCGGGTCATCGACCCGAAGGGAACGGCGCACCACGTCGCCGCGGCCTTCCCCTCCGCCTGCGGGAAGACGAACCTGGCGATGCTGCGCCCGACCATCCCCGGGTGGAAGGTCGAGACGCTCGGAGACGACATCGCCTGGCTGCGCCCGGGCGAGGACGGCCGCATGTGGGCGATCAACCCCGAGGCCGGCTTCTTCGGAGTCGCCCCCGGCACGGGGGAGTCGACGAACGTCACGGCGATCGAGACGCTGTGGGGCAACACGATCTTCACGAACGTCGCGCTGCGCCCTGACGGGGACGTCTGGTGGGAGGGGCTGACCGACGCACCGCCGGCGAACCTCATCGACTGGGAGGGCAACGATTGGACGCCGGAGTCCGGACGCCCCGCCGCGCACCCGAACTCGCGCTTCACGGTCGCCGCTGCGCAGTGCCCGCAGATCTCCGAGGACTGGGAGGAGGCCGTTCCCCTCGACGTCATCCTGTTCGGCGGCCGCCGCGCCACGAACGTTCCGCTGGTCGTCGAGGCGACCGACTGGACCCACGGGGTCTTCCTCGGCTCGACGATCTCCTCGGAGCGCACCGCTGCGGCCGAGGGAACGCTGGGCGAGCTGCGCCGCGACCCCTTCGCGATGCTGCCCTTCTGCGGTTACAACATGGGCGACTACTTCGCCCACTGGCTGAAGGTCGGTCGTGGCCTGCGCTTCGACCGTGCGCCGCGCATCTTCCAGGTGAACTGGTTCCGTCGCGGTTCCGACGGCCGGTTCCTCTGGCCCGGATTCGGCGACAACTCGCGCGTCATCGACTGGATCATCCGCCGCATCAGCGGTGATGTCCCCGCCGTTGACAGCCCGATCGGCCGCCTGCCGCGCATCGCGGACCTCAACCTCGAGGGCCTCGACGTCGCGCAGGAGGATCTCGACGAGCTCTTCTCCATCGACGCGGATGCATGGATGCAGGAGGCCACCTCGACGGAGGCGTTCTACGACACTTTCGGCGACCGGCTGCCCGCTGCACTGCGATCGGAGCTGTCGGCCCTGCGCTACCGCCTCGAGCACAGCTCGTAGGCCCACCAGACCCGCGGCGGCGGGATGGCGGGGACATACCCATGGCTGAGTGGTCCCCGTCATCCTGTCGCCGCGATATGAGCAGGCGCTTCGCGCCCGCACGACCGGACCTGTCCCGGTCGGTTGACGTTTCGGGGGATTCGGTCAGCCGATCGGGACAGGGCCCGAAAACCTGGGGATGCTACGCCAGCAGCTGATGGCGGGCGAGATCCCGGTACAGCGGCGTCGTCTCGATGAGTTCGGCGTGAGTGCCCTGCCCGACGACCTCACCGGCCTGCAGCACGATGATCAGGTCGCTGTCGATCACGGTCGACAGTCGATGCGCGATGACCACGAGGGTGCGATCTACCGAGACCGCATCGATCGCCTCGCGCATGCGCTGTTCGTTCACGCCGTCGAGCGACGACGTCGATTCGTCGAGCAGCAGGATCGGCGCTGCGGTGAGCAGTGCGCGGGCGATGGCGAGCCTCTGGCGTTCGCCGCCCGAGAGCATGACGCCGTCCTCGCCCACGGGTGTTTCCAGGCCCAGCGGGCTGCGGTCGATCACATCGCCGAGGTTCACGGCGCGCAGCACGCGGTCGCAGTCAGCGTCCGTGGCTTCCGGCGACGCGAGACGCAGATTATCGGCGAGCGTTCCGGCGAGAGTCGGGGCATCCTGCTCGACGTAGCCGAAGTTCGCACGCAGCTCGGCGCGGGGATACGTGCGGATGTCGTGGCCGTCGAGACGGATCGAGCCGCCGTTCGGGTCGTAGAAGCGCTCGATGAGCGAGAGGATCGTGCTCTTGCCGGCACCACTCGGGCCGACGATCGCCACCCGGGCACCCCGGGGCACCGCGAAGGAGACACCGCGCAGGACATCGCGGGCCGTGTCGGGCTCGGCTTCGGCTGCAGCATCGGCGGCCCGCTCCAGATGAGCGTCGACGAGAACGGTGCGCGCTTCGGAGGCGGCCGCCTCGCGAGCGGCGACGACGGCCTCGGGGTAGCGGAAGCGCACATCGTGGAACGACAACGCCGCGGCACCCGTCTCCTGTGCCGCGGCAGGCAGGGAGGCGGCGATCTCGGCGTCGTCCTGGTCCTCGGTCGGAAGATCCAGGATCTCCTGGATCCGGCCGAGGGCGCCGAGGGCCTGGCTGACCGAGGTGATCGCGCCGAAGGTCGTCGCCAGCGGCATGATCAGCATGAAGAGGAACAGCA
The DNA here is from genome assembly GCF_054798215.1 of Microbacterium sp. GXF6406. Classification (NCBI taxonomy): domain Bacteria; kingdom Bacillati; phylum Actinomycetota; class Actinomycetes; order Micrococcales; family Microbacteriaceae; genus Microbacterium; species Microbacterium sp. GXF6406. The sequence continues at coordinate 66,775 of NZ_JBSJZH010000003.1, read as the reverse complement.
CGAACGTGATGAGCGAGGCGATCGACAGTGAACCGGCGGCGACGCGGAAGCCTCCCACACCGAGCACCGCGAGCAGCGAGAGCTGCAGGGCGATGCCCGACAGCGGGACGACGAGCGCGGACGCCTGCGCGACGCGGACGCCGAGACCGTAGGCGTCCTTCGCGATCTCCGAGACGGCGGTCGTCTCGCGCTCGGTGGCGCCCGAGGCGCGCACGGTGCGGATCGATCCGACGGCCCGCTCGACCGCCGAGGACAGCTCGCCGACCTTCGTCTGCTGGGCAGCGGATGCGGTGCGGATGCGGCCCGCGAGCAGGATGACGCAGCCCAGCGAGACGCCGACGACCGCGACGATGATGACCAGCAGGATCGGGTCGATGATGAGCATCGCCACGAGAGCCCCGAGGAAGAGGATGGCACTGCCGACGGCATCCGCCAGGCCCTGGGTCAGCACCGCGTAGAGCAGCGTCGTATCGGTGCCGACGCGCGAGACGATGTCTCCCGTGCGGCGAGCGTCGAACTCGCGGATCGGCAGATGCAGGATGCGGGCGATGAGTCGGCGGCGGCTGGAGTGCACGACGGCGGTGCCGGTGCGCTGGAGCAGGTAGTGCTGATAGCCCGAGATGATCGACGACACGATCACGAAGGCGATCAGCAGCCACACGAGGATCCCGAGCGGGGTCGAGGACTGCACGGCGGTGATGACCTGACCGACGAGAAGCGGCTGCGCGAGCGAGGTCGCGGCGCCGAGAACGCTGAGCACGGCGACGACGATCAGCGCGCGTTTGTGCTCGAGGAGGAAGGGGAGGAGCTGACGGAACGTGGCGCGCGGACCATCCTGCGGTGCGCCGCGACCGCGTCGGCGAGCGGGCGCCGTGCGAGACATACGAGACCTCGTTGAAAGGAAGAAGGGTGTGCTCCCACCGTACTCGCTGACGGCTTTGAGCCGGCTCGATTAGCCCTCCCGTGCGGCAGGATTGGGGCATGCACAAGCTCGTCCCCGGCGACCGCGTCGCCGTGCTCTCTCCCGCCTTCGCCGCACCCGCCGTGGCGCCCGAACTGCATGAACAGGCGCTGCGGCGCTTCGAGGATCTCACCGGGCTCGTGCCCGTCGAGTTCCCGACGACGCGTCAGCTCGGCGCGAGCGCCGAAGCCCGTGCGGCCGACGTCAATGCGGCGTTCGCCGATCCGAGCATCCGGGCGATCATGGCGACGATCGGCGGTGACGACCAGATCACGCTCGTGCCCCACCTGGATGCTGCCACTGCGCAGGCCGACCCGAAGTCATTCATCGGCTACAGCGACAATACGAACATCCTGAACTGGATGTGGGGTTTGGGCATCGCGGGATACTACGGCGGGTCCACGGCCGTGCACCTCGGCCCCGGCCCCGCGATCGACGAGATCCACGCGCGCTCGCTGCGTGCCGCGCTCATCGACGGCGGCGAGATCGAGCTCACCGAGCCGGGGGAGTCGGAGGACGTGGGGAAGCGATGGGAGGACCGCCGAGCCCTGAACGAGTACGGCGACCGCATCCCGACACCGGAGTGGATCTGGGCGGGCCCCGCGCGGCGCGTGGAGGGCCGCACCTGGGGCGGATGCCTCGAGTCGATCGACGCCCTGGCGCTGTCGGGGCGGATGCCATCGCCGGCCGACCTCGATGGAGCGGTCCTGCTGCTCGAGACGAGCGAGGAGCGTCCGCCCGCGACCTGGGCGAAACGGTGGGTGCGCGCGCTGGGCGAGGGCGGGATTCTGGCATCCGTCACGGGTGTCGTCGTCGCCCGCCCGCCGGTGAGTGACTTCGAGTTCCACCCGTCGGCGGAGGAGGCGGATGCCCTGCGCGCAGCGCAGGCCGACGCCATCGTCGAGCAGATCACCCGTTACAACCCGGATGCCGTGGTCTGCGTCGGCGTGCCGTTCGGGCACACGCGTCCGCAGTGGATCGTGCCCTACGGCGGGCGGATGACGCTCGACGGCGCCGAGCGGCGTGTGTTCGCGACGTACTGACGCGCAGAAAGAGGGGGCACGGACCGAACGGTCCGTGCCCCCTCTTTCTGCGAGCGGCGATCAGCGCGAGGCGGAGACTCCGAGGTCGTCCTCGTAGTCGATGTCCTTCGTCTCTGGCGAGAGGAAGAGCGAGACGAGCGTGAGAACGCCCATCGCCGAGAGGTAGACGCCGACGAGCCAGGGCTCGCCGCCCATGGCCTGCCAGAGCTTCAGCGCGATGAGCGGGGCGATCGCCGCGCCGAGGATCGACGAGACGTTGTAGGCGATCGCGGAACCGGAGTAGCGCACGTTCGTCGGGAACAGCTCGGGCAGGATCGCGCCCATGGGGCCGAAGGTGAGCCCCATGAGGGTGAAGCCGAAGATGAGGAACGCCATCGTCAGCGCGCCCGTGAACTTGGCGTCGGCCTGCGGCAGCAGGAACACGTTGAACAGCAGGCCGAACACGATGATCGCGGCGGTCACCCAGATGAGGAGCTTGCGACGTCCGACCGCGTCGGCGATGGGACCGGAGAGCAGGGTGAAGATGCCGAAGAACACGACGCCGATGATCTGCATGAGCACGAAGTCGGTGTAACCGAATCCGAGTCCCGGGTAGAAAGCCGCCGCATCGAAGGCGTTGCCGGCGGCCTCGGCGGATGCCCGTGCCACCTCGATGTCGTCGGTCTTCGTTCCGTAGGTCAGGGTGAAGTTCGTCATCAGGTAGAACAGCACGTACGTGGCCAGCATGATGAAGGTGCCGAGGATGAGCTGCTTCCAGTGGTGGCGGAACACCGTGACGAGCGGCATCTTGCGGATGACGCCCTTCTTCTCGGCCTTCTTGAAGGTGTCGGACTCGACGAGCTTGAGACGCACCCACAGGCCGACGATGACCATGACGGCGGAGAACAGGAACGGAATGCGCCAGCCCCAGGAGAGGAAGGCCTCCGACTGCTGGGCAGCCGTCTCGTGCGGCAGTGACCAGTTGATGACCAGGAACAGCAGGTTCGCGATGATGAAGCCGATCGGAGCGCCCAGCTGGGGGAACGATCCGTACCAGGCGCGCTTGCCCTTCGGTGCGTTCTCGGTGGCGACCAGAGCTGCCCCCGACCATTCGCCGCCGAGGGCGAAGCCCTGTGCGAGGCGCAGCACGAGCAGCAGCAGCGGGGCGACCCAGCCGATCGTCTGGTAGGTGGGGAGCAGACCGATGAGGAATGTCGCGATTCCCATGGTGAGCAGGGAGGCCACGAGAGTGGCCTTGCGGCCGAACTTATCGCCGAAGTGCCCGAAGACCGCTGCGCCGATGGGGCGGGCGACCATGGCCGCGCCGAACACGGCGAACGAGCTCAGCAGGGCTGCGGTCGGGTCGGCGCTCGGGAAGAAGAGCGCCGGGAAGACGAGGACAGCAGCGGTCGCGTAGGCGTAGAAGTCGTAGAACTCGATCGTGGTGCCGACCAGGCTCGCGAGAATGACGCGCGAGCGGGAGTTGGCGGGTTTCGTGGCAGTGCTCATCCGGCGAGTGTACGCCCGCCTGAGCGTTGGCTGGGAATCAGATAACGCCGGATGACGGATCGGCTGATGCCCGCCAGTGGCGGGATCAGCGCCAGAGGACGGCGATCGCGGCGTTCGCGAGCGTCAGGATGCCGACGAGCCAGAACAGCGCTGGCGAGAGGGAGCCGGTCTTGCGCTGCTTGGAGGTGCCGATGCCTAGCAGCGCGCCGATCGCGAGCAGCACGACCAGCTTCACGCCGATCTTCATGTGGTTCAGCTCGGCGCCCGCGGCCATGCCCCAGGGAGCGGCGAGGGCGAGACCGGCGACCGCCGCGATGACCATGCCGTAGGTCATCAGACGCGTGAATTCGCGCTTGCCGCCGAAGGCCTGCACCGCCCACGCCCCGAAGAGCACGGCGAAGCCGATGAGGTGGACGAAAACGACGACGTGGCGCAGGGTCTCCATGCACTCAATCTAGGCAGGACCAGCATTTTTCGCCAGGAAGGCGACCCTCAGCCGCGTAGGGCCTTGACCACCAGAGCCGTGCGCAGCGCAGCATCCGCCGCCTCCGCACCCTTGTCCTCCTTCGAGCCCTCGAGGCCGGCACGGTCGAGGCCCTGCTGCTCGTCGTCGAGGGTCAGCACGCCGAAGCCGACCGGCTTGCCGGCATCGAGGGCGACGCGGGTGAGCCCATCGGTCGTTGCGGCCGACACGTACTCGAAGTGCGGGGTCCCGCCGCGGATGATGACGCCGAGGGCGACAACGGCATCCGCACCGCCGGCGAAAGCCGCCTGAGCGGCTACCGCGAGCTCGAACGAACCCGGCACGCGGACGATGTCGTACTCGGCACCGGATTCGCTGAGCACACGCTCGGAGCCGGCGATCAGCCCGTCGGTGATGACGTCGTGCCAGGTTCCGGCGACGACGACGACCTTCAGGCCTGCGCCGTCGATGGGGCCTGCGGGGGCGGGGGCTCCTGCGCCGCTCATGCGTGATCCTTTCCGTCGGCGAGGGCAGCGGCCAGCTCGGCTTCGCCGATGATGTGGCCCATGCGGTCGCGCTTGGTCTCGAGGTACTGGTGGTTGTTCGCGCCGACGCCGACGATCAGCGGCACCTGTTCGGTGACGTCGAGGCCGAGCTCGCGCAGCTGCTTGACCTTATCGGTGTTGTTCGTCAGCAGGCGGACCTTCGAAACGCCGAGGTCCCCCAGGATGCCGGCCGCCGCGGCGTAGTCGCGCGCATCGGCGGGAAGGCCCAGGGCGAGGTTCGCGTCGAGGGTGTCGAGGCCCTCCTCCTGCAGTGCATAGGCGCGGAGCTTGTTGATGAGCCCGATTCCTCGGCCCTCGTGGCCGCGCATGTAGATGACGATCCCGCCGTCGGCGTCGATGGCCTGCAGCGCCGCATCCAGCTGAGGACCGCACTCGCACTTCTGCGAGCCGAAGGCCTCACCCGTCAGGCACTCCGAGTGCACGCGCACGAGAGCCGTGTCGGTGATCTCGCCCGAGACGACCGCGATGTGATCGGTGCCGGTCACGCGGTCCTTGTACGCCAGGAAGCGGAACGTCCCGTGGTCGGTGGGCACGTTCGCCTCGGCGCGCAGGCTCACGCGGCGGCGGCCCGGGCGATCCGCGGGAGCGGCTCCGTCAGGATCGACGTCGTTCAGGTGCGTGATCAGCTGCTCGATCGTGATGACGGGCACGCCGTCGCGGGCGCCGAGCTCGAGGAGGCCGGGCATGCGCATCATGCTGCCGTCCTCGGCGACGACCTCGGCGATGGCGCCGACCGGGCGGAGACCGGCGAGCTTCATGAGCTCCACTGCGGCCTCGGTGTGTCCGCTGCGCTCCCGCACACCGCCGTCGACGGCGCGCAGGGGGAGGACATGGCCGGGACGGATCAGGTTCGAGGGGGTGGATGACGGATCGGCGAGCACGTTCAGGGTGCGGGCGCGATCCGCGGCGCTGATGCCGGTGGTGACTCCCTCAGCGGCGTCGACGCTGATCGTGTACGCCGTGGAACGGGCATCCTCGTTCGCCTCGACCATGGGCGGCAGGTTCAGGCTGTCGGCGAGGTCGGCGGGCATCGGCGCGCAGATGAAACCGGAGGACCATCGGACCGTCCAGGCCACCCACTCCGGGGTGGCGAGCTCGGCGGAGAGGATGACATCGCCCTCGTTCTCGCGGTTCTCATCGTCGGCCACGAGCACCGGGCGACCGGCGCGCAGGGACTCGAGGGCTTCTTCGATGGTGGCAAGGCTCATCGCGAGCCTCCTTCCGGTGCAGCCCGGAACGCCAGCAGGCGTTCGACGTGACGGGCAAGAATATCGGTTTCGAGGTTGACGCGGTCGCCGACTCGGCGATGGCCGAGCGTGGTCGCGGATAGGGTCTCCGGGATGAGCGAGACCTCGAGCCAGTGGATGTCGGAATCGGCAGGGGAGACGGCGCTGACCGTGAGCGATGTGCCGTCGATCGAGATGGAGCCCTTGTCGACGACGAGGGGCGCCAGATCTGCGGGGATCGCGATGCGCAGCACGCTCCATTCGGCGCCGGGACGAACCTCGGCGACCTCGCCGATGCCGTCGACGTGGCCCTGCACGATGTGCCCGCCGAGGCGGGCGCCGACGGGCATCGCCTTCTCGATGTTGACGACCGTGCCCACGGATGCCGCGGCGAGCGCCGACACATCGAGGGTCTGCTGCATGACATCCGCGTCGAACGTCTCGGCGGTCGAGGCGATGACGGTGAGGCAGACGCCGGAGACGGCGATGGATTCGCCGTGCACCGCATCCTGAACGGCCTTCGGTGCGCGCACCGTGAGGCGCCAGCCATCGCCGGAGGGAACGATCGCGGTGATCACGCCGATCTCCTCGATGATTCCGGTGAACATCAGCGAACTCCTTCTGCCGGGTGGGCGATGGCGAGCAGATCGTCGCCGAGCGGAACCCATTCGTCGATCGTCAGTCGACGGGCGGCATCGATCGATGCGACGCCGATCTCGCCGAGCGCGAGACGCGACCCGCCGAGAAGAACGGGGGCGATGTAGGCGAGCACACTGTCGGCGAGGCCGGCGGCGATGACGGCGCTCGCGAGAGTCGGACCGCCCTCGATGAAGACTCGCTGGATGCCGCGGCCGCGCAGATCATCCATCACGGCGTGCAGATCATGGGTGTCGAAGAACAGCGGCTCGTGAGGATGACGGTGCACCGCGGCATCCGGCGGTGTCTCGCGCGACCCGATCACGACGGGTACCGGCTGATCCGGAAAGAGGGCATCGCCATCGCGCGCGGTGAGCGCGGGGTCATCGGCGAGAAGGGTTCCGGTGCCGATGACGATCGCATCCGCCGCGGCACGGCGGCGGTGCACATCGGCGCGGGCGTCGGGCCCGGTGATCCACTGACTCGTGCCGTCATCGGCAGCGGCGCGGCCGTCGAGGCTCTGCGCCCACTTCACGGTGACGTGCGGGCGGCCGAGCCGCTGGACGGCGAGCCAATCAGCGATGACGGCGGTCGCGGCATCCGCCTGCTCGCCGGAGACGACCTCGATGCCGGCGCTGCGCAAGCGCTCGGCTCCGCCGCCCGAGGCGGCTCCCGGGTCGTCGAGGGCGAAGACCACGCGGCTGACGCCGGCGTCGATGAGCGCCAGTGCACAGGGGCCGGTGCGGCCGGTGTGGTTGCACGGCTCGAGCGTCACGACGGCCGTCGCTCCGCGCGCGGCGCCCACCGGAAGCTTCGATAGCGCATCGACCTCGGCGTGCGCGGTGCCCGACCCCTGATGCCATCCCTCGGCGATCACCTCGCCCGCGGGGGAGAGGATAACCGCGCCCACCTGTGGGTTGAGGCCGCGGGGACCGCGGCGGGCGAGCTCGAGCGCGCGCGTCATCGCGCTGCTTTCTGCCTCTGTCACTGCCATCCGTCGTCCTTCGCTCTGAATCCGGGGTTCGCAGACGGCACGCTCACGCGCATCGTGCTGCCTCCCATCCGGACTAGCGAGATCGCTCTCGCATCACCGTCGGTCCCGGAATTCCACCGGATCGGCGCCTCGGAAGACCGAAGCGCTCGCGGACTGTCACCGCCGGTTCGGATTCCCACCGACCCCGGAGCACGTTGATGCCCAGTGTAGTCAACGCCGTTTCGCGGATTTCATTCCGCGTCATCTCCGCATCCCGGAAAATCGCCGATCAGTGCAGCGATGCTCGACGGCCCTGCCCATGCTGCCGCCCGCTCTCAGAGCGTGCTGTGCAGCATGCGGACGGCTCCGATGCGCAGGTTCTCGGGGGCGTCCGGGACATCCCGCAGATGGGCGATCAGAGAATTGCGGAAGAAGCCGTCGAACATCGCATAGGCCTCGGCCGGCCGCACCTGCGGTGTGCTGCCGGACAGCTCGGCGTAGCGGGCGACGACGCTCCACACCATGTCGGTGAGCAGCCCGTCGATCGCGATGATCGTGTCGCGGAAGCCGTTCTGGAACAGTGCCTGGTTGCGCAGGTCGTACCAGAGGCGGTGCTCGGCGCAATCGGCGACCAGCGTGGCGGCGAGCTCGGCGCCGAAGCCCTCCGCGAGCTCCGCGCTCGTGAGCGAGGTCGCTACGACGGCATCGTAGCGGTGCGCGCACTCGACCTTCGACTGCCACACGGCCTGGCCGATCAGGTCGTCCTTGTCGTCGAAGTAGTAGTGCAGGATGCCGAGGGAGAGGCCCGTGTGCGCGGCGATGTCGCGCAGACCGGTGTTCACGAACCCGCGGTCGGCGATCGTCTCGAGTGCGGCGGCGGCCAGTTCGCGGCGGCGCGCGGCGACCCGATCCGTGCGCACAGCGCGCGACGGGGCGTTCACGACGGCATCCACCATCTGTCCTCCTGGGTATGCCGCCGAGCATACTCCTGGTCTCGACGGATTTCGAGGGGTTCTGGTGCAGGCGTCGGGGTGAAGATCGCAGGCGAAGCCCCAGGTTCGACGTCGGGGGTGCGCAGTAGACTCGACGGGTGACTGTTCCCGGGATTCTGCGCGCCTTGGAAGAGGCCACCCTGTACCGCGACGCCCTCACCTGGGCGCACACCGACGCCGATCTCGGACTCGTCGACGGACTCGACGCTCCGGTGCTCGCGGGGCTGCTCTCCAAGAGGGCGGCGTCCGGGCATCCGGCAGCCCTCCTCGTCATCGCCCCGACCGGTCGCCGGGCCGAATCGTTGGCCGCGGCGCTGGGGTCGCTCACCCCCGAAGCCGAGATCCTCGACTTCCCCGCCTGGGAGACTCTGCCGCACGAGCGGCTGAGCCCGAGCCCCGACACCGTCGGGCGCCGCCTCGACACGCTCCGCCGCATCACCACCTGGACCCGGGAACGCCCGCTGATCGTCGTCGCCTCTGTGCGCGCGGCACTGCAGCCGATCGCGGCGAATCTCGGTGACGCCGCGCCGCTGGCCCTCGCGCACGGCGGCCGCGGACTCGAACTCGACGAGGCTGTCGAGCAGCTCGTCGAACGCGCCTACACCCGCGTCGACATGGTCTCGCGCCGCGGCGAGTTCGCGGTGCGCGGCGGCATCCTCGATGTCTTCCCGCCCACGAGCGAGCACCCGTTCCGCGTGGAGTTCTTCGGCGACGAGATCGACCAGATCCGCGCGTTCTCCGTCGCCGACCAGCGCTCCCTCCCCGGCGATGTCGACCGCGTCGAGCTCGCCGCCACCCGAGAGCTGCTGCTGACCGCCGATGTGCGTGCGAAGGCGGCATCCCTCGTCGCCGGTTTCCCGGCGATCGCCGGGATGCTCGAGAAGATGGCCGAGGGCATCCCCGTCGAGGGAATGGAATCGCTACTCCCCGCCGTCGCCGGCCCGCTGAAATCGCTCGCCGAGTACCTGCCGGCCGGCAGCGCGGTCGCCGTCGTCGATCCGGAGCGCTCCAGCGCCCGGGCGCAGAGCCTCGGCGACACGAACCGTGAGTTCCTGGATGCCGCGTGGAGCGCCGCCACCTCCGGAGCATCCGCGCCCATCGACCTCGGCGCCGGCGACTTCCTGACGATCGCGCGTCTGCGCGAGATCGTGCACGGCCACGACGGCGTGTGGTGGCGCGTGAGCCCGTTCGCCACCGATGACGACGATGCCGCGAACATCGACGCGTCGATCATCCCCTCCTTCCACGGCAACGTCGACGGCGCCATCGAGTTCGTCAGCGCGCGCTTGGCCGATGCCTGGCGGGTCGTCGTCGTGGCATCCGGTTCGGGTCTCGTCGACCGGGCGCGCGATGTGCTCTCCGAGCGCGGGCTCGCGGCCCGCGCCGTCGATTCCGTGACGGGTGCTCCGGATGCCGGGGTCGCGACGCTCGTGCTCGGAACGCTCGAATCGGGCTTCCAGGTGCCGGAGGCGAAGATCGCCGTGCTCACCGACAACGAGTTCTACGGGCGCACGATCGGCGGCGACCAGCGCGTCGTGAAGAAGCTCGCCTCGCGGCGCAAGAACGTCGTCGACCCGCTGCAGCTCAAGAACGGCGACTACGTCGTGCACGCCACGCACGGCATCGCGAAGTTCGTGGAGATGACCCAGCGCGAGGTCTCCACCGGCGGGCGCAACGCCGCGAAATCGACGCGCGACTACCTCGTGCTCGAATACGCGCCGGCCAAGCGCGGATACCCGGGCGACAAGCTGTACGTGCCCACCGACCAGCTCGACCTGCTGTCGAAGTACGTCGGCGGCGAGGCCCCCGTGCTGTCGAAGATGGGCGGCAGTGACTGGTCGGCGGCCAAGAACAAGGCGCGCAAGGCGGTGCGCGACATCGCCGTCGAGCTCGTGAAGCTGTATTCGGCGCGCATGTCGGCCAAGGGCTTCGCGTTCAGCCCCGACACCCCTTGGCAGCGTGAGCTCGAGGAGGCGTTCCCGTTCGCGGAGACGCAGGACCAGCTGCAGACGATCGACGAGATCAAGGCCGACATGGAGCGGCCGATTCCCATGGACCGCCTGCTCTCCGGAGACGTCGGCTTCGGCAAGACCGAGGTCGCGGTCCGCGCCGCGTTCAAGGCGATCCAGGACGGCAAGCAGGTCGCGATGCTCGTGCCGACGACCCTGCTCGTCAAGCAGCACCTCGAGACGTTCACCGAGCGTTTCGCCGGATTCCCGGTGAAGGTCAGGCCGCTGTCGCGCTTCCAGACCGACAAGGAGGCCCGCCTTGTGCTCGAGGGCCTCGTCGACGGTTCGGTCGACATGGTCATCGGCACGCACCGCATCCTCACCGACCAGGTCATCTTCAAGGACCTCGGCCTGATGATCATCGACGAGGAGCAGCGCTTCGGCGTCGAGCACAAGGATGCGCTGAAGAAGCTGAAGACGAACGTCGACATCCTCGCGATGAGCGCGACGCCGATCCCGCGCACGCTCGAGATGGCCGTCACCGGCATCCGCGAGATGTCGACCCTTGCGACACCGCCCGAGGACCGGCATCCGATCCTCTCCTTCGTCGGCCCGCGCAGCGACAAGCAGATCGCCGCGGCCATCCGCCGTGAGATCCTCCGTGAGGGTCAGGTGTTCTTCGTGCACAACCGGGTGCAGTCGATCCAGCGCGTGGCCTCCGAGATCGCCGAGCTCGTGCCGGAGGCGCGCATCGCCGTCGCGCACGGAAAGATGGGCGAGCACCAGCTCGAGCAGGTCGTCGACGACTTCTGGGAGCGCAAATACGACGTTCTCGTCTCGACCACGATCATCGAGACCGGCCTCGACATCTCGAACGCCAACACGATCATCATCGACAAGGCCGACAAGTACGGCCTCTCGCAGCTGCACCAGCTGCGCGGACGCGTCGGCCGCGGGCGCGAGCGGGCCTACGCCTACTTCCTCTACGACGACGCCAAGCCGTTGACCGAGACCGCGGCGGATCGCCTCCAGACGATCGCCGTCAACAATGATCTCGGCTCGGGCATGCAGGTGGCCATGAAGGACCTCGAGCTGCGAGGCGCGGGCAACATGCTCGGTGCCGAGCAGGCCGGGCACATCGCGGGCGTCGGCTTCGACCTGTACCTGCGCATGGTCGGCGAGGCCGTCGCGACGTTCCGCGGGGAGGACACCGAGGCGGGGACCGAGCTGCGCATGGAGCTGCCCGTGGAGGCGCGGATCCCCGAGACCTACATCGACAGCGAGCGACTGCGCCTGGAGGCCTATCAGAAGCTGTCCGCCGCGGCGGCGGCGACCGCCGCCGACGACGCGATCGACCTCGTCGTCGAGGAGCTCGCCGACCGTTACGGCACGCCGCCCGACGAGGTGGGGGTGCTGGTGGACGTCGCCCGTCTGCGCCGTCGTGCCGCGCGCGCCGGGCTCAGCGACGTCGTCGTGATGGGTTCCAACCTGCGCGTCGCCCCCGCGCATCTGGCCGACTCGATGAAGGTGCGCCTGCAGCGGCTCTACCCGAAGGCGAAGCTCGTCTCCAGCGGGGAGGCGCTCGTCGTGCCGATGCCGATGACGCCCGCCGAGATCGGGGTCGGCCTCGAACCGCTCCCCGAGGACAAGATGCTCGCCTGGGTCGGTCAGCTGCTCACGGCGCTGTTCCCGGAGCCGGTGGCAAGCGCCCCGGCATCCTGATGTCGGCGGATGTCCGCGGGGCGTCAGAAGCGTGGATGCTGTCGCCGGAGCATCCGCCCGGCTAGTCTGTCGGCATGTTGTACGAGCACCTCGGGGCTCGGCCCCGCATCCATGAGACCGCCGTTATCGCGCCGACCGCCGTCCTCTCCGGCGACGTCGAGATCGGGCCGCACTGCCAGGTGCTGCACGGGGCGGTGATCACCGCCGAGGGCGGGCCGATCACACTGGGGGAGCACGTGATCGTCATGGAGAACGCGCTCATCCGGGCGACCGCGGCCGAATCGGTGCACATCGGATCGCACACACTCCTCGGCACCCTGGCGAGCATTGCCGGTGCGACGATCGGCGAGGAGGTATTCCTCGCCTCGGGCGCGCGCGTGTTCAACGGTGCGCACATCGGCGCGCGCAGCGAGATTCGCGTGAACGCGATCGTGCAGCGTCGCGCAGCTCTGCCGGAGGGGACAGTCGTGCCGATCGGATGGGTGGCGACGGGCGATCCCGTGCAGCTCTACTCTCCGGACCGCGCCGACGAGATCGCCGCAGCGCAGCCGGAGCTCGACTTCCCCGGTCACGTGTTCGGCGTCGACCGGAACACCCCGGACCGCATGGTGCAGCTCACCGAGCGGTACGGAACATCGCTCGCGCGGCACGCCGACGACCAGCCCGTGTGAGCGGCGTCATTCCGCATGGCATCCGCCCGAGCCCGCTGACACATGCCGGCGGAAAACACGAATGTCGGTCGAAACCCGAAGGTTTCGACCGACATTCGTGAAAACGACCGACAGGTGTCGGGAGAAACCCGGCACCGTCAGAGATCAGTCGATCAGATGACGCCCTGCGCGAGCATCGCCGAGGCGACGCGCTGGAAGCCGGCGATGTTTGCGCCGGCGACGTAGTCGCCCGCCACACCGTACTTCTCCGCGGCGTCGAACGTGGCGCGGTGGATGTCGCCCATGATGGCGCGCAGCTTGTTCTCGCTGTTCTCGAATGACCAGCGCTGACGCGAGGCGTTCTGGCTCATCTCGAGCGCAGAGGTCGCGACACCACCGGCGTTGGCAGCCTTGCCCGGGGCGAAGAGGACCCCTGCGCGCTGGAAGGCTTCGACGGCATCCGGCAGGCACGGCATGTTGGCGCCCTCGGAGACGGCGCGCACGCCGTTCGCGATGAGTGCCTCGGCGTCGGCGAGGTTCAGCTCGTTCTGGGTGGCCGAGGGCACGGCGATGTCGACGGGAACCTCCCAGACGCTGCCGTTCTCGACGAAGCGGGCGCTCGGACGACGCTTCGCGTACTCGACGATGCGGCCGCGCTCGGCCTCCTTGATCTGGCGGAGCAGATCGAGGTCGATGCCGGCGTCGTCGACGACGTAGCCCGAGGAGTCGGATGCCGTGACGGCGGTCGCACCGAGCTGGGTGGCCTTCTGAATCGCGTAGATCGCGACGTTGCCCGAGCCGGAGATGCCGACGCGCTTGCCGTCGAGCGACTCGTTGTGAACCGCCAGCATCTCCTGGGCGAAGAACACGGCGCCGTAACCGGTGGCCTCGGTGCGCACCTGCGCGCCGCCCCAGCCGGTGCCTTTACCGGTGAACATGCCGGACTCGTGGCGGTTGGTGATCTTGCGGTAGGTGCCGAAGAGGTAGCCGATCTCACGGCCGCCGACGCCGATGTCGCCCGCGGGGACATCGGTGTGCTCGCCGAGGTGACGGTACAGCTCGCTCATGAACGACTGGCAGAAGCGCATGACCTCGGCCTCGCTCTTGCCGTGCGGGTCGAAGTCGGAACCGCCCTTGGCGCCGCCGATGCCCTGGCCGGTCAGAGCGTTCTTGAAGATCTGCTCGAAGCCGAGGAACTTGATGATCGACAGGTTCACGGAGGGGTGGAATCGCAGTCCGCCCTTGTACGGTCCGAGGACCGACGAGAACTGGATGCGGTATCCGCGGTTCACGTGCAGCTTGCCGGAATCGTCGATCCACGGCACGCGGAACATGATCTGGCGCTCGGGCTCGACGATGCGCTCCAGAATTCCGGCGTCGACGTACTCGGGGTGCTGCTCCAGGACCGGCGCGATCGTGCCGAGCACCTCGTGCACAGCCTGCTGGAACTCGGGTTCGTGCGGGCTGCGCGCCAGGACCGTGTCGAACACGGGCTGGACGGACTCGGTGAGCGGGTGGAATTCTGTGCTGGTTGCGGTCACGCGGGACGGCTTTCTGAATCAAATGGCAAGAGGGCGATCGTGTCGCGCGAGAGGGCGTGCCGATCAGGCACGAGATCTCACCTTACCCCGGGGTTCGGATGCTCTTCACCTCCGGGGTCCGCACGGATCAGTGCGGGTGGGGTCACCCGGTGTTCTGGAGGCCCGCGGCGACGCCGCTGACCGACAGCAGGAGCAGTCGACGTTGTTCGTCTTCCGCACCGGATCCGGTGGCCGCGGTCGTGGTGCGCAGCTCTCGCAACGCCCGCAGCTGCAGCAGCGAGAGGGCGTCGACGTAGGGGCTGCGCAGGGCGACGGCGCGCTGCAGGATCGGCTTGTTCTCGAGCAGGTCGGTTCCGCCGGTCAGGCGGATGACCCACTCCTTGGTGAGGCTGAGCTCGTCGAGGACGAGCTGGGCGAGATCGTCGCGGTCGCCGAGGGCGAGGTAGCGGCGGGCGATGCGCTCATCGGTCTTCGCCAGACTCATGGCGACGTTGTCGATCATGGTGCGCAGCAGCGGCCACTCGCGGTAGGCCTCCTGCAGCAGGGCCTCATCGCCGACGGCTTCGAGTGCGGTTCCGAGGCCGTACCAGCCGGCGAGGTTGATGCGCGCCTGCGTCCAGGCGAAGACCCACGGGATGGCGCGGAGGTCTTCGAGGGACTCGACGGAGAGGCCGCGGCGCGCGGGACGCGAGCCCAGCGCGAGCAGACCGATCTCCTCCATCGGGGTGACGGTGGCGAACCAGGGGGCGAATCCGGGGGCCTTGACGAGTTCGAAGAAGCGGTCGCGGGAGGCGGCATCCATGGTCGCTGCGACGTCGGCGAAGCGCGCCGCCGCGCCGCTCGTGCGCTGCTCGACGCCCGGCGAGGAGGCCAGCAGGGTCGCGGCGGCGACCTGGTCGATGTGACGCATGGCGATGGCGGGCTCGCCGTAGCGGGCGAAGATCGTCTCGCCCTGCTCGGTGAGCTTGAACCGGCCGTCGACGGAGTGCGGGGGCTGCGCGAGGATCGCGGAGTTCGCCGGTCCGCCGCCGCGCCCGAGGGCGCCGCCGCGGCCGTGGAACTGGGTCAGCGAGATGCCGGAGTCCTTCGCCCACGAGGCGATCTTCTCCTGCGCCTCGTAGAGCGCGAGGGTCGCGGCGACGGGGCCGACGTCCTTGGAGGAGTCGGAGTAGCCGAGCATGACCTCCATGCGGTTCTCGGTCTCGTCGAGGCGATGACGGAACTCGGGGAAGGCGACGACCTCGGCGAGGATGCCGGGCGCGGCCTGCAGATCGGCGAAGGTCTCGAACAGGGGGACCACGTCGAGGACGGGCGCGTCATCGCCCATCGCATGGCGGGCGAGGCGGTGCACGTTGAGGAGGTCCTCGGCCGATGTCGTGAACGACACGACGTAGCGTCCGGCGGCGCGCAGACCGTAGGTGCGCTGGATCTCGGCGACCGCGCGGAACACGTCGAGAACCTCTTCGGCGCGCTCGCTGAGCTCACCGCCCGCCTCGATCTCGGCGAGCGTCTCGCGGTGCACCTGCGAGTGCTGGCGGACCTCGAGCTCGGTCAGGTGGAAGCCGTAGGTCTCGACCTGCCAGATGAGGTGCTGCACGCCGCCGAAGGCGTGCCGCTTCGCGCCCGCGGCGATCAGGGATCCCTGCACCGAGCGGAGGTCTGCGAGCAGCTCCTCCGGGGCGTCGTACCCGCCCTCGAGTCCGAGACGCGTCTCGGCGACCTTGCGGGCGAGGGCCAGCAGCACGCGGCGGTGCGGCTCCTCGGGGGAGCGCGCGGCGATCTCCTCGGCCGTGGTCTCGTCGGTGGCCTGGAACGAGTCCCAGATCGCCACGACGGCATCGCTGGGCGGGGTTCCTTCGGCGTCGAGAGTCAGGCTGCGGCCGATGCGCTCGAGGGCGCGTTCGAGGCCTCGCAGCACGTGCTCGGAGGCGATCTGCGCGGCTTCACGGGTGACGGATGCCGTGACGAAGGGGTTTCCGTCGCGGTCGCCGCCGACCCAGCTGCCCACGCGCACGAAGGCGGGGACGATCGGGGAGCTGGCGCCGGACTCGTCGCCGCGGAGCGCATCGTCGATGCGGCGGTACACGTGCGGGACGGTGGTGAACAGCGTCTCGTCGAACACCGACATGACGGTGCGGACCTCGTCGGTGGGAGAGGGCTTCTGCGCGCGCAGGGGCGCCGTGCGCCAGAGCGTGTCGACCTCTTCGAGCATGCGTCGACGTGCACGGCGCTGTTCGGCGCCGCCGGCGCTGGCCTGGTCGTGCTGGGTGAGCAGGTCGGACAGGCGCCGGATGCTGGTGGAGACCGCGCGTCGGCGGGCCTCGGTGGGGTGCGCCGTGAACACCGGGTGGAAGCGCAGCTCGGCGAGGCGGCGTCGCGCCTCGTCGTCGCCGACCTCGCGGCGCAGCTGGGCGTAGGCCGTGGCGACCGTGTCGGTGGCGTCCTCGCGGCCGGGCTGCCCGGCGCGTTCGCGCAGGATGCGCACGCGCTGGTGCTCCTCGGCGAGGTTCACGAGGTGGAAGTAGCAGGTGAAGGCGCGGGCGACCTCGTCGGCGCGCTCGATCGAGAACGACTCGGCGATCTCGATCGCGCGTTCGAACGCGTCGGTGCTCTCTTCCTCGTACGCCTGAATGCTCGCCAGGCGCAGCCGCTCGACGTCGTCGAACAGGCCGTCGCTGCCGCATTCGCGCAGCACCTGTCCGAGGATCGCGCCGAGCATGCGCACATCCGCGCGCATCTCGTCGGGAATCCCGCGTCCGGCTTCGAAACGGCCGATGACGCGGATGGCCTCTGTGTTGGTGGGCTCGGGGGTCACACCACGAGGCTAACCCCGCGGAGGGGATGCCCATGACCACGTGACACTGCGTGACGCGCGGCCGCGGCATACGATGGTCACGATGTCTGATAACCGAAATCTCCTGCGCACACAGCAATTCCCCGCGGTTCTTCTGCTCCTGGCGGCGGCCCTCGGCCTGCTGTTGGCGAATCTGCCGACCTTCGGCCCGATCGATGCGGTTCTGGGCTTCCACATCGCGATCCCGGGAACGGGCATCGACCTCTCGATCGCGCACTGGATCTCCGACGGCATCCTCGCGATCTTCTTCTTCGTCGTCGCGATGGAGCTGCAGTACGAGCTGACCCGCGGCGAGCTGAACTCGTTGAGCAAGGCGGTCCAGCCGGCGATCGCCGCAGCGGGCGGTGTGCTCGTACCGATCGGCATCTACCTGCTGATCGCGGGGGAGGGGGCGACGGCATCCGGCTGGCCCATCCCGACCGCAACCGATATCGCCTTCGCCCTCGGCGTGCTCGCGGTGTTCGGCAAGGGGCTGCCCGCGGCGGTGCGGGTCTTCCTGCTCGCACTCGCCATCCTCGACGACATCATCGGCATCGTGTTCATCGCCGTGCTTTTCGCGCACGATCTGAACTGGCTCTACCTGCTGCTCGCGCTGGTGGGTGTCGCGGTGTTCGCGGTGCTGTCGCGCCTGCTCCCATCGAAGGCATCCGCCCTCATCGTGGTCGCCATGATCGTCGTCGGCGTCATCGTCTGGGCGCTCGTCCTGCTCAGCGGCATCCATGCCACGATCGCCGGCGTCATGCTGGGGCTCGCGATCGCCCAGGCGCCCTCCATGCCGACCCGTCATGTGCTCGAGCCCTGGGTGAACGGTGCGATCCTGCCGATCTTCGCATTCGCCGCGGCGTTCGTCGTGATCCCTCAGCTGGCACTGTCGGCGCTGTCGCCGGCGTTCTTCGGCGTCGCCCTCGCGCTGCCGGTCGGGAAGATCATCGGCATCACGGCATTCGGATGGGTCGCCGTGCGCGTCGGCAAGAAGGGTGCGCCCCCCGCACTGCGCCTGCCCGACCTGCTCGCGGCGGGAACACTGGGCGGCATCGGCTTCACGGTCTCGTTGCTGCTGGCGAACCTCGCCTTCGCCGACGACGGTGCGACCCGTGATCAGGCGATCCTCGGTGTGCTCGTGGGCTCGCTCATCGCGCTGCTGCTCTCGGCCGTGATCGTCACCTCGCGCGCGGCTTGGCATCGCCGGGTCACCGCCGCGAGTTCTTGACAGGAGGAGGACTCCATGACCGACGCCGATGCCCTGCGCGAGGCCGCGGAGACGATGCGTGCTGTGCGCGAGCGGTGCGTCTGGTCCCAGCAGATCACGCATCGGGATCTCGTGCCGTACCTGATCGAGGAATCGCATGAGGTGATCGACGCGGTCGAGTCGGGCACGCGCGCCGACCTTCGCGAGGAGCTCGGCGACCTGCTCTGGCAGGTGCTGTTCCACGCGGCGATCGCCGCGCAGCATCCGGATGACCCCTTCGGCATCGACGACGTCGCCGAGACGCTGACCGAGAAGATGACCCGACGGCATCCGCACGTCTTCGCCGACGCCGTCGCTCGAACGCCCGACGAGGTGCTCGTGCACTGGAACGCGGCGAAGGCCGCCGAGAAGCGCGAGCGGTTGAGCGTGCTCGATGGCGTGCCCCGGGGGATGCCGGCGCTCGCGCTCGCGCAGAAGCTCGCGGGGCGCGCGGCATCCGTCGGCGTCGCGCCTGCCGTGTCGCAGTTGCCGCCCGCATCCGAGGCGGAGCTCGGCGACGCGCTCCTCGCGCTCGTCGCCCGGGCGCGCGAGCAGGGCTGGGACGCCGAACGCGCGCTGCGCGAGCGGCTCAGAGGATTCGAGGACGAGGTCCGCGAGGCCGAGTCGGCCTGATGCGCGACGGCTGATGCGAGGCATCCGCCCGAACCTGGAAAGATGGAGGGGTGGCTACTGTGAACCCGCCGCGCGGCATGCGCGACATCCTCCCCGCCGACAAGGCCCGCCGTGAGCGCGTCCTCTCCGTCATCCGTCAGCGCTACCTCGCGCACGGCTTCGACGAGATCGAGACGCCCGTCGTCGAGGAATACGATCGCCTCCATGCCGGCATCGGCGGCGACAACGAGAAGCTCTCCTACAACGTGCTGCGCCGCGGGCTCGACGCCGACGGCATCCGTGCTGCGGCCGATGACCCGGCCGCCCTCAGCGACCTGGGCCTGCGCTACGACCTGACGGTGCCGTTGTCGCGCTTCTACGCCTCGAACCGCGCGCAGCTGCCCGGCGTTTTCCGAGCCATCCAGATCGGACCGGTCTGGCGTGCCGAGCGCCCGCAGAAGGGGCGCTACCGCCAGTTCGTGCAGTGCGACATCGACATCATGGGCGACGAGTCCTCGCGCGCCGAGTCCGAGCTCATGGTGGCCTCCCTCGACGCCCTCGACGCGCTCGGTCTGGGCGGGGCGACGGTGCGCATCAACGACCGCCGCATCCTCGACTGGATGCTGGATGCCTTCGGGTTCCCCGTCGACGAGCGCCCCGGCGTGCTCATCACGATCGACAAGCTCGACAAGATCGGCCCCGCCGGCGTCGCCGCAGAGCTGCGCGAGCGCGGTGCCGCGGCATCCGCCGTCGACGTGTTCGAGGTGTTCCTCCTGCGCCCGCAGACGGATGATCTCGTCCCGTTCGGCGAGAAGCAGATCCGCGGTGCGCTGCCCGATGGTGCACCGGATGAGATCCTCGGCCACCTCGTCGGCATCGGAGATGCGGTTGCCGCAGGTTCCGGACGCACCGACATCCCGCTCGTCTTCGACCCGTTCCTCGTTCGCGGCATGGGCTACTACACCGGCACGATCTTCGAGCTCGCGCACCCCTCGGTGCCGTACTCGATCGGCGGCGGCGGACGCTACGACGGCATGATCGGGCGCTTCCTCGGCCAGCAGGTCCCCGCGGTCGGCTTCTCGCTCGGCTTCGAGCGCCTCGTCGATCTCGTCACCCTCGCCGAGGATGATGCCGCGCAGGCGATCGTGCTCGTTCACGACAAGGATGTGCCGGTCGCTGAGCTCGTCGCCCACAAGGCCGCGCTCATCGCGCAGGGGTCGCGCGTGCGCCTCGAGCAGCGCGTGAAGAACTTCAAGGCGCTGCTGGAGCGCTCCGCCGCCGACGGCTACACGGCGTTCGCGACGGTCTCGGCGGGAGCCGCGTCCGACAGCCTGGAGATCAAGCCGCTGAGCTGAGCCGACACTCGTCAGTGATTCGTGACGGTTGCCGGTCGAAACAGCCTGTTTCGACCGGCAACCGTCATTTCGACTGACAAGTGTCAGATGTCCCGAGCCTCGGTGACCCGCCTCTTCTCGCGGATGTAGACCTCCCGACGCACGCGGGCGACGACGTCGCCGGATGCATCGGTGATGACCGTCTCGAACCACTCCAGGACCTTCGCCCCGCCGCGGGCCTTCTCGCGGATCTCGGCGACGCGCTCCGCCGGCACGGAGAACTCGGCGGTCAAAACGCCGCGGCCGGGCTTGATGAGATCGATCTCGCCCTTGGTGTCCCAGACGACGTAGTCGCGGCCGAGCTGGTGCATGACGAGCATGAAGTAGTACGGGTCGGTCATCGCCGACATCGAGCCGCCGAACGCAGTCCCCACGTAGTTGCGGGTGAACAGGTTCACGTGCAGCTCGACGGTGGCGCGCGTCCAATCGTCGCTGAACCGGCGCACACGGATGCCGCTGAAGAGGTTCGGAGCCCACAGGCTCATGCCGATCGCGAGGCGGCGGGGAGTGATCTTCATCCCGCCAGTCTGTCGGGGCCGGTGGTGTGCTCCAAAGCATTTGCAGGCATCGTACAGTTGTTATAGTTCTTCTATAACTATTAGTCGGGAGGGAGTGACATGCTCATCCGCATCGATGGTGACAGCACGGCGCCGATCTTCGATCAGGTCGCCGCCTCCGTGCGCGCCGACATCCTCGCCTCCCGCCTCGTGCCCGGCGACCGGCTGCCCGCGGCCCGCGAGGTCGCCGACGGCCTCGACATCAACGTGCACACCGTGTTGCGCGCCTATCAGCAGCTGCGCGACGAGGGTCTCGTCGACCTGCGCCGGGGCAGGGGCGCGGTCATCGCCGCATCCGCCGCGCCGTTGGCAGAGCTCGCGCACGACATCCGTGCCCTCGTCGCCCGCGCCGCGTCCCTCGGCATCTCGCCCGCCACGCTCGCCTCGCTCGTCAAAGAGAGCACCCCATGAAGGAGAAAACCCTCGTGACCGACAGTCCGCGTCCCCCGATCGCCGCCGATGTGCGGCGCGCCCGCACCGGATTCATCTGGGTCGGCGTCGTCGCCCCGTTCGCGCTGCTCGCGATCGCCGCCGCGATCGTGCTCGCCTGGATGCCGGAGCTGCCCGACCCGATCGCGACGCACTGGGGGAACGGCGGCGTCGACGGCTTCATGTCGAAGACGGCGTTCCTGCCGACGATCCTTGGGATCTGCGGCGGCGTGATCCTGCTCGACGTGGTGCTCGCCTTCGCCGGGCACCGGATGCCGCAGTCGAGCACCAAGCCGCCGGTGCAGCAGTGGGGGCCGACGAGCCGATTCCTCGGCGCTGTGAATCTCGGACTCGGCGTGCTCTTCGTGGTGCTCCTCGTGTCCACCACGGCCATCCAGCGCGGACTCGCGGATGCGGCGGACGCCCCCGATGTCGGGGGATGGGCCGCGCTCGGGATGCTCGGGCTCGTCGTCTTCGCGGTGATCGGCTGGTTCCTGCAGCCGAAGAGCCCCGTGCCTGCGGCATCCGTCTCGGCGCCCGTCGACACCATCCCGCTTTCCTCTTCCGAACGCGCGGCATGGTTCGGCACCGTGACCATGGCGCGCGTCGGCATCATCGTGCTCGTCGCGGCCCTGGCGATGCTCGTGGTCCTCACTGTGTTCCTCGCGGCCGCCGGCGAGGCCTCCTGGTGGATCAACGCCGCGCTCGGCCTGGTCGTCACCGTGCTCACCGGCACGATGGCCGTCTTCCGCGTGCGCATCAGCACCGATGGCCTGCGCGTGCGCTCGCTCATCGGCTGGCCGAGCACCCGCATCCCGCTCGATCGCATCGAGAAGGTCGAGTGCGTGCAGATCAACCCGATGGGCGAGTTCGGCGGTTGGGGGTGGCGCATCGGTATGGACGGCCGTCGCGGCGTCGTGCTGCGAGCCGGTGAGGCGCTGCAGGTCACGCAGACCACAGGGCGCGTCTTCGTCGTCACCGTCGACGGCGCTGCAGATGCGGCATCCGTGCTCGAGACCCTCCGCTCGCAGAGCGCCTGAGAACAGGAACCCGTCATGACCCGTATCCGCCCCCTCTCCACGATCTCCTTCGTGGTGCTCGCACTCGGCCTCGCCTGGCTCGTCGCGCTCCCGCTGTGGACCGGCGACGGTCTCGCGCATCCGCTCGCAGGTCTCATCATCCAGGCCATGATGTTCACGCCCGCGCTCGCCGTCGTGATCGTTCTGCTGGTCTTCCGGCCCATCGGGAAGGGGGCGCGGCTGCGATTCCTCGGCATGTGGCCGCTGCGCCCGGCGAAGCCCGTCGTCTGGATGATGGTGATCGGTCTGTTCGCCCCGGTCGTTCTCATCGCAGCATCCGTGGCCGTCGCGGCGCTCTGCGGTTGGGTGACGCTCGACCTCGTGCACTTCTCCGGCTTCGCGCAGGTGTTGGCAGCCACCACGCCCGCCGGTACGCCCGCCGCGCCGCCGATCGTCGTGATCATCTCGCAGCTGATCGCGATCCCGTTCGCCGCGGCGACGATCAATGCGGTGCTCGCATTCGGGGAAGAGCTCGGCTGGCGCGGATTCCTGCTGCCGGCGCTGCGTCCGCTCGGCACCTGGCCGGCCCTGCTCATCAGCGGCGCCGTCTGGGGCCTCTGGCACGCGCCCGTGATCCTGCTCGGTTACAACTTCGGGCGCACCGACATCACCGGTGTGCTGTTCATGATGCTCGGATGCACGGCCTGGGGCATCCTCCTCGGCTGGCTGCGCCTGCGCTCAGCGTCGCTCTGGCCCGCCGTCTTCGCGCACGGCGCCATGAACGCCGCGGGGGCGATGATCGCCCTCGTCCACGCCGCAGGGACGACATTCGACATGGCTCTGGCCGGTCCGTTGGGGATCGCCGGAGTCATCGTCTGCGCGATCAGCACCATCGCGCTGTCGCTCACCGGCCAGTTCCGCCGGCAGCCCGAGCTGAGCCGTGCTCCGAAGGCAGCCGCAGGATCGGTCGGCGGCTGACGGACACCTCTTGACGGGACTCCCCGGCCGGGGTTGTGTGGGGTCATGGCCGAACCGACTGCTGAGAACTGGCGCCGCACGGACGAGTTCCTCGCCGACACGCTCGTGGGGCAGGATGCGGCGCTCGACGCGGCGCTGAGCGCGCAGCGCGAGGCCGGGCTGCCCGATATCGAGGTGGCGCCGGTCAGCGGCAAGCTGCTGAATCTCGTCGCACGCATGAGCGGAGCGCGCCGAGTGCTCGAGATCGGGACGCTGGGCGGGTACTCGACGATCTGGTTGGCACGGGCCGTCGGGGAGGGCGGGGCCGTCATATCGATCGAGGCCGAGCCGGTCAACGCAGCGGTCGCGCGTCGCAGCATCGATGCCGCGGGCGTGGGCGACCGCGTGGCGATCCGCATCGGACGGGCAACGGATGTTCTGCCGACGCTCGAGGGATCGGATCCGTTCGATCTCGTCTTCATCGACGCGGACAAGGAGTCCAACACCGTCTACCTCGATTGGGCGGCGAGACTGAGCCGGCCCGGGGGCGTCGTGATCCTCGACAACATCGGCCGGGACGGCGAGATCATGAACTCCGATGCCAGGGATCCTCGGGTGACCGGCGCACGTGACGGCCTGCGGATGCTGGGGGAGGACCCGCGGTTCGATGCCACGGCCCTGCAGACTGTCGGCGTCAAGGGGTGGGACGGCGCAGCGATCGCCCTGATCGTGTGACATCGGCATAGGTAACGGCGGATGCCGCGCACTAGACTGACGGTGGATCGACGACGCTCCACACCAAACCTTCCCCTGAACAAGGAGCACATACGTGGCACTCATCGAGGCTGTAGGCGCACGCGAGATTCTCGACTCCCGCGGCAACCCGACCGTCGAGGTGGAGGTGCTCCTCGACGACGGGATCGTCCAGCGCGCCGCCGTTCCCTCCGGCGCATCCACCGGTGCCTTCGAGGCGTACGAGCTGCGCGACGGCGACAAGGCCCGCTACGGCGGCAAGGGCGTCCTCAAGGCCGTCGAGGCCATCATCGACGAACTCGGCCCGGCCATCGAGGGCGTCGAGGCGAGCGAGCAGCGCATCGTCGACGAGGTCCTCAATGAGACCGACGGCACCTCCAATAAGCAGCGCACCGGCGCCAACGCCATCCTCGGCGTCAGCCTCGCGGTCGCCAAGGCCGCGGCCGACAGCGCCGACCTGCCGCTGTACCGCTACCTCGGCGGCCCGAACGCTCACGTCCTGCCCGTCCCGCTGTTCAACGTCATCAACGGCGGCGAGCACGCCGACAACGGCATCGACATGCAGGAGTTCTTCCTCGCGCCGATCGGCGCCGAGACCTACTCCGAGTCGCTGCGCTGGGGCGTCGAGACCTACCACGTGCTGCGCAGCGAGCTGAAGGCCGCCGGCTACGCCACCGGCCTCGGCGACGAGGGCGGCTTCGCGCCTGACCTGCCCAGCAACCGCGAGGGCCTCGACTTCCTCGTCAAGGCCATCGAGAAGGCCGGCTTCACCCCGGGCAAGGACATCGCGCTTGGTCTCGACGTCGCCGCGACCGAGTTCTTCACCGACGGCGTCTACCGCCTCGAGAACAAGGACTGGTCCGCCGACCAGCTCATCGAGTACTACGCAGGCCTCGTCAACGACTTCCCGATCGTCACGATCGAGGACGCCCTGGCCGAGGACGACTGGGACGCCTGGAAGTCGCTGACCGACGCCCTCGGCTCGAAGGTCCAGCTCGTCGGCGACGATCTGTTCGTCACGAACCCCGAGCGTCTCGCCGACGGCATCAAGCGCGGTGTCGCGAACTCGCTGCTGGTCAAGGTCAACCAGATCGGCACGCTCACCGAGACGTTCGACGCGGTCAGCCTCGCGCAGCGTTCGGGCTACACGGCGATGCTTTCGCACCGTTCGGGTGAGACCGAGGACACCACGATCGCCGACCTGGCCGTGGCGACCAACGCCGGTCAGATCAAGACGGGCGCCCCGGCGCGCAGTGAGCGCGTCGCGAAGTACAACCAGCTGCTGCGCATCGAAGAAGACCTGGCGGATGCCGCGGTCTTCGCCGGCCGCTCGGCGTTCCCCCGATTCCAGGGCTGAACGACGACACCGCACTGAGCACGAGAGGAGGGGGAGCCATGGCGAAACGTCCGGCTCCCCTTTCTCGTGCCCGAACGGCGTCGACGGGAGCCCCGGCTCCCGCTCCTCGGCGCACGCGCGCCGGCGGCACGGCGCAGGTCGACGTCCGCGAATGGGCATCGGGAATCCGCCTGTCGGGGTTCATGGTCATCATGCTCTCGCTGGTGATCCTCGGCGCGTGGGTGCTCGTCCCGACGCTCGGAACCTATATCGATCAGAGGCAGAAGATCGCCGCTCTGGAGGCGTCGGTGCAGGTGACGGCTGAGGAGATTACGCGGCTCGAGCAGGCTCGCGAGCGCTGGGAAGATCCCGCCTACATCACGACTCAGGCCCGGGAGCGCCTGTATTACATGAAGCCCGGCGAGGTGGTCTACCTCGTCGACAACGATCTCGATCCGGCCTCTCTCCCGCAGGAGCAAGCGCCCGTCAGCGATGAGCTCGAGCAGACTCCCTCCGACTGGATGCCGCAGCTGCTGCGCTCCGTGACCGGGGCCGGGCTCGCCCAGTCGGCGATCCGCGCGCAATAACGCGGATCCCAAGGGATTGCTCAGGCACTCCTCCCGTAGGCTGAGACGGTGACGACACCGCCTTTCGCCCCGCCCACTCCCGCAGAGATCGACGTCGTGTCGGCTCAACTCGGCCGAACGGCACGCGGTGTCCTCGGCATCGCCGCCCGTTGCGTCTGCGGAAACCCCACCGTCGTGGCCACGACGCCGCGTCTGCCGGACGGATCCCCGTTCCCGACGTTCTACTATCTGACGCACCCGGCTGCGACCGCCGCGATGTCGACGCTCGAAGCCACTCAGGTGATGGTCGAGCTCACCGAGCTGCTGAACGACGACGAGTCGGTGGCCACCGCGTACCGCTCCGCGCACGAGGCGTTCCTCGCCGATCGTGCCCAGTTCGGCGATGTCCCGGAGATCGACGGAATCTCCTCGGGCGGCATGCCCACCCGCATCAAGTGCCTGCATGCTCTGGCCGGCCACGCTCTGGCTGCGGGCCCGGGCGTGAACCCCATCGGAGACCTGGCGCTGGAGCGCTCGAGCTGGTCGCCTGAGCGCTGCCAGTGCGAGGACCCCGGAGCCGCGAAGGGATGAGTGTGAAGCGGATGCTGCGTAACGCCGTCGCTGTTGCGATGGTGGCGGCATCCGCCCTGCTCGCGGGGGCGGCGACGCCTCCCCCCGCTCCGACTCCCGGACTGGTCGCGGATGACCCGACTGATCCGGTGCGCGCGCTGGAGTACTGGCTCGACGGCGCGGGGATCCGCGAGGCCTGGGCGACGACCCGCGGCAAGGGCGTGACGATCGCCGTCATCGATACCGGTGTCGGGAAGGTCCCCTCCGTCTTCGGCGAGGCCGTGGTCGGCGGAACGGACGTCTCGGGAAGCGGAACGCCCGATGGGCGATCGCCCGTCGGCGCCGTCGACCCGGACCACGGATCCTGGGTGGCCTCGCTCGCCGCCGGTCGTGGCGATGCCGACGGCACCGGAATGATCGGCGTCGCACCGGAGGCGGATCTGCTGTCGGTGTCGGTCGGGTTCGGCGCCGCGGCCGTCGTGCCGTTCGTGGATCAGATCGCCGATGGCATCCGCTGGGCCGTCGACAACGGCGCCGACGTCATCAACATGTCCCTGACGACCAACACCCTCGATTGGGATCCCAGCTGGGACGATGCGTTCCTCTACGCCTACGAGCACGACGTGGTCGTCGTGGTGGCCGCCGGCAACCGGGGGAGCGGGACGACGATGGTGGGCGCCCCGGCGACGATCCCCGGTGTTCTCACGGTGGGCGGCGTCGATCAGACGGGCACGGCGAGCGTCGAAGCATCCACGCAGGGGATCACGATCGGCATTTCGGCCCCGAGTGAAGGTCTGCTGGGCGTCTCTGCCAACGGCGATCTCGTCTCCTGGGACGGCACGAGCGGGGCGGCGCCGATCGTCGCCGGCGTCGCAGCGCTGATCCGTGCGGCTCATCCCGATCTGGATGCCGCGAACGTCATCAACCGGATCATCTCGACGGCGATCCCCGTCGAAGGGGTGACGGCGGTGCCGGATCCGCTGTACGGCTATGGGCTGCTGGATGCTGCGGCGGCCCTCAGCGCGGATGTTCCGCTCGTCTCGGAGAACCCGATGGGAGATCTTGCGGAGTGGGTGCGTCTGTATCGGCGTGCCGATGCGGAACCGCTGCCGGACCCGGAGGTGACGCCGGTGCAGATCCCTCCTCTTCCGGCTGCCGATCCGCCGTCGGAGGCGGGATCGCCGTTGCTCCCCAGCGCTGAATCTTTGCGATACGGTACCCTCCCGCTCATCGCACTCACCATGACTGGTATTCTTGTCGGGCTAGGCGTCACCGCAGCTGCCCGGCGCATCCGAACGGCGCGCGCGAAAAGCACGCCAGCACCCTGACGAGGAGTTGTCCCTACGTGCCTGAGAACAGCACTGTGCCCAAGATTTTGATCGTCGGTGGTGGCTACGCGGGTTTCTACACGGCGTGGAAGCTCGAGAAGCACCTCCGCAAGGGCGAAGCCGAAGTGACCATGGTCGATCCGCTTCCCTACATGACCTACCTGCCGTTCCTGCCCGAGGTCGCAGCCGGATCGATCGAGCCGCGCCACGCGGTCGTCGCGACGCGTCGTCACCTCAAGCGCACGAACGTCGTTTCGGCGAAGGTCACGAAGATCGATCACGCGAACAAGGTCGCGACCATCACCCCCTCCGAGGGTGAGGCGTACGAGTTCGCCTACGACCAGATCGTCGTCACGGCGGGCTCCGTCTCGCGCACCTTCCCGATCCCCGGCATCGCCGACAACGCGATCGGCATGAAGTCGATCGAAGAGGCCGTCTGGGTCCGCGACAAGCTTCTGGCGAACTTCGACAAGGCCGCAGCCCTCCCCGCCGGCCCCGAGCGCGAGCGTCTTCTGACGGTCGTCGTCGTCGGTGGTGGCTTCGCGGGCATCGAGACCTTCGCCGAGCTGCGCTCGTTCGCCTCGGCGCTGCTCAAGCGCTACCCCCAGCTCTCCTTCGAGGAGACGCACTTCCACCTGATCGAGGCGATGGGCCGCATCATGCCCGAGGTCTCGCAGCCCACCAGCGAATGGGTGCTCCAGGACCTCGCCAAGCGCGGCGCCAACGTGCACCTCGACACGCAGGTCACCGGTGCCGTCGACGGCAACGTCGAGCTGTCCACGGGCGAGGTCATCCCCTCGGACATCATCGTCTGGACCGCGGGCGTCATGGCCAACCCGCAGGTCACCCGTGCAGGAGACCTGCCCACGGAGGAGCGCGGTCGTATCCGCGCCCAGGCTTCGCTGCGCGTGATCGACGCTGACGGAAACGTCGTCGAGGGCGCATGGACCGCCGGTGACGTCTCGGCTGTCCCCGACCTCAGCGGCGGCGGAGTCGGCGGTTTCTGCGTGCCGAACGCCCAGCACGCCGTCCGTCAGGCCAAGCGCCTCGCGAAGAACCTCGTCGCCGTTCTGCGCGGCGAGGAGCCGATCGACTACTTCCACAAGAACCTCGGCGCGGTTGCCGGCCTCGGCCTCGGCACCGGTGTTTTCCAGTCGGGCAAGTTCGCGATGAAGGGCTTCTTCGCCTGGGTCGCGCACCGCGGTTACCACGGCCTGGCCATGCCTTCGTGGGAGCGCAAGTTCCGCGTGCTGTGGGGCTGGTGGAACAACCTCTGGCTCGACCGCGACATCGTGAGCCTCGAGAAGCTGCAGCAGCCTCGTGCATTCTTCGAGGAGTTCGCCTCGCGTCCGCGCCCCGCGGCCGATGCTGTTCCCGCACCGGCGAAGCCGGCCGAAGAGAAGCCGGTCGAGAAGAAGGCTCCTGCGAAGAAGCCGGCTGCGAAGAAGGCTCCGGCGAAGAAGGTCGTGGCCGACAACGCTGCAGCCGACACCGCGGAGAAGGCCGAGAAGGCCCCCGTGAAGAAGGCTCCGGCCAAGAAGCCTGCTGCGAAGAAGGCTCCTGCCGCTGCGGAGTGATCCGAGCAGATTTCACGAGGTCGGCCCCCGTTCGTTCATCGAACGGGGGCCGACCTTTTTCTTCGTCGGGTTTCAGCCGATCCGAAGCCGGTGAGCCATCGCGGGGTGCGCGAGGAACGACTCCAGGTGGCGACGCGCCTCGTCGAAGGTGTCGAAGGTGCCGCGATCGCGTCCGAACGGGTCGCGGGCGGCGTGGCCGTCGCTGGAATCGATGGAGCCGCCGAATGCCCCGTCGATGTGCGCTACCCAGAGGTCGACATCGACCTCCGTCCACAGCACGTGTCCGGTCGTGACGGCGGTGTTCGTGATGATCGTCATGGTGTTCATCATCCTTCCGAGCGAGCTGGTCGTGAGTGCTCGCTTCCCCACGAGGCTCTCAGCATTCGACGGAGGATGACAAATGTTTGCTCGGCCCTTGTGCGGGCCGGAAGGCATTTGATAATGCAGTGCCCCCACTGGGACTCGAACCCAGACTGAAGCGATTTTAAGTCGCCTGCCTCTGCCATTGGGCTATGGGGGCCCGGGCCCAGCCTAGTCGTGCGCCACGGGGCGTCGAGGTCATAGGGTGGGGGAGTGATCGACCTCACCGCGACGCCGAACGCCTCCGAGCCCCGCGCCTGGGAACAGCCCGGTCGCTGGTGGCCGCGTCTCACCGCTGCCACCGAGAAGCTTTCCGCTCCCGTGGCCGTCATCGACATCGATGCGCTGCGGCACAATGCGATGGACATGCTGGCCCGTGCGGGCGGGCTTCCGATCCGCGTCGCATCCAAATCGGTGCGCGTGCGCGGCATCCTCGACGCTGTTCTGCGCATCCCCGGCTATCGCGGCATCCTCTCCTTCTCGCTCGCCGAGGCGCTGTGGCTCGCCGAAGACCACGACGACATCGTGCTGGGATATCCGACGGTCGACCGGAACGCGCTCGAGATGCTGGTGAAGGATGAGACCGCCGCCGCTCGGATCACGCTCATGGTCGATGACATCGCTCAGCTCGATGTCATCGACGCCATCGCGCCGGCGCACCGTCGAGCGCCGATCCGACTCGCGATCGATGCGGATGCCTCGTTGCGCAGCGGAGTTCTCGGACACATCGGGGTGCGCCGCTCGCCCCTGTTCACCGCTGGCGATGTCTCGGCGCTGGCCCGGCAGATCATCCGGCGTCCGGGCTTTCGACTCGTCGGACTGCAGATGTACGAGGCGCAGATCGCCGGACAGGGCGATGCAGGAGCGGACGGCGCGGTGATCCGTCGCGTGCAGGCGCGCTCCCGGTCGGAGCTGCTCACGCGCCGCGCGCAGATCGCCGATGCCCTGACCGCCATCGCGCCCATGGAATTCCTCAACGGAGGAGGCACGGGGTCGCTGGAGACCACGGCCGCCGACGAATCCGTCACCGAGGTGTCGGCCGGCAGCGGACTCCTCGGAGGGCACCTCTTCGACGGATACCGGGCGTTCCGCCCCGCACCCGCCAGCGCCTTCGCCTTCGACGTCGTCCGACGCCCGTCCGCCGACATCGCGACGGTGCTCGGAGGAGGATGGATCGCGTCGGGTCCGGCTCTCGAGTCCCGCCAGCCCCGTGCCGTGTGGCCGGAAGGGCTTCGGATGCTGTCGCGCGAAGGCGCCGGAGAGGTGCAGACACCATTGCGCGGCGAGAACGCGCGAGAGCTGCGCATCGGAGATCGGGTGTGGTTCCGCCACGCCAAGAGCGGTGAACCCGCTGAACGGACCGACGCTTTCCACCTCGTCGACGGCGACCGGGTGATCGATCGACTGCCCACCTACCGCGGCGAGGGGAAGAGCTTCCTGTGACACGGCCAGGCGCGACATGGCACAACTGGGCACGATCGGCGCGGGTCGATCCCGTGCGCGTCGAGAGGCCCCGCACGCCCGAGGGAGTGCAGCGCGCTGTGCAGGCCGCTGCGACGCGGGGATTGCCGGTCAAAGCCATCGGTGCCGGGCACAGCTTCACGGGCATAGCCGTGGCTCCGGGTGTGCTGCTCGAGCTCGATGATCTGCAGGGGCTCGTCTCGGTCGACCGTGAGCGCTCGCGCATCACGGTGCTCGCCGGTACTCGGCTGCACCGGCTTCCCCGGATCCTGGCCGCTCACGGGCTGGCCATGGAGAACCTCGGCGACATCGACCGGCAGTCGATCGCTGGGGCGATCTCGACGGGCACGCACGGCACCGGAGCACAATTCGGAGGCCTGGCGACCCAGGTGGCGGGCATCACGCTCATCACTGCATCGGGTGATTTTCTCCGCATCGATGAGCAGGAGAACAGCGAGCTGCTTCCCGCCGTCGCACTGGGCCTCGGTGCGCTGGGGATCATCGTCGAGGTCACCCTGCAGTGCGTGCCCGCCTTCGTCCTGCACGCCGTCGACGAACCGATCCCGCTGCACGAGGTGCTCTCGACCCTGGACGAACGGGTCGCGGCATCCGATCACTTCGAGTTCTACTGGTTCCCGCACACGGATATCGCCCTCACGAAGCGCCAGACTCGGCTGCCCGAATCGACGCGGCGTGAACCCTTGCCGCGCCTGGGCCGCTGGATCGATGAGACGGTGCTGTCGAACACCGTCTATCGGGCGGTGTGCGCGGCGGGGCGCGTCGTTCCGGCGATCACGCCGCCGTTCAACCGACTCGCGGTGCGCCTGACCGGGGACCGCGAGTACACCGACCGCTCGCACGCCGTCTTCACGCAGAGCCGCACGGTGCGCTTCCGGGAGATGGAGTACGCCCTGCCCGCCGAGAACGTCGTCCCGGCCTTCCGTGCGATCCAGACGCTCATCGCCCGGCGCGGCTGGCGCATCGAATTCCCCCTCGAGGTGCGGTTCGCCGCATCCGATGACCGCTGGATGTCGACCGCGTACGGGCGGGCGAGCGGCTATATCGCGGTGCACCGCTACTGGCGGGTCGATCCCACCGAGTACTTCGGTGAGATCGAGCGCATCTGCCTGGAGTACGGCGGACGCCCGCACTGGGGAAAACTGCATACGCTCGATGCTTCCCAGCTGCGGGAGAGATATCCGCGATTCGGCGATTTCCTGGCGCTGCGCGATCAGTTGGACCCACAACGGCGTTTCGCCAACACGCACCTGGAGCGCGTGCTGGGAAAGTGACCGGTGCGTCCAGTTCGCACGCAGGGTGCGTCGATAGGATGAAAAAAATTCGTTTCGAGGGGGTTGCCCACCATGGAATGGCTCATTCCGGTAGTGATCATTGTGGCCGTGCTGGCACTTGTCGGCATTTACCTGTGGGCGACGTACAACTCGCTCGTGCAGTTGAACGTCCGCGTCGACGAGGCATGGAGCGGGATCACTGTTCAGCTGAAGCGCCGGGCCGACCTCATCCCCAACCTCATCGAGACGGTCAAGGGCTACGCCGCCCATGAGAAGGCGGTCTTCGAGAACGTGACGCGGGCACGAGCCGAGACGATGTCGGCGACCGGGCCGGGCGAGGCGGGAATCGCCGAGGGCCACCTGCAGCAGGCGCTGAAGTCGCTCTTCGCGGTGGCCGAGGCCTACCCTCAGCTGCAGGCCAGCCAGAACTTCCTCGGGCTGCAGCAGGCACTCGTCGACACCGAGGACAAGATTCAGGCCGCCCGCCGCTTCTACAACGGCGGCGTGCGCGAGCTGAACACCAAGATCAAGGTGTTCCCCAACAACCTCTTCGCCCGCGGTCTCGGCTTCACCGAGCGAGAGTTCTTCGAGGTTGCCGACAGTGCGGCCATCGCCGAGCCGCCCCGCGTGCAGTTCTGACACCACCGGAGAGGAAGGCCTGATGCGCATGCGCATCGGGCCTTCCTCGTTTCACCAGACCGACAGCACGATCGTGTCGGCGGTGAAGGAGACATCGCCGCGAAGCGTCCACGATTCGGTTCGATAGGTGGCGGTGAGCGGCTTTCCGTCGTGACCGGTGCCGTGCACGACGGCGATGAGGATGCCGTCATCGGCGAGGAACGAGGTCTCGCTCAGCGTGATGCTCGGGAAACGCTCGATCGTCATCTCTGCGCTGTCGACGTACCGGAGATCCGCTGCCCAGGGCAGGACGATCCCGCATCCGCCCGGGATATCGGATGCCGTGGCGCAGTCTGTCGCGTAGGCGTCGAGCCGGGACTGAGCGAGGGACGACGCCTCGGGCAAGAGCTCGGCGTCGAGCGGACTCATGATGTCGGCGCCCGCGAGCGCACTGATGCGCGCCTCCCCGGCGAGGAAATCCGCCGGGGCCGCGGAGGCCTCGTAGACGGCGGGAATTAGCAGGGTCGGCGTGCTCGCCGGGATCAGAGCATCCCCGATCATCATGGGCGCATCCGCGGTGACGGCGGCGAAGAGCGCGTCGGGCTCCGGGACAAGGGACCCGCCGACCCGGGTCATCGGCAGCGCCGCGCGGTGCTGTTCACCATCCAGCGTGTAGGACACGCTGACGACGGGATCGCCGTCGTGCGCGGATGCCGAGACGACCGCCGGGTCCTCGATGAGACCGGTCGCGCCGCTCAGCGCGGCTATGGCGCTCTCCTCGAGCTCCACGCCGGCCGCGGCGATCGTCTCGGGGTCGCCCGTCGCCAATGCCTGCATGACGGCCAGAGCCCGATCCTCGGGAGCATCATCGGACGGGGTGAGGAAGAAGAGACCGGCCGCGGCCGTGGCGATGACCGCCGCGCCGATGGCGAGGAGCATTATCGGCCTGCGCTTCGTCATCCCGACACCTCCCGCGGGTGCACGTGACGCAGTGCCCCGCACTCGGAGGAGGTCAGGGGACGCGCGATGGCCTCGGCCGCATCACCCCATCCGGAGATCGAGATGTTCTGGAGACCCTGCCACTCGGCCGCGCGCATGATCTCCGCGGCGATGGCCGCCTCATCGCCGCGGCGGCCCTGCGGCTCCCACCAGGCGGACTGCACCTGCAGCGTCGAGCTCGCGCGATCGGCACGCAGATCGACGCGCGCAACGATGCGGTCGCGTACGAGAACGGGCAGGGAGTAGTAGCCGTATCGGCGCCTGTGCGCGGGAACGTAGATCTCGATGCGGTAGTCGAGCTCGAAAACGCGCAGCGCACGCTGGCGGAACCAGACGACGGGATCGAAGGGCGTGAGCAGAGCCGCAGCCTGGATTCGGCGGGGCAGGACGGCGTCGCTGTGCATCCATGCCGTGACGGCGCGTCCGCCCTGCTCCCACCCCCGTACAGCGACGGCGCGCAGACGCCCCTCGTCGGCGAGTTCATGGACGGCCCGTGCGACCGCGGCGCGGTCTCGGATGCGGTAGTAGTCGGCGAGGTCGGCAGCCGTCGCGATGCCGGACGATCGCGCCGCGCGCTCCACGAGCTCGCGGATCGCCGCGTCGCGGGGGACGACCCGATCTCGAACGGATGCCGGGATCACATGCTCGGCCAGTGCGTAGAGCCGCTCGAAGCCGCGGCGTCCGCTGATAGACACCTCGCCCACCCGCCACAGGTACTCCAGCGCCTGTTTCGCCTCATCCCAGCCCCACCAGGAACCGCGTTCGCGCGGCGCATCATCGCGCAGCTGCGCGGACCGCAGCGCACCGCGCTCCGCCAGCTCGGCCCGTACCCAGTCCAGGGTTCGGGGATCCGGCCACGACGAGGGGTTCGCGTCGCGGCGGGCGCGGAAATCATCCATGCGGAAACGCCAGAGCGGCCAGTCCTCGACGGGGATGAAGGTCGCCTCGTGCGCGAGGTATTCGACGTAGTGCGTGGTCCGGTTGACGAAGACGCGATCCAGGAGCGCCGGATCGTACGCGCCCAACCGGGAGAAGAAGGGCATGTAGTGACTGCGGGAGAACACGTTCACCGAGTCGATCTGCAGCACGCCCAGCCTGCCCATCGTGCCGTGCAGGTGACGGGGAGCGATCCTGGCGGCCGGGCGTCGACGGCTGAACCCCTGCGCGGCTAGGGCGACGCGTCGGGCCTCAGCGGCGCTCAGAGTGTCGGACACCCCGTCAG
This sequence comes from Microbacterium sp. GXF6406, assembly GCF_054798215.1. Classification (NCBI taxonomy): domain Bacteria; kingdom Bacillati; phylum Actinomycetota; class Actinomycetes; order Micrococcales; family Microbacteriaceae; genus Microbacterium; species Microbacterium sp. GXF6406. Next base: position 31,433 of record NZ_JBSJZH010000003.1, on the reverse strand, counting down.
CGTACCCTCCGCCTCAGACACGGCAGCGTCATCGATGTCATCCGTACTCCAGAGCGTTCTCAGCCGCAACTAGACTGACCACATGACGGAAGAGCAGCGCCCCCGAAAGCGCGATCTCCTGTGGGGTCGCATGCCGACCGACCGCACCGTCTCGACCGAGGCCGACCATGCCGTCCCCCTCGCTCTGCGCGTCACGGCGGGGTACGCGTGGCGGCTGCTGTTGATCGCCGCCGCGGCCGGAGTGATCGTGTGGGTCGTGATCACGCTGAAGCTCCTCGTGATCCCCCTGCTCGTGGGCATCCTCATCACGGCCCTGCTCTGGCCTGCCTTCTCCTGGATGCTGCGGCACCGCGTGCCGCGCTGGATCGCCATCGTCGTCTCGATGCTCGGAACCGTGGCGATCGTCGGGGGCCTCATGTGGCTCGTCATCTGGCAGGTCGCCCGTGAATGGCCCGAGGTGCAGGCGCGAACGGTCATCGCCGTGAACGAGTTCCGCACCTACCTCACTGAGGGGCCCCTGCATCTCACGGATGCGCAGATCCAGAACTACATCGATCAGGGCTTCGCGCTCATCCAGGAGCAGGCGCAGCTGCTGTGGTCGGGCGCGCTCGCGCTCGGCACGACGTTCGGCCATGTCGCCGTGGGCGCAGTGCTGACCCTGTTCATCCTCATCTGCCTGCTCACCGACGGTGCCGGCATCTGGCGCTGGACGACGCGCATGTTCCCGCGCGCGGCACGCCCCGCCGTCGACGCCTCGGCGCGCACCGGCTGGCGCACGGTCGTCAACTACGCCAAGACGCAGCTGCTGGTCGCCACGATCGACTCGATCGGCATCGGCCTGGGCGCGTTCCTGCTCGGCGTACCGCTGCCGATCCCGATCGCCGTGCTCGTCTTCCTCGGCGCGTTCGTGCCGATCGTCGGAGCCGTCGTGACCGGTGCGCTGGCCGTGCTGCTCGCCCTCGTCTACAACGACCCGTGGAACGCGCTGTGGATGCTGGCCGTCGTGATCGGCGTGCAGCAGGTCGAGGGCCACATCCTGCAGCCGCTGCTGATGGGCTCGGCGGTCAAAGTCCATCCGCTGGCCGTCGTGCTCGTGGTCGCCGGCGGATCGATGATCGCCGGCATTCCCGGTGCCCTGTTCGCCGTGCCGCTCGCGGCATTCGTGAACGTGGTGGCCGTCACGCTGAGCAGCGGTTCGTGGAAGACCGGCGGCAAACCGTCGGGTGATCTCATCTGGAGTACAGTGCCGCGCGAGCGGCGACGGAGGAATACATGAGTGCAGTCCCTGAACTGGCAGAGTTCGAAGAAGCCGCACGGGGGCTGGAACGGGTGATATCGCGCACGCCGGCCCTCCCGGCGGTGGCGCTGTCCGACATCATCGGATCCCCCGTGATCCTCAAGATGGAGAACCTGCAGCGCACCGGTTCGTTCAAGATCCGCGGCGCCGCGCACCGGCTCTCGAAGCTGACCGACGAGGAGCGCTCGCGCGGCGTCGTCGCCGCATCCGCCGGCAACCACGCCCAGGGCGTCGCGCTCGCAGCGCAGGCCCTCGGCATCCCCGCGACGATCTTCATGCCGCTGGGCGTGCCGGTTCCCAAGCTGCTCGCCACCCGGGGCTACGGCGCGGAGGTCGTGCTCGAGGGCGAGACCGTCGCGACCTCGCTGCGCCTCGCAGCCGAATTCGCCGAACGCACCGGCGCGGTCATGATCCACCCCTTCGATCATCGCGATGTCGTCGTCGGCCAGGGAACGCTCGGACTCGAGCTGCTCGAGGACGTGCCCGACGTCGACACGATCCTCGTCGGCATCGGCGGCGGCGGGCTCATCGCCGGTGTCGCGGCGGCAGCCAAGGCAAAGGCCGCAGCCGCCGGGCGCACGATCCGCGTGATCGGCGTGCAGGCCGAGAACGCCGCGGCCATGACGCCTTCTCTGGCAGCGGGTGAGCCGGTCGAGATCGTCACGAAGCCGACGATCGCCGACGGCATCCTCGTCGCCCAGCCCGGCGGCGTGCCCTTCGAGATCATCCAGGACCTCGTCGACGATGTCATCACGGTGACGGACGATGACATCGCCCGTGCGCTCCTCGTGCTCCTGGAGCAGTCGCGCGTCGTCGTCGAGCCGGCCGGCGCCGTGAGCGTCGCGGCGATCCTCGCGGGCAAGGTCGAGGACACCGGCAAGACGCTCTGCGTGCTCTCCGGCGGCAACATCGACCCGCTGCTCATGCAGCGCGTCGTCTCGCACGGGCTTGCGGCATCCGGCCGTTACCTGACCATTCGCATCCCGCTGCCCGATCGTCCCGGTCAGCTCGCGCGCGTGTCGGAGCTCGTCTCCGAAGCCGGCGCGAACGTCATGGAGGTCATGCACACTCGCCACGGCCAGGGCCTGCAGATCAGCGAGGTGATCCTCCAGATGTCGATCGAGACGCGCGGCGCCGAGCACACCGATCTCACCCTCGACACGCTGCGGCGCGCGGGCTTCGACCCGATCGTCGTCCCCGACTGACACGTATCCCCGCAATGCAGAATGCGCCGGCACCCCGAGGGGCGCCGGCGCATTCCGCGTCTGATCAGACGATCTCGGGAACGATGCGGATCGCGCCCTTGTCCGCCGACTGCGCGAAAGCGGCGTAGGCGCGCAGCGCCGCCGTCACGGGGCGCACCCGGTTCTTCGGGCGGTATCCGCCGTTCGCCTCGAGGTCGGCGCGACGGCGCTCGAGCTCCTCAGCGGGGACGTCGAGGGAGATCGCGCGGGTGGGGATGTCGATCGAGATGATGTCGCCGTCCTCGACGAGCGCGATGAGCCCTCCGGCCGCAGCTTCGGGGGAGACATGGCCGATCGACAGTCCAGACGTGCCGCCGGAGAAGCGGCCGTCGGTGATGAGGGCGCACTTCTTGCCCAGGCCCAGACCCTTCAGGTACGAGGTCGGGTAGAGCATCTCCTGCATGCCGGGGCCGCCCTTGGGGCCCTCGTAGCGGATGACGACGACGTCGCCCTCCACGACCTTCTTGCTGAGGATCTTCTCGACGGCCTCATCCTGCGACTCGCACACGACCGCGGGACCGGAGAACGTCCAGATCGACTCGTCGACGCCGGCGGTCTTCACCACGGCGCCGTCGACGGCGACATTTCCACGCAGAACCGCGAGGCCGCCATCCTTCGAATAGGCGTGCTCGACATCGCGGATGCAACCGCCTGCAGCATCCACGTCGAGGTCCTCCCAGACGTTCGACTGCGAGAACGCCTTCGAGGATCGCACGCCGCCGGGGGCGGCGTGCCACAGGGCCTGCGCCTCGTCGGAGGCCTTGCCCCCGCGGATGTCCCACTCGTCGAGCCACTCTCCGAGGGTCGATGCGTGGATCGTGTGCACCTGGTCATCGAGCAGACCGCCGCGGCGCAGCTCGCCCAGCAGTGCGGGTATGCCGCCGGCGCGGTGCACGTCCTCCATGTAGTAGGTCTTGTCGCCGGCGATGTTCGGGGCGACCTTCGCCAAGCAGGGCACTCGGCGCGAGACCTCGTCGATCTCGTCGAGCCCGAAGTCGACGCCGGCCTCGACGGCGGCGGCCAGCAGATGCAGGATCGTGTTCGTAGACCCGCCCATCGCGATGTCGAGGGCCATGGCGTTGCCGAAGGCGGCCGGGGTGGCGATGTTCAGCGGCAGGACCGAGGCGTCGTCTTCGTCGTAGAAGCGGCGGGTGATGTCGACGACGAGCGAACCGGCCTTCTCGTAGAGGGCGCGGCGGGCCGTGTGGGTGGCGAGCACGGAGCCGTTGCCCGGCAGGGAAAGGCCGATGGCCTCGGTGAGGCAGTTCATCGAGTTGGCGGTGAACATTCCCGAGCAGGAGCCGCAGGTGGGGCACGCGGCCTCCTCGATGCGGGTGATGTCCTCATCGGAGATGTTCGGGTTCACGGCCTCGCTCATCGCATCGACGAGGTCGAGGGTGCGGATGGAGCCGTCGACGAGGGTCGCGCGTCCGGACTCCATCGGGCCGCCGGAGACGAAGACGGTCGGGATGTTCAAGCGCAGCGCTGCGAGGAGCATCCCCGGGGTGATCTTGTCGCAGTTCGAGATGCAGACGAGGGCGTCGGCGCAGTGCGCGTTGACCATGTACTCGACCGAGTCGGCGATGAGGTCGCGCGAGGGGAGCGAGTAGAGCATCCCGCCGTGACCCATGGCGATGCCGTCGTCGACGGCGATCGTGTTGAACTCGCGGGGGATGCCGCCGGCTTCGGTGATGGCGTCCGAGACGATCCGACCCACCGGGGCGAGGTGGGTGTGGCCGGGGACGAACTCGGTGAAGGAGTTGGCGACGGCGATGATGGGCTTGCGGCCGAGGTCGCCGCCGGGAACACCGGCGGCGCGCAGCAGTGCGCGGGCGCCCGCCATATTGCGGCCGTGGGTGACAGTGCGTGAGCGAAGAGGGGTGGGCATGATTCCATTGAGCCACACTTTTCACCCGCCGGGCAGCCGTGGAGCGCATGCCGTTAGTACTGGTACTGGCAGTACTATCGAAGGGTGATCCGTCCTCGAACCCCGCGCCGGGAGCAACTCGGCGAGTTCCTCGCAGCGCGCCGCAGAGCGATGAGCCGCACGGCAGTCGGACTGCCGCTCACATCGCGGCGCAGCGATACCGGCCTGAGCCGCGAGGAGGTCGCGGCGCTGTCGGGCGTCAGCAGCAGCTGGTACACCTGGCTCGAGCAGGGGCGCGACATCAACGTCTCCCGGCAGGTGCTCGCCGCGGTCTGCCGGGTGCTGGATCTCACCGCCGCCGAAGGGGAGTACATCTCGGCGCTGGCGGAACAGGGGAAGGAGCCGGACCCCGAGCGCGCCGAGGTGCTGCCCGTGCACCTGCAGCGCATGGTCGACGCCTTCGACTTCCCGGCGTTCATCGTCGGCACCGACTGGTCGATCGTCGGCTGGAACTCCGGCTACGAATGGCTCTACCCGCGCATCGCCGACCTCGACGAAGAAGCGCGCAACCTGCTCTCGCTCGTCTATACCGACCCGCAGCTGCGCGAGATGCTGCCGGACTGGGAGCGCGACAGCAGAAGGTTCCTCGCGGAGTTCCGCGCCGAGTCGGGGGTGCGGCTGTCATCTCCGCGGCACCGGGCGGTCGTCGAACGGCTTCGTGCGGAGAGCGAGGACTTCCTGCTGCAGTGGGCCGAGCTCACGGTGGAGCGCTTCACCTCGCGCATCCGGAACTTCCGTCACCGTGACGCGGGGCTGCTCGAGTTCGAGCACCACCGGCTCGTGCCCTCGGACGCCCCTGATCTGCACATCGTCATGTACGTGCCGACGACGAGGGCCCGGCCGCCGAAGCAGGACCGGGCCCTCGTGAAGCGTCGCTGAATCAGCCCGCGAAGGTCTCGACGTTCGTGACCTCGACGGCGATCATCTTGCCGTTCGGCGCCTCATAGGAGGTCTTCTCGCCGACCTTGAGGCCGAGGATGGCGATGCCCAGGGGGCTCGCCTCGCTGTACACATCGAGATCGGTGCCGCCGGCGATCTCCCGGCTGCCGAGGAGGAAGATCTCCTCCCCACCGGCGACGACGGCGGTGACGACCGTGCCCGGCTCGACGATTCCACGGCTGGCCGGCGCTTCGCCGACCTTCGCGTTCTTCAGGAGCAGCTCGAGCGTGCGGATGCGCGCCTCCTGCTTGCCCTGCTCGTCCTTCGCCGCGTGGTAGCCGCCGTTCTCCTTGAGGTCGCCCTCCTCGCGGGCCGCCTCGATGCGCTTGGCGATCTCGTCGCGGCCGATGGTCGAGAGGTGCTCGTGCTCGGCGACGAGCCGGTCGTAGGCTTCCTGCGTGAGGAATGAAGTCTGAGCGTCTGCAGACACAGCGTGCTCCTTAGTATGTGCGGTCGCCCGTCAGGGCGGTGGGATATGCCAAGACGCCCCGGCAGAAGGCCAGGGCGTCGGTATTCACGAGGATTCTATGCGACCCAGCAGGCGTTCACCAAACCTGTCGTGGCCTCCGCGACCGTCGGGACGGTGACGGTGAAGGACCGCGTGTGGGCCGCATCCGCCGGGATCTCGACGATCTTCCAGCCGACGACGCCGAACTCGACATCCAGCGCCTCGACGGCGCAGACGACGTCCTTCTGATTCGTGGCGGTCAGCTGGAATCGCACGGTCGTGCTGTGCGCATCGACGACCTCGAACCCGAGATCGTCCGCGTCGACCGAGTTCATCGACTGGGCCACCGTCATCCATCCCGCGGCGATGACGGCGAGCACGGCGATTATGCCGCCGATGATCCAGGTAGCCTTTCGACGTCGGCCGCGGCCGTATCGCTCGTCGAGCTCGAGTGCTGTCGTCACGTGCTGGGTCTTCCGGTCGTTAGGCTGGTACTACCAGGTTATGCGACCTGGGCAGGAAAGGCGGACACATGCTCGTGCTGTTCGGAACAGAGATTCCCATTCCGACGCCGTCGGTCGACCCCGACTCCGTGACGCCGGGGCCCATCGGGTTCGCCGCGATCGTGATCGTCGTGATCGCCGTGGTCCTGCTCATCTGGGACATGAACCGCCGCGTGCGCCGGGTGCGCTACCGCGAGGAGATCCGCGAGGAGCTGGATGCCGAGCTCGCTGCGACGCAGAGCGAAGAAGCGGATGACGCGGCGTCCGCTCCCGTCGAGACCACGATGACGGACCCCGAAGAGGACGATCCGACCCGCTGACCCCGGCGGACCGTCCTCGGTGGGGCGGCCGTCAGACTCCTACGCGGGAGAACGCGTCGAGGCTGATCCCCTGTTCGAGGATGTGGCGCGACCACTCCTTGGCGCTGTGCAGGCTGTGATCGCGGTAGTTGCCGCACTCCACGGCCGAGACTCCGGGAACGTCGTCCCAATCGGCCTTCTCGGCGATGAACTGCAGGCCGGCGCGGATCGCCGTGACGACCTCGGCGACCGTCGGCTCGCCCCAGGTGATCAGGTGGAAGCCGGTGCGGCAGCCGAACGGCGAGATGTCGATGACGCCGTCGAGGTGATCGCGCAGCACCGCGGCGAGGGTGTGCTCGATCGTGTGCAGGCCCGAAGTCGGGATCTCGCCGGCGTTCGGCTGCACGAACCGCACATCGAAGTTGGAGATCGTATCGCCGCGCGGTCCGCGCTCGACGGAGATGAGGCGCACATAGGGTGCGTGGACAGCGGTGTGATCGAGCGTGAAGCTCTCGACTTCGGCCATGGGTCAAACTCTCCTCGTCATGGGATTCGCGTGCATCGGGTGCACTGCGAACTTAGCCGCCCGCACGGGCGAACGACACATCCTGTTACCGCGCGAGGCGCGGGCGTCAGCCCGGAAGACCGAGCGAGGGGGAGTGCGGGGCCAGCGAGATGAGCAGGCACGCGGTCCAGTGGCAGAGGAACGCCAGCACGGTGCACAGATGGAAGATCTCATGGAATCCGAAGTGGCCGGGCCAGGGGTTCGGCTTCTTCAGCGCGTAGACGATCGCGCCACCGGTGTAGAGCAGACCCCCGACGCACACGAGCACCATCATCGTGACGTTCGCCTGCAGGAGATCTGCCATGTACATCACCGCAGCCCAGCCGAGGACCAGATAAAGAGCGACGTACAGCCAACGGGGCGCATCGATCCAGAAGACGCGGAACAGGATGCCGAGCGCGGCCCCGCTCCACACCAGGATGAGCAGCAGCATCCCCTTCTCGGGAACGAGCGCGTTCACCGCGAGCGGTGTGTAAGTGCCGGCGATCAGCAGCAGGATGTTCGCATGATCGATGCGCTTGAGGACCATCTTGGTCTTCGGGCCCCAGTTGATGCGGTGGTACAGAGCGGAGTTGCCGAACAGCAGCAGCGAGCTGGCCATGAACACGGCCGCAGCCCACTTGGCCGGAGTTCCCTCGGCGAGCACGATCAGCACGATTCCGGCGGCGATCGCCACGGGGAAGGTGCCCGCGTGGAGCCAGCCGCGCCAGCTCGGTTTCACCTCGGCGATCGCGTCATCCTGTGCGGCGTCGATCAGAGGCAGCTGGGGCAGAGGCGTCGCTTCGTGGTCGGGAGTGCTCACGTGCTCACTCTAGGTGTCGGCTCATTCCGTTTGATGTACATCTTCAGCATGCTGAGCGGGCTCACACGGTGTACGAGGCTCGGCGCGGTAGCGTAGGCACGTGAATGCGCGTGTGAGCGAAGGCCGGGGCCTGCTGTATCGGTTGTATGGCAACCGCCTGCGGCGACAGCTGGACCCCTCGGCCGTTCCGCACCACATCGCCATGATGATCGATGGCAACCGCCGCTGGGCGCGTCAGCTGGGCTTCGATTCCGTTTCCGACGGTCACCGGGCCGGAGCCGCGAAGATGCGCGAGTTCCTCGGCTGGTGCGATGAGATCGGCGTGCGCGTCGTCTCCCTCTACCTCCTCTCCAGCGACAATCTGCGCAAGCGCGACTCGAAGGAGATCGCCGACCTCATCGAGATCATCGCCGAGCTCGCCGAGGCTCTGTCGCAACAGAGCGGATGGCGCGTCAAGCACGTGGGACGCTCCGACATCCTCCCCGCAGAGCTCGCGCGCGTTCTCTCCGATGCGGAGAAGCGCACCGAGCACAACACCGGGCTGCACGTCAATCTTGCGGTCGGCTACGGCGGACGCAACGAGATCGTCGATGCGGTCCGCTCGATCCTCGCCGAGCACCATGCCTCCGGCGGCTCGTTCGAGGACCTCGCCGAGCAGCTGACCCCCGAGATGATCGGCGAGCACCTCTACACCGGCGGCCAGCCCGATCCCGACCTCGTGATCCGCACCAGCGGTGAGCAGCGCCTCAGCGACTTCCTCCTCTGGCAGAGCGCGCACAGCGAGTTCTATTTCGTCGAAGCGCTCGGTCCAGACCTGCGTGAGGTCGACTTCCTGCGGGCGATCCGCGACTTCGCCGACCGGGATCGCCGGTTCGGCCGCTGAATCCACCGTGTCTGCGCGGGCTTGGCGTGGGAGACTCGTGGGGTGACCACTATCGATGACTACCTCGCGGGCTTCGACGGCGACCCCGGGTACCTCGACTGGGCCGGCTTCGGCCCCATCTCGCCGACCGTGCGCGCCGAAGTCTTCGCCGATGCTGATCTCCTCGGCAGCGGACGGGCCTCGTCCAATGCCCTCGTCTCCGAGCGCTTCGACGAGGCACGCGATCTCGTCGCCGAACTGATCGGCATCGACCCCGCCCTCGTCACCCTGCAACCCTCCGCCACGCACGGCCTTCAGCATGCCCTCTACGGCCTCGCCGGCACGGTCATGGCTTCGAGTGCCGAGGTGCCTGCCATCACGGTCACACTCGAGCGCGCGGCTCGGTTCTCGGGCGATGCCCTGCAGGCGCGGTGGATCTCGCCGGCCGACTCGTTCGTGACTCCCGATGCGGTCGCGGAGGCCCTCGACGACGACGTGCGCGCCCTCGTCGTCAGTCACGTCGACTTCCGCACGGGCTACCGCGCCGACCTCGCGGCTCTGCGCGAGGTCATCGGCTCGGACCGGCTCCTCATCGTCGACGCAGTTCAATCATTCGGGATCGTCGACGACGATCTCAGCATCGCCGATGTCGTGGTCGGAAACGGATACGGGTGGTTGCGGTCCGCGCGCGGAACGGGCTTCGCATCGTTCTCGCCGCTCGCCCGGGAGCGCATCGAGCCCGTTCTCTCCGGATTCGTCGGAGTCGAGGGCGGAATGCCCCTCGACGACATCCCCGCCCCCGCGGCATCCGCCCGAGCCTACGCGGTCAACCACCCCGACCAGCTCGCCGTCGCCCGCCTGGCCGTCGGATTGCGCGATGTGCGCGACGTCGGCCCTGCGATCATCGAGAAACGCATCAGCGAACGCGTCGACCGCATTCTCGAGATCGTCGACCGCCACGGCATCCCCGTGCAGACACCGCGCGATGAGCACCGACGTGCCGGAATCGTCACGCTCACCCCGCACGCCCCCGGCGCACTCGCCGCCGTGCTCACCAACGCCGGCGTCGTCGCGACGCCGCGGGGAAACAGCATCCGGCTGTCGGCGCACGCCGGAACGAGCGACGAGACCCTACGCATGCTCGACGAAGGAATCCGCACCTTCATCTCGATGAACGCCTGAACGTTCATCCGCGCGACACCTCCCGTTCTGCGTGTCGATGCCGGCATGGCGACATGCCGGTCGTACCTTCGAGGCATCGGGCACCGCGCCCGATCGAGTCGGCCAGAAGGTACGCGACTCGTGGCCCCAGGTCGACTCGTGGCATAGCCGGGAATCACCCCGGGTCGGGAGTGGGTCGTGACCACACGCACAGCACAGCAGTCCACCCGTCAGGCCTCGCGCCGAGCCTCCAGCGGCAGGCCCGAGCACGACCTCCGCACGTATGTGCTCGACACATCCGTGCTGCTCAGTGATCCGCAGGCGTTCTTCCGCTTCGCCGAGCACTCCATCGTCCTGCCCGTCATCGTGATCACCGAGCTCGAGAGCAAGCGCAACGACCCGGAGATCGGCTACTTCGCGCGGCAGGCGCTGCGCCACCTCGACGAGTTGCGCATCGAGCACGGACGACTCGACTACCCCGTGCCGATCGGCGAGGGCGGGACCCTGCGCGTCGAACTGAGCAACACGGACGGGCAGGCGCTGCCCAGCGGGATCCGACTCGGCGACAACGACTCGCGCATCCTCTTGGTCGGCATGCAGCTCGCCGATGACGGCCAACAGGTCACGATCGTCTCGAAAGACCTGCCGATGCGCGTCAAGGCGGCATCCCTGGGCCTCCACGCCGAGGAGTACCTCGCCGAACAGGCGGTCGATTCCGGATGGACGGGGCTCGCCACCCTCGACCTCTCCGGCGACGAGATGAGCGACCTCTACGAGAGCGAAGTCGGAATCAGCGAGCAGGCCCGCGGACTGCCCGTCAACACCGGGCTCATCGTCCAATCCGAGCGGGGGTCGGCCCTCGGTCGCATCATCGGGGACGGGGAGTATCGCCTCGTGCGCGGAGACCGGGAACTGTTCGGCATGCACGGACGCTCGGCGGAGCAGCGCATCGCGATCGATCTCCTGCTCGATGCGGATGTGGGAATCGTCTCGCTCGGCGGACGCGCCGGCACCGGCAAGTCGGCACTGGCGCTGTGCGCGGGGCTGGAAGCCGTGCTCGAGCGCCGGCAGCAGAAGAAGATCATCGTCTTCCGTCCTCTCTTCGCCGTCGGCGGGCAGGAACTCGGATATCTGCCCGGCGACCAGGGGGAGAAGATGGGGCCCTGGGGGCAGGCGGTCTTCGATACGCTCGGCTCGGTCGTGTCGGGCAACGTCATGGAGGAGGTCGTGGAGCGCGGCATCCTCGAAGTGCTCCCGCTGACGCACATCCGCGGACGCTCCCTGCACGATGCCTTCGTGATCGTCGATGAGGCGCAGTCGCTGGAGCGCAACGTGCTGCTGACGGTGCTCAGCCGGATGGGACAGAACTCCCGTGTTGTGCTCACCCACGATGTCGGGCAGCGGGACAACCTGCGGGTGGGGCGCCATGACGGCATCGCGAGCGTGATCGAGACGCTCAAGGGGCACGATCTGTTCGGGCACGTGACGCTGACCCGTTCGGAGCGCTCCGCGATCGCGGCGCTGGTGACGGAGCTGTTGGAGGGCGGCGAACTCAGCTGAGCGGGTTGCCACCGCGGCGCGCTCGTTGCACCTGGCGGACGCTGTTGCGCGTGGCGGACTTTTCTTGGGAAAAGCTCCGCTGCGCGCAACAACCTCCGATGCGCGCAACAGGAGACGGGCCGGAATAAGCTGGACGGATGCCGGAATCCTCAGAACTTCCCGTCTCGGAGTACGCATTCCCGGGCCCGCTGCGCGACCAGCTCGTCGCGGCGATCCTGAGCGGCGAGAAGACGTCGACGACCTCGTTGGTCGTGCAGTACGAGCTCGAGGGCGAACCGCTTCCGGCGGTCGGCGACCGGGCAGTCGTCATCGACTCGAATGACGCACCCGTGTGCATCGAGGAGATCACCGAGGTTCGGGAGGTGCGCGTCGCCGATGTCGATCTCGCGCACGCGATCGCCGAGGGCGAAGGGTTCACGTCGGTCGCGGAGTGGCGAAGCGGACACGAGCAGTTCTGGCACGGGGACGAGTTCCGTGCGGCGATGGGCGACCCGGATTTCACGGTGGACGACGAGACGCGGGCAGTGCTGGTGACCTTCCGCGCGCTGCCGCTCGGCCTCTGAGTTCTGAGACGGTCGGGGCGCAGCATCCACCGGCGAGGTCCGGCCCGTTGCACGCGCCGGGCTTTGTCGCACCTGACGGACCCTTTCCGCGGAAACGTCCGCTGTGCGCAACAACCTCCGCAGGGCGCAACATCGCAAGCGTGCCGATACACCCCTGGAAACACGGATGCCGCGAGGAACAGGTCCTCGCGGCATCCGGATCAGACTGTCGGGATCAACCCGGGTGGGTCATCGAGAGCAGGTCGAGCTTCTCGTCGAGCAGCTCGATCGTGATCTCACCGCGCTCGACGTAGCCCAGGGCGATGACGGCGTCACGCACGGTGATGCCCTCGGCGACCGCGTGCTTGGCGATCTTCGCCGCGGCCTCGTAGCCGATGACCTTGTTCAGCGGGGTCACGATCGACGGGCTCATGCCGGCGAAGGCCGCGGCGCGCTCGAGGTTGGCCTCGAGGCCGTCGACGGTCTTGTCGGCGAGCACGCGCGAGGCGTTCGCGATCAGGCGGATCGATTCGAGGAGGGCCGTGCCCATGACGGGGATCGCGACGTTGAGCTCGAAGGATCCGGATGCTCCGGCCCAGGCGACCGTCGCATCGTTGCCGATGACGCGGGCGCACACCATGAGAACAGCCTCGGGGACGACCGGGTTGACCTTGCCGGGCATGATCGAGGAGCCGGGCTGCAGGTCGGGGATGTGCAGCTCGCCGAGACCCGTGTTCGGGCCCGAGCCCATCCAGCGCAGGTCGTTGTTGATCTTCGTCAGCGAGACGGCGATGGTGCGCAGGGCGCCGGATGCCTCGACGAGGCCGTCACGGTTGGCCTGTGCCTCGAAGTGGTCCTTCGCCTCGGTGATCGGCAGCTCGGTCTCGGCGGCGAGCAGCGCGATGACCTTCTGCGGGAAGCCGAGCGGGGTGTTGATGCCGGTGCCGGTGGCGGTGCCGCCCAGCGGAACCTCGGCGACGCGGGGGAGGGCCGACTGCACGCGCTCGATGCCGAGGCGGATCTGGCGGGCGTAGCCGCCGAACTCCTGGCCGAGGGTGACGGGGGTGGCGTCCATGAGGTGGGTGCGACCCGACTTGACGGCGTCCTTCCACAGCTCGGCCTTGGCCTCGAGCGCCACGGCGAGGTGGTCGAGCGCGGGGATGAGGGTGTCGATGAGCGCCTGCGTGACGGCGATGTGCACCGAGGTCGGGAACACGTCGTTCGACGACTGCGAGGCGTTGACGTGGTCGTTCGGGTGAACGGTCGCACCGAGGATGCGGGTCGCGAGCGTCGCCAGGACCTCGTTCATGTTCATGTTCGAGGACGTGCCAGAGCCGGTCTGGTACGTGTCGACGGGGAACTCGCCGTCGTGGATGCCGGAGGCGACCTGGTCGGCGGCCTGGGCGATCGCGTCGGCGATGGCGGCGTCGAGCGTGCCGAGCTCCTTGTTCGCGAGGGCCGCGGCCTTCTTGATGCGTGCGAGCGCGGCGATCTGGGTCGACTCGAGGCCGGAGCCCGAGATCGGGAAGTTCTCGACGGCGCGCTGGGTCTGCGCACCGTAGAGCGCGTTTGCGGGAACGCGCACCTCGCCCATGGTGTCGTGCTCGATGCGGTACTCGATTTCGGTCACTTCGATCCCTCCTGGGTGGCGGGGACGCCTTCGATCCCCGTGTCGATTCCAACAGTGATGACGGGCACGGCCGTGCCCTCGGAAAGACGGTAGTTCGCGCCCACGATGCCCAGGCGTCCCTCTTCGACCGCGCTGGCGATCATCTCGGAGGACTGCAGCAGGTCGCGCACGGTGTTGCGCAGGTGCTCGGCGCCGACCTGCTCGGCGTCGATGTCGGTCACCGAGCCGCCGCCGCTGGCAGCGAGCACCTTGCGGGCTGCGGGGACGATGGGGGCGATGAGCTTCCAGATGTTGGCCGGAAGCGGTTCGGCGTCGATCGGGGTGCCGGCGATCGCGGCGCCGACGGCTCCGCAGGAGTCGTGGGCGAGCACGACGATGAGCGGGACGTTCAGGATGCCGACGGCGTACTCGAGGCTCGCGACGATCGATTCGCCGAGGACCTGTCCGGCGTTGCGGACGACGAACAGGTCGCCCAGGCCCTTGTCGAAGATGATCTCGGCGGCCAGGCGCGAGTCGGAGCAACCGAACAGCGTCGCCATCGGGTTCTGCTCGCTGGCGAGGTCGTGACGGCGGCCGACGTCCTGGTTCGGGTGACGGGGGTCACCCGAGACGAACCGCTGGTTCCCCTCGAGCATCTCCTGCCAGGCGGCAGTCGGGGTCAGAGCGGTCATGAGGCCTCCTTGAGGGCTTCGATCTGCGGAACAAGAGTTTCGGCGAGCTCGGCCGTCGACTCCGCAGAGCGTGAACCGTAGAGGAGGATGTAGTCGTCACCCGCCTGGGTGCCGATTGCGTAGCTGACGTTGTCGTCGGTGGTGCCCTTGAGCGTGTAGACGTCCCACTCGAGGCCGCCGATGCGCGTCGTGTCGGTCGCGGCGGTGCCGCTGAGCATCTGCGGCGCCCAGGACGAATCGGTGCCGAAGGCCTGGGCGATTCGGATGAATCCGCGCTCCTCCTGGGATGCCGGTGCCAGGGTGACGTTCCAGACCGTGGTCGATCCGCCCTGCAGCTCGGCAGCGTTGACGCGCCAGAAATCACCGGTCTCCGGAACGATCGCCGGGCTCTGCATCGCGGTCTCGACATCTGCGGCGATGGCGGCCACATCGATCGACGGCTCGGCGACGGGCTCGCCGCGGGGAACCGCGAAGATCACGACCGCGACGACCGCGACCGTGATGATCAGCGCGGCGATGAGGTTGCGGAACGTCTGGCTGGCGCGGTAGGTCTTGCTGAACTCCGCCTTGCGCGCAGAGGTCTCCTCCGGAGTCTCAGGGCGGCCCAGCTCGGCGACGATCGCGGGCTTCTTGCTCATGCTTCGTCTTCCTCGGATGCTGCGCGGGCCTGTTCGAGGCGGCGCTTGGCTCCGACGAGCCACTCCTCGCAGCGGGCCGCGAGGGCCTCGCCGCGCTCCCACAGGGCCAGCGAATGCTCGAGCGTCGGTGCCCCCTGCTCGAGCTCGGCGACGACGCGGACGAGCTCGTCACGGGCGGCTTCGAATGACAGAGTCTCGACGGGGGAGTCGTTGGGCGCGGTCACCCCTCCATCCTACGCTTCGACGCTCGGGCGCCGGACCGGCTCACGCGGGCGTCGACGGCGACTGCGCCGCGCCCTCGGATCGCGCGGCGACGGAACCGTTCTCGAGTGTGATGGTCATGGTTGTTCCGGCCGGCGCGTCTGCGGCGTCGCGCAGGATCGACCCTCCGTCGAGGTGCGCGATGGCGTAGCCGCGGGCGAGGGTCGCCGCCGGTGAGAGCGCCCGCAGGGAGGCGCGGAGCTCGACGGTGCGTCGCTCGGCTCCGTCGATGTGGCGGGAGATCGTGTCGCGACCGCGGGAGAGCAGCAGCCAGACCTCTTGGGAACGCGTGTCGATGATGGGATCGGGGGTGCGCAGCACGGGGCGCGTGCGCAGCTGCTCGAGCTGCGCGATGTCGTGCGAGATGCGCTGGGTCAGCCGGGTCGTCGCCCGCGACCGCAGCTGGGCGATGAGAGCGCGTTGCTCGCCGACGTCGGGGACGACGCGCTTCGCCGCATCGGTGGGTGTCGAAGCGCGCAGGTCGGCCACGTCGTCCAGGAGCGGTCGGTCGTTCTCATGCCCGATCGCCGAGACGATCGGGGTGGATGCCGCGGCCACGGCTCGTACGAGCCGCTCGTCGCTGAATCCCAGCAGCGTCTGCGGGTCGCCGCCGCCGCGGGCGATCACGATGACATCGACTTCGGGGTCGGCATCCAGCCGTGCGAGTGCTGCGAGCGTCTCGGGAACGCACCGTTCCCCTTGCACCGCCGCGTACTCGGTGCGGAAGCGCACCTGCGGCCAGCGAAGTTCGGCGTTGCGGTGCACATCCTTCTCGGCATCCGAGCGCTCACCCGTGATGAGGCCGATCGTGTTGGGGAGGAAGGGGAGGGGCTTCTTGCGAGAGGCATCGAAGAGGCCCTCGCCGCGGAGCTGTGCGCGCAGGCGTTCGAGCCGCTCGAGCTGATCGCCGAGCCCGACGTGCTTCATGGCGGAGACGGTGAAGCTGAAATCGCCGGCCTTGACGAAGTAGTCCGACTTGACGGCGGCCACGACGTGAGCGCCCACGGCGAGGTCGGCGGGGATCCGCCCGCGCACGCTCGACCACACACGGATCGAGATCTGCGCATCGGACTGGGTGTCTTTGAGCCTGCCGAAGACGTTTCCGCCGCGCACGTTCCACGAGGTGATCTCGCCCTCGACCCAGACGATGTTCCACCGGGCGATGAAGTCACGGATGGTCGTGTTCAACCGTGCGACAGAGGTCGGAGCATCCGCCGTCGAATCCCTCGGGGCGACGGCATCCGGAGGCGGCGTCTCGCCGGCCGCGGGCGATGCTTCGAACAGTGTCATCTCGTCCTCTTCTCCGCCGGTTCCCGCGGGGACCGGCCCGGAGCTTTCCCGGGTGGTCACGGCTAGGATCGAGCCGTGACCCAGGCCACCGTTCATCTGCCCATTCCGCGCATCCCACGATCGCGCACGGCGCTTCTTCAGGATATCCCGGTCGACGGGAGCAAGCGGATCCTGCTCGCCGCTCCGCGCGGGTACTGCGCCGGGGTCGACCGCGCCGTCGTCGCCGTCGAGAAGGCGCTCGAGCGGTACGGGGCTCCTGTGTACGTGCGCAAGCAGATCGTGCACAACATTCACGTGGTGACCGAGCTCGAGGCTCAGGGGGCGATCTTCGTCGATGAGGTCGACGAGGTGCCGGAAGGCGCTCACGTGGTCTTCAGCGCGCACGGCGTCTCGCCGGCCGTCGTCGAGGCCGCGGCCGATCGGCGCCTGCAGGCGATCGATGCGACCTGCCCGCTGGTGACCAAGGTGCACCGCGAGGCCGTGCGCTTCGCCCGTGACGACTACGAGATCCTCCTCATCGGTCACGAGGGGCACGAAGAGGTCGAGGGCACGGCGGGGGAGGCCCCGCACGCGGTCACGATCGTGAACTCGCCCGCTGATGCCGACACCGTCGAGGTGAAGGACCCCTCGAAGGTGGTCTGGCTGTCGCAGACGACGCTGTCGGTCGACGAGACGATGGAGACGGTCGAACGTCTGCGACTGCGATTCCCGGATCTGCAGAACCCGCCGTCGGATGACATCTGCTACGCGACGCAGAACCGTCAGGTCGCGATCAAGAAGGTTGCGGTCGGAGCCGATCTGGTGATCGTCGTCGGGTCCGCGAATTCCTCCAATAGCGTGCGGCTCGTGGAAGTGGCCCTGGAGTACGGGGCGAAAGCCGCGTACCGTATCGATTACGCCGATGAGATCAAGCAGGAATGGCTCGACGGCGTCGCCACCGTGGGAGTGACGAGCGGGGCTTCCGTGCCGGAAGTGCTCGTGCAAGAGGTCCTCGAGACGCTCGGAACCGCTGGGTACGGTGACGTGGAAGAAGTCCGCACCGCCGAGGAGGATCTGATGTTCTCATTGCCGAAGGAGCTCAGGCAGAATGCTTCGGGAGCGCGCGATGATCGCGCGCTCGGCGGGCGCAGCACCCGACAAGCCTGATCGTCGTGGCCGCCCAGGAGTCGGAGCCGACGCTGATCGGATCCGTGCAGCGTGCTCTGCGTCTGGTCGACATCGTCGCGAATGCGCCGCGCCCCTTGCCGGCGAAGGCGCTCGCCGCCGCTACCGGCCTCACCGCGGGGACCACGTACAACCTGTTGCGGACCCTCGTCCATGAGGGCTATCTCTCGGTGGAGCCGGATGGGATCGTGCTCGGGGACCGCTTTCCGTCGTTTCAGGAGCAGATCGATTCGCGCGGAGTCTTCCTCGCACGCGTCCGGGCGGCATTGCGCGAGGTGACGGATGAGGTCGGGGCGACCGCGTACCTATCGCGCTTCGATGATGGCGAGGTGCATCTCGTCGACATCGTCGATGGCACGCACAAACCCCGTGTGGAGCTGTGGGTGGGCTTGCACTCGAGCGCGCATGCGACGGCCCTGGGCAAGCAGATCCTCGCCGGTCTCGGGGAGTCGGAGCGGCTCGATTATCTATCGCGGCATCGTCTGGAGGAGCTGACCCCGAAGACGATCAGCGACCGTGCCACGCTGCTGACGCAGCTGCAGCAGTCGCCGGGCTGGGTGGTCGACGACGAGGAGTACTCGATCGGAAGCACGTGTCTCGCGGTGCCGGTCATCGCTCCGGGTGTGACGGCCTCGCTGGCGATCTCCCTTCCCGCGGAGCAGGCCGTGGTCGATCGCGCTCTTGTGCGGAGATTGCAGCGCACGGCCCGGAATCTCTCGCTCCAGCTCGGGGCCGATGCGCTCGATTCCGGGGCCGCCGGTGTCGCCGTCGGCGACGAGTTCACTATCTGAAGAAGTACCCCTCGCATTCTTCTGGACGGTTGTCTAAGGTGTTGGGTATCGGCGCCTGTATTGCGGTGCCGAAGGTGAGGGAAGCGTCCCCAGCGCTTACTCATCTCGGCGAGAACGTCCCCAGCGTTCGTAGCCAGCGGCCCCGGAGGAGTCCCCACTTCTCAGGGGCCGCCGCTCTTTCCGGCCTGCTCAAAGCGGAGCCGGTTAGCATGGTTGCATGAGTGAACAGCGTCCCCAGTACGGTGAGTATGCGACCGTCGAGGAGCAGCGCCGTCTGGCAGGGCTTCCTCCGCTGGACGCTGTCGAAGCTGTTCCTGCCGAACCCGCCGCGCTTCGACCGGCGGCCACGGCATCGCCTGAGGAGGCCGCGCCGAAGCCCCGCTCCTGGGACCGGCTGCTGACGATCGCCCTGCTCGCTTATGGCGTCGTGAACGTGTTCATGACGGCCGGGTCCTACCTGGATCTTCCTGCGGTCATGAACGAGAGCCTGCAGCTGCTCGGCGTCGACGGCGAGTTCTCGAACTTCGCCCAGGGGCGGCTGTGGGGAACGATCGCGGCAGCGGTGCTGGTGATCGGCTGGGTGATCACGGCTGTGCTGTCGATGCGCCGCTTGCGCACGGGCAAGATCTCCTGGTGGGTTCCGCTGGTCGGCGCCCTCGCGACCGGGGTCGTCGTGTCGTTCTGCATCGCTGTGCCGATGATGGGGGATCCGGCCTTCCTGTCGTACCTCGAATCGATGACCGGCGTCTGACGCTCACAGCTCGGTGCGGGGCCGGGCCGATATCGTCATCGTGTGCATGACAACAGCTTTGGCGTTCATCTTTCCTATGCCTCGGTCGAACGCGTCGATGGCGGTGATCCCCGTGCGGCGGCTCGCGAGATTCTGCGTTCCCTGCGCGTACCTGCGGGACTGAGGGATTCTGACGCGGTGTGGGACGACGATGAGGCGGTTCTCGAAATCCCCGTGACGGATGCCGGTACGGTGCTGACCCTCACCGAAGCGGATGCTGTGGCCACGACGCTCACGGTCGGTGAACTGCGTGCGGCGTTCCGTGCGGAGGGGCTCCTGCTCCTGCTCGATGTCGAGGGCGATGATGAGCTGGAGGACGCGGAGGACATCGAGGAAGCGCTCGGTGCAGCGGATGCCGAGCTCAGCGACCCGGAACAGGACCTGATCGACGAGAATCTCTTCGCGCCGCACCCCGTTCAGATCGCCGTCTTCTCCCACCGGGGGCCGTTCGCGGGCCGCATGCTGGCGCAGCTGAACCGAGTCGCGGTCGACCATATGGAGTCGGGCGCCTGGTCGCTCGTGCGCTTCGCTTCGGAGGAGAGCACGACCGCGGGGATCGGTTCCGCGGCGGAGATGCCCGTCATCGAGCTCAATCGCGTCGCGGGCGGCGGGGACTGGTTCGAGATCACGACCCCGGGCGGTCTGCATCTGTTCTGGCCGGATGCCCAGCGGGCGACCGAGCCGGTGCTCGATCTCGATGCGATCACCGTGCCGGAGACGCAGGCCATCTGCCGTGCGCTGCTCAGCGACGGCGATGGCAGCCGGGAGGAGCTCATCGAGCTCGCGGCGCATTCTGTGCTCGATGTCGACGCCGCACATCGCGCGCTCCGACCGGAGGCGCTCGGCGGCATCGTCGGGCTGCGCGCCCGTGAGGAGGCGTTCCTCGCGGCCTTCGGGCTGCCCGCCGAGCTCATCGCCGGAGCCTTCGAAGAGCCGCACCTGCCGGTGCGGCGGTTCGAGCGCACCGGGTGGGCGCGCGCTATCGGTGACACGCTCGTCGGCGGCCTGGGCGAGATGACCCCGCTGACTCGTCGCGATCGCCCGTTCGCGCGCCTCGGCGCTGCTCTTCGGAGCAAGCCGTTGATCGCGGCGGCGCTCAGCGTCGCCGAGCTCTCCGGCGGCATCCTTCTCTCGCGTCGCGCCGGGGCAGGCCGCTTCTTCGGCATTCTGTTGATCTCGGATGCGATCGGCGATCTCATCATCGCGGAGGTGCGTCGACGCCGACGCTGATACTCGCCCGCCAACGCGAAGACCGCGCCGAGACGGAGAGCGTCTCGACGCGGTCTTCGCGTCTATCAGAGGTGCGTCGATCAGCTCTGGGACTGGCCGTAGCTGCCGAGCTGGCGGGTCGACTCGACGATGCGCGCAGCCATCGCGGACTCGGCGACCTTGCCCCAGGCGCGCGGGTCGTAGACCTTCTTGTTGCCGACCTCGCCATCGACCTTCAGGACGCTGTCGTAGTTCTTGAACATGTAGTCGGCGATCGCACGCGTGTAGGCGTACTGCGTGTCGGTGTCGATGTTCATCTTGATGACACCGTTGGCGACGGCCGTGGCGATCTCTTCGTCGCTCGATCCGGATCCGCCGTGGAAGACGAGGTCGAGGGGCTTGGCGCCGGTGTTGTACTTCGCGGCGACCTCGGCCTGGATCTCGCCCAGGAGCTCGGGGCGCAGCTTGACTCCGCCGGGCTTGTAGACGCCGTGGACGTTGCCGAACGTGAGGGCGGCGATGTAGCGGCCCTGCTCGCCGAGGCCCAGGGCCTGAACGGCCTGGTCGACGTCGGCGAAGGTGGTGTACAGGGCGTCGTTGGAGCCCTTGTGCTCGACGCCGTCCTCCTCGCCGCCGACGACACCGATCTCGACCTCGAGGATCGCGTTGATGTTCTTCATGCGGGGGAGCAGCTGCTGGGCGATCTCGATGTTCTCAGCGAGGGGAACGGCCGAGCCGTCCCACATGTGCGACTGGAAGATCGGGTTGCGACCTGCCTTGACCTCTTCTTCCGAAGCGGCGATCAGCGGCTCGACGAAGCCGTCGAGGGCGTCCTTCGGGCAGTGGTCGGTGTGCAGGGCGACCGTGATCGGGTAGTTCTTTGCGACCTCGGTGGCGTAGCGCGCGAAGGCGAGGGCGCCGGTGGCGCGGGCTTTGACGGTGTGGCCGGCGAAGTAGTCGGCGCCGCCCGTGGTGACCTGGATGATGCCGTCGGAGCCGGCTTCGGTCAGGCCCTGGAGGACGGAGTTGATGGTCTGCGAGCTGGAGACGTTGAATGCGGGATACGCGAAGGAACCGGCCTTCGCGCGGTCGAGCATCTCTGCGTACTGATCCGGAGTGGCTACGGGCATGAATAACTCCTGCGATAGATGAAGCCTGGGACAGCTTTACTCTATCGGTGGACCGGACCGGATGCCGGGGCTGTATCGCGTCGTTTGCGAGTCCCGATCTTCACTGACGTTAAGAAAGCCACTTCTTTCAGCAAGTGTTTGCGGAAACACCAGCTGTTTCAACGATTCGGGTGCTTACCATGGATACATGGTGAGTCTGACGGCCGATATGAGCCCGCTGCGTCCTGATCGAAACCTCGCACTCGAGTTGGTGCGTGCGACCGAGGCCGCGGCGATCCGTGCCGTGCCGTTCATCGGCCGAGGCGACAAGGAAGCAGCCGATGGGGCTGCGGTCGACGCGATGCGCGCCTTCCTCGGCACCGTCAACTTCCAGGGACGAGTCGTGATCGGCGAGGGCGAGAAAGACAACGCGCCCATGCTGTTCAACGGCGAGGTCGTGGGATCGGGCCGCGGGCCCGAGTGCGATATCGCCGTCGACCCGATCGATGGAACGTCGCTGACCGCCGCCGGCCGCCAGAACGCGCTGTCGGTGATCGCGGTCTCCGACCGCGGCACGATGCTCGACGCGTCGAGCGTCTTCTACATGGACAAGCTCGTCACGGGCCCCGCCGGTGTCGGCGTCGTCGACATCCGCCTCCCGATCGGCGAGAACATCCGTCGTCTGGCGCAGGCGCTGGGCAAGCCCGTCGATGAGATCGTCGTCTCGGTGCTGAACCGCCCGCGTCACGAGAAGCTCATCGCCGAGATCCGCGAGACCGGCGCCGGCACCCGCCTCATGAGCGATGGCGACGTCGCAGGCGGCATCAATGCTGCCCGGCACAATGCGCGCACCGACATGTGCGTGGGAGTCGGCGGAAGCCCGGAGGGCATCGTCACCGCCTGCGCGATCAAGGCGCTCGGCGGGCACATCCAGGGGCGCCTGTGGCCGCGCGACGATGAGGAGCGCCAGCGTGGGATCGACGCCGGGCTGAAGATGGACCACGTCTACGAGGCGGAGGATCTCGTGCGCGGCGACAACACTCTCTTCGTCGCGACGGGCGTCACCGATGGCCAGCTCGTCGACGGCGTCAGCCGCGAGGGCAACTACGTGTACACGGAGTCGGTCGTGCTGCGCGGAGCCTCCGGAACGCTGCGTCGCATCGCATCGGAGCACCTCGTCTCGAAGTGGCTGTAACGGCATCGTTACCCGCTCTTTCTCCCCGTTTTGCACAGGCCTGCGGGGGACGGCCAGGCTTTGCTGGCACAATGGAGCCTGGTTTCCTCGTCATCAACGACATTCCTGATGACGGCCTCCAGGAGGGTGAGAGATGACCGCTGAGCAGAATCAGGGCGACAGCACGTCGGCCCCGGTGAAGATGATCACGACCGACACCGGGCGCATCCTTCGAGTGACCCCGGCCGATGAGGCTGCTCGTGCGGCGTCCACCGCCGCTCCAACGGTGACCGCGGCAAAAGTCGATCCGGCCCGTCGCGCTGACGTGCTCTTCCGCAAGCGTCGCGCCGAGGGGCACGAGCTCAGCTCGTGGTGGATGATCGGCGCGTTCCTCGGAACATCCGCGCTGGTGATCGTTCTGCTGAGCTGGGTGCCTTACAGCGCCTGATCCACGTCGATTCGGTCGCGCACTTCTCCGAGTTCGGCAGCGATCGCGGCCGATTGAGCTCCCTCGAGCAGCTCTGGGGCGGTGAAGCGTCGTGCCGGGGTGGTGATCACGGCGGGGCTGGTCTCGAGCGATGAGGTATCGATGCCCGGGAACTGTCGGGCCGTCACGAGTACCCGGCTCTCGAGCGAGCCCGCGAACTTGTTGTAACTGTCGACGGTGCGCTCGAGCGCCCGGCGCAGGTCGTCGGCGTGGCCAGCGAGAGTGCCGAGCCGATCGAAGAGCTGGGTGCCGAGCTTCAGCAGCGTACGCGCCTCGGTGGAGACCTCCTGCTGCGTCCACGTGTAGGCGACGGTCTTGAGCACGGCCCAGAGGTTGACCGGCGAGGCCAAAGCCACGCGCTTCCCGAAGGCGTAGTCCAAAAGCGTCGGATCCTCATCGATCGCCGCCGCGAGAAGGGATTCGCTGGGCAGGAAGCAGATGACGAACTCGGGACTGGACTCGAGGCCCGACCAGTAGGCCTTCTTCGCCAGAGCATCGATGTGCGCGCGAACCGCCTTGACGTGCTTCTGCATGTGACGGCGGCGTTCGGACTCGTTCGCATCGGAACCCTGCAGTGCTGTCGCCTCGAGGTAGGCGTCGAGCGGCACCTTGGCGTCGACGGCGATTGACTTCGCCCCGGGGAGGCGGATCACCATGTCGGGGCGACCCTGCCCCTGATCGGAGGAGATGGTCGACTGCAGGTCGAAGTCGACGTGGCGCGTGAGCCCGGCGGCTTCGACGACGCGCCGTAGCTGGGTTTCACCCCAGACGCCGCGCGTCGACGTGGATCGCAGTGCCCCGGCGAGGGACTCGGTCGTCGCGCGCAGCGCCTCATCGGACTCCTGCGCGCGCCGCAGCTGCTCGGCGAGCGAGCCGAACTGCTCGTGCCGCTCGTGCTCGAGGGCGGCGACCTTGTTCTGTATCTGCTGCAGGCTCTCGCGCACCGGGGCGAGCGCCGTCAGAACGGCATTCTGCTGCTGCACGCGCTGCGCCTCGGCGCGCTGCTCGGCGCGCGTGTGCTCGACCGCGTCGCGATACAGGTCGTACTGCCGATCGCGGTCATCGCGTGCAGCGGCCAGCTCGGCCTCTGTGCGGGCGAGGTTCGCCGCGGTGCGCGCTGATTCTGCCGATCCGCGCGACGAGCGTGCGAACCAGCCGACCGCAACACCCACGAGGAGCGCGATGACGGTGAGCAGAGCGATGAGCGGAGCATCCATATCGCCATGATGCCCGGTGCCTCCGACATTGTTGGATGCCCCACCGCCGAAGCCGGTGGAACAGCGTCCTCAGGCGGCGTGTTCGCGGGCGACGGGAGCCGGAGCATCCGCCACCCGGATCCCGATCGCGCGAGCCAGCGAGTCGAGATCGGAGGAAGCCGTGCGCTGCGCGGCATCGATCGCGATCTGCGCGCACGCCCGCGCGTCGGCGAGCGCATCGTGGTGTGCGAACTCGGCGAAGCCGGCGGCTGCGGCGGCCTTGGGCAGGCGGTACGAATCGAGGTCGTAGACCTTGCGGGCGACCTGCAGCGTGCACAGCGAGCGGTACGGCGGGCAGTCGAGATCGGTGACCTGGGATGCCGTGCGCAGCACCTTGAGGTCGAAGCCCGCGTTGTGGGCGACCAGCACGTCGGTGCCAGCGAACGCGCACAGGCGCTCGAACTGATCGGGCCAGGTGTCGGCCCCGGCGACATCCTCAGGACGGATGCCGTGGATCTTGATGTTCCATTCCTGGAAGTCGTCGTGCCCGGCGGGAGGGCGGATCAGCCAGCTCTCGGTGTCGACGACGAGGCCATCACGAACACGGACGAGACCGACCGAGCACGCGGAGGCGGGGCTGGAATTCGCCGTCTCGAAGTCGATCGCGGTGAAATCCAGAGGCACCCGTCCACCTTCTCTCCGCGACCTATGGGGCGTTGTCAGACTCGCCGTAGGCTGGCGACATGAGCGATGACAGGGCGACATCATTCGGTGCGGTTGCGGCGGACTACGAGGCGGCGCGGCCGGACTATCCGTTCGATGCCGTCGCCTGGATGCTCGAGCTGCTGCCGCACGGATCCCACCGCATCGCTGATGTCGGGGCGGGAACCGGCAAACTCACGCGGGTGCTCGCCGAGAGCCCGACGGCCGAGGTCATCGCCATCGACCCGGATGCGCTCATGCTTGCAGCGCTGCGGGAAGCGGTGCCGGGCGTGCCGACGTTCCACGGCACGGCGGAGCGACTGCCGCTTCCCGTTGCGAGCCTCGATGCGGTCGTGCTCGGGCAGGCGTGGCACTGGGCGGATCCGGTTGGGGCCTCGGCCGAGGTCGGCCGCGTCGTGCGTTCGGGCGGCACGCTGGGGTTGATCTGGAACACCCGTGACAGCCGCGTCGACTGGGTGCGACGGCTGACGGAGATCATGCACGCCAGCGCGGCCGAGATCATGCTCGCGGAGGGCGGCCCGACGATCGCAGCACCCTTCGGTGCGCTCGAGGCCCAGGAGTGGGAGTGGGCGCGGCCGATGACACGCGCCCAGCTGCACCGGATGGCCGATTCCCGCAGCCACCTGATCACCGCATCCGACGACGAACGCCGCCGGATCCACACCGAGATGGACGCCCTGCTCGATGAGCTGGGGGTCGTGGGCGAAGCATCCATCGACCTGCCCTATGTGGCGCGGGCGTTCCGGGCCATCCGGGACTGAGAGCGCGAGCACCGGCATCTCGACATCCGCCCGGTAGACTCGACTCTCGTGGCTCTTACCATCGGTATCGTCGGACTCCCGAACGTCGGCAAGTCGACCCTTTTCAACGCTCTGACCAAGAACGACGTGCTCGCGGCGAACTACCCGTTCGCGACGATCGAGCCGAACGTCGGCGTCGTCAACTTGCCCGACCCGCGGCTGAACAAGCTCGCCGAGATCTTCGGCAGCGAGCGCATCCTGCCCGCGACGGTGTCGTTCGTCGACATCGCCGGCATCGTGCGCGGTGCGAGCGAGGGGGAGGGACTCGGCAACCAGTTCCTCGCGAACATCCGTGAGGCGGATGCCATCGCCCAGGTCGTGCGCGGATTCGCCGACGGCGACGTCGTTCACGTCGACGGCGCCGTCAACCCGGCATCCGACATGGAGACCATCAACGCCGAGCTCATGCTCGCCGACCTGCAGACCATCGAGAAGGCGATTCCACGCTTCGAGAAGGAGATCCGCGGCAAGAAGCTCGACCCCTCGGTGCTCGTCGCGGCGAACGAGGCGAAGGATGCTCTCGAGCGCGGCGTGCTGCTATCGACGAGCAAGATCGACCTCGAGCCCATCAAGGAACTCGGGCTGCTGACCTCGAAGCCCGTCATCTTCGTCTTCAACGTCGACGAGGCAGTGCTGACGGATGCTGCACGCAAGGCCGAGCTCGCCGAGCTCGTCGCCCCCGCGCAGGCGATCTTCCTCGACGCGAAGATCGAGTCGGAGCTCATCGACCTCGACCCCGAGGACGCCGCCGAGCTGCTCGCAGCCACCGGCCAGGACGAGTCGGGTCTCGACCAGCTCGCCCGCATCGGCTTCGCAACGCTCGGCCTGCAGACCTACCTCACTGCCGGCCCCAAGGAGTCGCGCGCCTGGACGATCCCGCAGGGCGCCAAGGCGCCGCAGGCCGCCGGCGTCATCCACACCGACTTCGAGAAGGGCTTCATCAAGGCTGAGGTCATCTCGTTCGAGGACCTCGTCGCGACCGGCTCGGTCGCCGAAGCCCGCTCGAAGGGCAAGGCGCGGCTCGAGGGCAAGGATTACGTCATGCAGGACGGCGACGTGGTGGAGTTCCGGTTTAATGTATAAAACGGATGGGTAGCCGCCGAATTATGGTCGGTGGCGAGTCCGGTCCAGTTCAGGTTCAACGTCTCGTTCCAAGTGGAAGGATCTAGGGACTCGCTTGGATTCCGAGAACGAAGCGGCTACCGTCATCAATACTGGCGGCAGCCGCTTAGTCATGTGATTCCGATTGATTCTATTGGCGTTTGCGGATGTAGAAGCAGTCGGGGAAGCGGGTCGTGATGGGCTCCCAACCATCCTTCTTTGAAGGCATTTTTCCAGCAGTGAGCACAGAGGCTCGTCGCACCTCCCACTCACCGTGGTGGTGGTGCATGATGTGCTCGCCATGCAGAGAGCGGATTGGTAGCCATCCATTCGCTCCGGCTGCGTTGAGGTGGTCGAGTTCCTCTGCGCGCGAGACCGGGCCAAGGGTCCTAGTTCCTTCATTCTCCGGCTCGCCGTTGTGGTAGCTGGGGTCAAAGCGCTGCTGGACGGCCTGACGAGAAATGCCCAGGTGAGTACCGATCCGGGCCCAGCTCGCTCCGGCCTCGTGGGCCGCCCGGGCTGCCTCGGCTTGCAGGTCAGAACTCACGCGGGCCAGATCTCCGAAGTGGCCGACTGAGCGAAGAAGCCGTTCCGCCCGTGGGGTATCTGTCGCTTCGTGATCCGCGTTGCCCTCGATACGGACTACCAGTTGCGATAGCTCCATTCCGAGCTGCGTGTCTTCGGTATTCATGGGTCAGTTCTGGTCGGCTGGTCGCCACGGCGCACTCTGGGTCGCGCTGGCAGGCTTTCTGATGGCCCGCGTGATCAGCCAAACGGCGGCGACGAAGAAGGCGATCCAGCCGATAACGCTCAAGATGAACCCCGGCAAGCCGATTCCGATCATCAGACTGAAGGCTCCTAGTGCGAGTCCAGCGATCAGGGTGGTGAGTAGGGCGGTGCGGGTTCTATGGATTTTTGCGTTGGTAGCCATGAGGCAAGGCTAGCTTGCCTACATCACGCTATGCAAGCAGGGCTTGCCTGCACTTGTGCGGCAGGCAGCAGGAGGCTTCGCTATGTGCTGCGCAAGCAGAGGTTGGTATGTGCGGCGACGTGGTCGAGTTCCGGTTTAACGTCTAGCGTTAATGACGGTGCCCGTTATAGACTGGTCTCGTGATCAGATCGTTCGGCAGCAAGGACACCGAGCGCATCTGGCATGAGCAGTACGTCAAGCGCGTTGACCGGGCTGTACAACGGTCGACTCTGCGGAAGCTCGAGCTGATCCATGCGGCGAAGGATGTCGAGGACCTCCGGATTCCGCCGGGCAACCGCCTGGAGCAACTGGTCGGCAACCGACGAGGGCAGCACAGCATCCGCGTCAACGCGCAATGGCGTCTCTGCTTCGTCTGGAGAGAGGGAGGTGCGGACAATGTCGAACTCGTCGACTACCACTGAGGCCGATCTGATCGAGCCGATCCACCCGGGAGAGATCCTGATGGAGGACTTTATCGAGGGCTTTGGGATCACGCAGAACAAGCTCGCGGTGTCCATTGGCGTGCCGCCGCGCCGGATCAACGAGATCGTGCACGGTAAGCGGGGGATCACCGCCGACACAGCGATCCGCCTGGCGCGGTACTTCGGGACGTCCGAGGAGTTCTGGATGAACCTGCAGACGAACTACGAGTTGCGAATCGAGCGGCGTGCTCTGCGCGAGAAGGTCGCGGCGATCACGCCGCTGCAGGCTGCGTAACGCGTGACAGAGCTTGCGATCAATGTCGTTGTGCACGAGGAACTGACCACCAGCGACCTTGTGGGACTGCGCCAGCTCTTCGATGCCGAGTACCTGGACGACTTCGGCGAGTGGGACCCCGATCTGCCGCACGGGTATGCGCCTCACGCCGTTCATATCGTCGCTCGGAGTGACGGCGAAGTCGTCGGTCATGTCGGCTGGGCAAGGCGGACGGTAACCGTCGGCGACGATGAGGTCGAGATAGCCGGCATCGGGGGCGTGCTGATCTCGGATGCCGTGAGGGGCGGGCGCGTCGGGAGACGACTCATGGGCAGTGCTGTGGAGTCGATGAAGACCGCCGGTGGCATCGCCTTCGGCTATCTCGGTTGCCGCGAGGAAGTGGTCTCGTTCTACGCGTCCTGCGGCTGGATTCGGATCTCTGCTGCGGAGCGTTCGATCGATCGATCGGGTCGGCCGATCGACGACCCGCCTGGGCAGCCTCTGTTGATCTTGCCGATCGGGGATGAGGTCGCCGCTTGGCCAGTCGGCGCAGTCGATCTGCGCGGTCGCGCGTGGTGAATGACCGCGAAAGGTTGGTCTGTGCCGGAACGCGGTGGAGTTCCGGTTTAATGTTTAGCTTTCGCTTGTGCAACAACGCCGCTCATCCAATTGAAATTCGACTGAGCGGCGTTGTGTAGCCACGTCGTCAAATTTCGTTTCGCGCTTTAGCTTCTGGTGCTCTGTTAGGGAGACGGCGCGCTTGGACTCCACCCGCGGCGGGGTTTAACGTTGAAAGCTGGCGGATCGCCCCGTCAAGAGAAACCGAACAGGAGCAGGATTGCACGAGTTCACCGGTCTGAGCGCTTTCCCACTCACCCCGATCAAGGACGACGTCGTCGACGAACGGGCGTTCGTCGGCATCGTCGAACGGTTGGCAAATACGAAGGTCGACTCGATCACGGCGCTTGGCTCGACCGGCTCATACGCCTACCTTGCCCCCGAGGAGCGCGCTCGCGTTGCACGTCTCGCCGTCGAGCACGCGGGCGCGACGCCGGTCTTCGTCGGAGTCGGGGCGCTGCGCACCTCGCAGGTGATGGCCAACGTGGCCAGCGCCGAGGATGCGGGAGCGAAGGGTGTCTTGCTTGCGCCGATGAGCTATCAGCCGCTCACTGAAGACGATGTGTTCGAGCTGTTCCGCACCGTCTCTGAGCACACCACCATGCCGGTGATTGTCTACGACAATCCGGGCACCACTCACTTCTCGTTTACGAGTGACCTCTACGCCCGCATCGCCGGACTTCCGGGAATCGCTTCGATCAAGATCCCAGGTGTGCCCTCGGACCCGACGGAGGCCCGCGAGCACGTCGCTAGGATCCGTGCGGTCGTGCCGGAGCATGTCAGCATCGGCATCTCAGGTGACGCGTCCGCTGCGACCGGTCTGAACGCTGGCTGCGACGCGTGGTACTCGGTCATCGGCGGCACGCTGCCGGACCTTGCCGTGGCGATCACCCGCGCAGCGCAGCAGGGGCGCGTCGCGGATGCGGTTGCCGCGTCGGACCGCCTCGCACCTCTGTGGGGACTGTTTGCTGAGTGTGGTGGGAGTCTGCGTGTGGTTGCAGCCATCGCCGAGCAGCTGGGCCTCGCTCCGCCTCGGTGCCTGCCGTTGCCGATTCAAGGGCTGCGCGACGCGGAGCGCGCGCGAGTGGCTGCTGTCGTCGATGTGCTCGGCCTTGGTCGGTAGGACGGGCATCGACGCGAAGCCGACCCAGCGCTGGCATCCACCCAGAGGTTGGTACGTGCGGCGACGTGGTCGAATTTAGATTTAATGTCTAATAAGGGTCTCTGACCAGGGATTTTATCTTCTCGGCCTCCGGTTGGGTTCGATGGACAGGTTCCGCTTTACCATCAGGTGCTAAGCGTTTGTCCCGCTGACCTGGGACTTTGATCGGTCTCTGCGGAGCTCTCGCAGAGGCCGATTCTCGTTGTCGCGTTGCGGTAGCGTCTCTGGCGAGTGGCTTCGGCTGGGCAGTTCTGCGGCGGGTTCAAGTTGTTCGACCCGCGATCTCGCGGAAGGTGCGCTGACTCAAAAATCTGTCTGACTCATAAGTGGCTCTTCGTAATTGAAGGTGTAGTCGGGGTGCGCGCGGCGATTGGCGGATAGGGGTCGAGGTCTTCCAGGATGGAAGTTCCTACGCTGTCCACCGGAAAGACCTCGACGTGTTCCACGCTACCTTTGCCGGCTCTTCGGACATTCGGTGGGGGGTGAGGCGCGCCGGGTGAGGTTCGGCGGGTAGGGGTCGAGGTCCTCGAGGATCAGAAGCGCTAACTCTCTGATTCCGACCGAGGACCTCGATGTGCTTCACCCTACTTCGGGGTGCGCTTCCGCGCGCTCTGCGACTGATCCGTGTTCCCGCTGCGACGTTCTGCTCGGCCTCGATGGCGTCCATGTCGAGCACGTCGACCGTCAAGAGCGGTTGCTGGTCGTCACAGTGTCGAGCCCCGCTGGGCCGACAGGGTGCCCGTCGTGCGCGGTCATCGCGACCGGGCGTGGGCGTCGACACCGGCTGCTCCATGACGTGCCTGG
>NZ_JBSJZH010000029.1:7001-21755 GCF_054798215.1 Microbacterium sp. GXF6406 | reverse complement strand
TGATCCTCGAGGACCTCAACCCCTACCCGCCGACCATCACCCGGCGAGCCTTACCCCCACCGAATGTCCGAAGAGCCACCAATCGCCGCGCGCACCCCGACTACACCTTCAATTACGAAGAGCCAGATTGTCGAACGCTTGCAGGAAGCGAGCAGCGCTGATCAGGCTTCACCACTGTGGGAACGGCTACTTACAGCCTTCAAACTTGATCAACCCGACGACTGGGGAGCAACACTCAACGAGGCGAAACGGCTCGCTGGAGTGCGCGCGCAGGTACTCAGAGCTGACGAGCTGAAACGCCAGATCGCCGATGCAGGAGCACCGCGGTGGGCCTCGGCGATCGTTAGCTCTCGAGGCGACGCCAAAACGATCGGTGACGTCGAAGAGGCGGCGCTCGCTTGGGAGCATGCAAAAGCACGCACCTGGCTCGCAGACCTGCACAGCTCGGCTGACGTCGAAGAACTGATGGAGAAGTCCCACGCCGAAGCGAAGGAGCTGCAGCGAGCGATCGTCGATCTGGCGAGCCGGTCGGCGCGTACCGAGCTGAAGAAGAACAGTAAGGATCGTCAACGGCGGGCTCTCGAGACATGGCTCAGCGCCGTAAAACGCGTGGGCAAGGGGACAGGAAAGAACGCACCACGTTTTCAGGCAGCGGCGCGTGAAGCACTTCCAGCCGCGATGGGAGCCGTGCCCGTCTGGATCATGCCGATTTACCGCGTGCTGGAGAACTTCGACCCACGGGTGTCTGACCTCTTCGACGTCGTCGTCGTTGACGAGTCCTCTCAATGTGACCTGCTTTCGTTGGGCGTGCTCGCCCTCGGGAAAAAGACAGTGATCGTTGGCGACGATAAGCAGACCACCCCCGAAAAAGTCGGTATCCAGACCGACCGCATCGCCGCATTGCAAGACCAGCACCTACGCGGCATGCCCGAGGCAAAGCTCCTCACGGTCGACGACTCGCTCTACTCGATCTCTGGGCGTGCATTCCCGTCAACAATCGCGCTTAAGGAACATTTCCGATGCGTTCCCGAAATAATCGGCTTCTCGAATCGTTACTACGGTGGGCAAATTCTGCCGTTGCGCGAAGTGGGTGTCCCGCAGATCGGTGAGCCGCTGCGCGTCGTCTACGTCGAGAATGCAATTTCCACCACTATCGGATCCAGCCGGGTGAACCGGGACGAGGCGAAGGCCATTGCCTCCCAGATAGCGCAATGCGTAGCCGATCCGTCGTACGAGGGACTCACTTTCGGCGTCGTCACGATGATGAGCGGCCCACATGCTCAGATCGTCCAGGATCTCATCCGTGAAGAAATCGGCGACGCAGAGTTCGAGCGACGGCGCCTACGTGTCGGCAATCCGCCGCTCTTCCAGGGCGACGAGCGCAACGTGATGTTCGTGTCGATGGTCGCGCACGACGCATCGTTCGCAGCGACAACCCCGCGGTACTCACAGTGGGCCAACGTTGCCGCATCCCGCGCGCGCGATCAGCTATGGGTTTTTCACAGCATGGATCCAGCGGCCCTCAACCACGAGGACCAGCGCCGCGCGATGATCGAATACGCTCAAGGCAACCACCGTGGCGCTGAAGCAGACGACCTCTACGCGCTCACCGAGTCAAAGTTTGAGCGGGATGTTCTCAAGCAGCTTCTCGAACGAGGCTACGAGGTGAAACCGCAGCACCGGGTGGGCAGCTATCGGATCGATTTCGTCGTCAACGTGGCACGCGGTGAACGGCTCGCGATTGAGTGTGACGGAGACTCGTTCCACGGCCCCGACAAGTGGGACGACGATGTGCGGCGACAGCGAGTACTCGAGCGACTCGGATGGCCGTTCTGGAGAATCCGGGCGTCACAGTATTACCTCGACCCAGAAGAGGCTCTCAAGCCGTTGTGGAGCCGACTCGAGGCAATGCGCGAACGTGCTGCGGGAGCCGAAGAGCTTGAGCGTGCGCGTCAGGAAGCACGCAACGCGAAGCGTGTGGTGGAGCTCCGAGCAGAGAAAACGCATACCCTCACCACGCAAGCCGCGCAGGCGGTCGTCGAGGAACCAGCCTCCGACCAGCAGGCGGTGCAAATGGCACCTCATGACGGCGCAACGACAAGCGTCCGCGAGGATCCGGAAGAATCTTCAGCCATAACCGTCGACGATTCACACCGGGATGTCTCGATCTCGATAGTTCGCGCCTGGGCCAGGGACAACGGGTACTCGGTAGGTGAGCGCGGCAGAATTCCGAGCTCCATACGTGAGGCATACTTCGACGCCCACCCCTCAACAACAACCCCAGTTCACGCCGCAGCTGCCGAGACGCCTCCGCCTCCCGCGCCTGACGCACCGTTGCAAACGAAGAATAGTGACGGAGAGTTAGGAATCTTTATGCTCGGCGGTACCAGGGCTGAAGCAGCTAAGGCCTGGGAAGAGGGCTCCTCGTATCAACTCGACACGAGGGGGAACATCCAGCCACTGAATAGCGAGCAAAATCTTGCCCACATCATCGGTGAGGAATCAGCTTCAGTCATTCGTGACGTAATGCGAGCTGTCCGCCCCGGCGGCGGAAGGTTCAAAGTAGATCAGCACGGCACGATGGCCACACTCGTGGAGAACCTCCCCGTATTCGTGTGTACCGTCACTCATGCTGCCTGGTTCCCCGCGCACTGGGAGAGGAACTGAGGCACCAAGATCTCAACGTTCGCAGGCCCACACAAACTCCATTCACTCACATATTCCGCCCCAAGCGAACCCGCCCCCGGCCCGTCCACCCGGGCGTAACCTGAGATAACGAGGGAGCCCCACCCCGTCGCTCCCTGAACCGTTGATCTCAGGAGGATCCCATGCGCGCATGGCATTTCGTCGGCACCCACAAACCGTTCGAGCGGGTCGACATCGACGAGCCCACCGCCGGCCCGGGCAAGGTTGTCATCGATGTGAAGGCCGCAGGCCTGTGCCACTCCGACGTGGGCATCCTCGAGGACGAGAAGTGGCTGTCGTCGATGAAGGAGCTCCCGGTCGTCCCCGGCCATGAGACCGCCGGCGTCATCAGCGAGGTCGGCGAGGGCGTGACCGACTGGAAGGTCGGCGACCGCGTCGCCGTCTGGCCGCTCGCCGAGATCATGGGCTACATGGTCAACGGCGCGTGGGAAGACCGCAGCGAGGTCTCGACCGACGGCCTCATCGCCATCCCCGAGGGCGTGAGCTTCGCGCAGGCCGCAGCCGCGACCGATGCGGGCATGACCTCCGTCGGCGCGCTCTCGACTGCCGGTGTTGAAGCGGGCATGAAGGTCGGCATCATCGGCTTCGGCGGCCTCGGACAGATCGGCGCCCGCGTCGCCCACCTGCGCGGCGCCGAGGTCTACGTCGCCGAGATCAACGAGTCGGTCTGGGACCGCGCCCGCGAAGCCGGCGCGGTGAAGGTCGCGAAGTCGATCACCGAATTCGCCGACGTCGAGCTCGACGTCATCATCGACTACGCCGGCTTCGGCGTCACCACCTCCGACGCCCTCAACACCGTGAAGTCCTCCGGTGGCGGACGCGTCGTGCAGGTCGGCATGGGCAAGCTCGAATCGACCATCGACACCTACGCGCTCATCCTCGGCCGCAAGCAGCTGCACGGCTCCATGGGCGGTAGCAAGGAAGACATCGAAGAGACCATGCGCTACATGGCATCGGGCGACCTGAAGCCCGCACTCACCGAGATCGACTTCGAGGAGATCCCGGCCGGCATCCAGCAGCTCATCGACGGCACCGCCGTCGGCCGCCTCGTCGCGAAGGTCGGCGACTGACCCAGCGGTGATTCACCGTCGGCCTCTCGCGCATCGCGAGGGGCCGACGCCGTGTTTCACATACGGCGCAACCATCATTGACGAGCGCCAATGTCTGCACCCCCGTGCATCATGAATTCAAAGATCACCAGGGGGGGTGAAGAGCATGGCACGGCTGCCCGACAGGCCAGCGAACGCGCCCCGCTGCGCGCTGAACTTACCACACCACACATCATCTACTACTTCTAGTAGTTCTAGCGTACGATCAGGATATGAGCATCGTGACGAAAACTGAGCTCAACCAGCAGACCGCGAAGGTGCTGGCACGAGTAGCGGCCGGAGAGCGCCTCACCATCACTGACCGCGGCCGACCGATCGCGCAGCTCTCACCGCCGGAACCGTCCCCCTGGGACGACCTCATCGCCAGAGGCAAGGTGCGCATGCCGACGCGCCGCGGCCCACTCTCGATACGGCCCGTCACGCTGCCCGTCACATCTGACGAGGTTCTCGCCGACCTGCGCTCGGATCGCCTGTGATTTACCTCGATACGTCGGCCGCGGTGAAACTCCTCATAGACGAGCCAGAATCCGCTCAGACGCGAGCGTTCTTCGACGCACACGAGAGTGCGTTGGTCTCTTCAACCCTGCTCGCCGTCGAACTGAACGCTGTCGCAGACCGTCGCTTGATCTCGACCGACGCTGCTAACGACGTCATCGAGCGCGTCGCTCTCGTGTCACTCGATGACCAGGTGGCGGCGACGGCGATAGCCCTGCACAGCGGGTTGCGCACTCTTGACGCGCTGCATCTCGCCACCGCAGTGCACATTGGCGACACTGTCGAAGGCATCCTGTGCTTCGATGCCGAGCTGAACGCCGCAGCATCACGCGCAGGAATCCCTGCTGTCAGACTCTGACGGCGTTCATTCCCGCCGACTGAACACCCCGCGTAGCACCGCGTAGACGGCGATCGCGACCACCACGACGATGACGGCCTTCACGAGGAACCAGAGCATGCTGAAGACGATGTTCACCAGCACCAGCGCGATCATGACGGCTACGACGACGCCGACGAAGGTCCAGATGCTGCTCTTCTCCATGTCTCCACGCTAACCGGGTTCAGCGCGCGACGGTGAACACTTCCCCGATCGGGTACCGGCGCGCATCGACCCGCAGGCGCACGCCCTGTCGTGAGCGCACCTGAATCGTCGGGTGCCGCGTCCCCAACAGCATCCGCACCTCGACGGCGTCGGCCACGGCGATCTCGCGCACGCGTCCGAAAGCGGTGCGGAAACGCACGCCGTCCCGGCGGAGCTCGACGTACCGGTTCCGGTGCATGATCAGGAAGAAAGCCCCCACGAGCACAGCGACGACACCGGCGATCCGCATGGGCCACAGCTCCGGAGCATCCCGCACCGTGAACGAGGTCAGGCCGATGAAGAACCCTGCGGAGACGAGCAGCCAGCCGATGATCGCGACGGCGATCGGCTGACGATAGCGATGCGGATGCCGTCGGTCACGGCTCGGGCGCTTCGCCGACGCCCAGACGCTCGAGAAGACGAACACCAGGGCGAGCGCGACGAGCGCATAACGCAGGGCGAGAACCGACACCCCTCGAGGCTAGCCGCCGTGATGTCCGGGCCGGTTGCTACGATTCTCGGGACGCCTGGCGGCCTCACTCTGAGGCCCCGCGCGCCGAAGAGGAGAACGCATGACCGAGCAGATTCCGCCCCGCCCCGACGAGGTCCCGCCCATGGCTCAGACGCCGACTCCCCCGGTTCCGCCGATCCCGCCGGCCCCGGCCGGCGACATCATCGTGATTCCGCCGGCGCACCCGGCTCCGCCGGCTTTCGGAGCATCGGATGCTGCGCCCACCGCGGCCGCCCCGAACCCGTATCTGCCGCCCGCACCGCAGAACCCCTATGCCGCGCCGGCCGAGCAGGCGCCGAACTATCCGGTGCAGCCTTACTCCCCGCCGTCGCCCTATGGGCAGCCGCCCTACGCGCAGGACCCCTATGCAGCGCCGGGCCAGATGGTGCCCGCCCACCCGCAGGCGCAGGCCCCCGCGCTCTACGGTCAGCACGCCCCCTACGGCTACGCGCCCGTACCACAGCAGCCCCAGTCGAACGGCATCGCCGTCGGCGGGTTCGTCGTCGGGCTCATCTCGATCTTCCTGCCGTTCCTCCTGGGCCTGGCCGCGGGAGTCGCCGGCATCATCATGTCGGCCAACGGAATCGGCCGGGCGAAGCGCATTGGCAGCGGCAAGGGCCTCGCGGTGGCGGGCCTGGTGCTCTCGATCATCGGAACCGTGCTGATCCTGTGACGCCCGGGCGTCACCGCACGGCGACGCCCCGCAGCAGAACGTCCACCGTCATATCGATGCGCTCGGGCGACATGGGGCGCCCGAGCAGTGCGGCGTACGACGACATGGCGACGAACTGGTCGGCGAGCATCGCCGCATCCACATCCTCGCGCACCTGACCGGCCTTCTTCGCCACCTCGAGCCGGGCGGTGATCGCCTCGACGATGGGGCCGGCGAGCCGTTCGTTGAGGGTCGCGCCGAGCGCAGCATCCGTCGCCGTCACGGCGATCAGCGCGCGGGCGATCTCGACGCCCTCCCCGTCGCCGAGATGACCGGACGTGGACTCGAACCACGCCCGCAGATCCGCGGCGAGGTCGTCGGTCATCTGCAGCGAAGGGGACCCGAGCGACCCTTCGAGCAGAGCCTCCCCGAGGATCGCGGCCTTCGACGGCCACCACCGGTAGATGGTCTGCTTCGAGACCTCGGCCTCGGCGGCGAGCCCCTCGATCGTGACGGTGTGGAAGCCGTCGGCGGCGAGCGCCAGACGCATCGCATCGAGCACGGCGCGACGTGCTTTCTCACTCCGGGGTCTCGGCATACGTTCAGGCTACTCGGGGGCCTGATGAGATATAAATAGACGCACCGTTGCGAAACACGATCGCAGCAGAAAACGAGGGAGACACCATGGCACTGACCGCGAACTCCACCATCGGCGAATGGCTGAACGACCCCACCGGCGGCGCTCTCGTGCGCGGCCTGCTGGAGAAGTCCGGCGCCAGCGCCGACTCCCTCGCCCCGGTCCTCGGACTCCCCCTGCAGCAGATGGTCGCACTCAGCCAGGGTCAGATGCCCCAGTCGGTCATCGACGACCTCGTGCGCGCAGCGAACGGCGGCGAGATCCCCGCTGACGACGCCCCCGCGGGTTGGGTCGAGAAGATCACCGCAGGCCGTTTCGCCGGCAAGACCGTGATCGTCACGGGTGCGGCATCCGGCATCGGCAAGGCCACGGCATCCCGCATCGCCCGCGAAGGCGGACGCGTCATCGCCGCCGACATCTCGGCCGACAAGCTCGAGGCTCTCAAGGCCGAGCTGGCGGATGCCGACATCATCACCGTCGCCGGCGACCTCACCAAGCAGGACTCGATCGACGCCGTGATCGCCGCCGCAGGAGAGCGCATCGACGCCCTCGCGAACGTCGCCGGCATCAACGACGACTTCTCCCCTGCCGGCGAGACGACGGATGCCGTCTGGGACCGCGTCATCGCGATCAACCTCACCGCACCGTTCAAGCTCATGCGCGCCGTCCTCCCGATCATGGAGAAGGCGGGCACCGGTTCCGTGCTCAACGTCGCCAGCGAAGCGGGCCTGCGCGGCAACGCGTCGGGCAACGCTTACACGGCCAGCAAGCACGGCATCCTCGGCGTGACCAAGTCGGCCGCGTTCATGTACGGCCCGAAGGGCATCCGCGTGAACTCCGTCGCCCCGGGCGGCGTGGCCACCGGCATCCCGATGCCCCCGAACATGTCCGAGGCCGGTTCCGCGCGTCTCGCCCCGTTCCAGCAGGCGATCCCGTCGCTCGCGACGGCCGAGCACCTCGCCGCGTCGATCACGTTCCTGCTGTCGGATGACGCCGTGAACATCAACGGCGCGATCCTCACCTCGGACGGCGGCTGGTCCGTCCAGTAACACCCGGCCCCACAGACCCTCGCGCCCGAACGCGAGACCCTCCCGACCCGAACGGGAGATACCCCTCCCGATCCGAACGGGAGATACCCCTCCCGATCCGAACGGGAGACACCCATCCCCCCGATGGTGATGCCCCGCCGCCGATTCCGGTTGCGGGGCATCGTTGTCTTCGGATGCTGTAGCCAAGCCCCAGAGCAAATCTTTAGAATCTGACCGAACTTAAATGTTTTGGGTCTGAAAGTTATTTCTTCGACATGTTTCTATAAGCAGGGACAGACGGCATGCGCGCCAGCGATTTCCGCAGCACCAGATTCGGAACACTAACGACGAAACCGCTCAGCGCCTGGCCGCATGCTTACTTCCTTCCCGCGCCGATCCCACGAGAAGTCGAGCTTCAGCCCGAGACAGTCGCTGCACTCTCACGAGCCGACCTCGCACTCGGTAAGCTCTCGGGCCTGGCGATGATCATCGACAACCCGGCGCTCCTGCTGGGCCCCGCCCTCGCGCAAGAAGCGCTCGCGAGCTCCCGCATCGAAGGAACCGAAGCCTCGTTGAGCGAAGTCCTCTCCGCAGAGAACGACGACGTTCCGATCGAGAACGAGAATCTGCGGGAGGTCGCGAACTACCTCCGCGCGATCGAGCAAGGAAGCGAACTCATCCAGGCATGGCCGCTGACTCTCCGCTTCTTCTGCGCGCTGCACGAGACGCTCCTCACCGGAGTTCGAGTCGACGAGAAGTTTCCCGGAGAACTCTGCAAGTCGCCTGTTTGGATCGGGTCGCCCAATGCGCGCCCGGAGACCGCGCGCTTCATCCCGCCCCATCATGATGACCTCGGCGCTCTCCTCACCGACTGGGAGCGCTTCGTCAACGAACCGTCGACGATGCCCGCGATGCTCCGAGGCGCTCTCATGCACTACCAGTTCGAGGAGATCCACCCTTTCCTCGACGGTAACGGTCGCATCGGGCAGCTACTCATCGGCTTCGAGCTCATGCAGGATGGCATCCTCAGCGCCCCGATTCTCCACATCTCGTCCTACTTCGAGTCGCATCGCAACGAGTACTACGACCGACTCCAAGCTGTGCGTGAGCGCGGCGAGATCGACGAATGGGTTCAGTTCTTCGCTGCTGCAGTGGAGCGGCAGGCAGACGAGAGCACGGGCAGAATCTCCGACCTTCTCGAGATCAGGGAAAGGTACCGGACCCAAGTTCGCGGCGAACGTTCGCAAGTCGGAGCCCTCATCGACCTCCTGCTCGAGAACCCGGTCGTCACGGTCGCCGCCGTGGTCCGTAGTTTGAGCGTCAGTCAACCCACGGGGTCGAATCTCCTTCGACGCGCCGAAGAATTGGGCTGGGTGCGCTCGGCCGGCCGCTGGGGGCGCGGCGGCAAAGAGCGATGGGTGGCAACCGAGATCTGGCATGCGGTCACACGGAGGGATTTCGACGACTAGTCAGGAAGCGTCTGCCCCTTCCGCACGTCGTACACGAATTCACGCCGCGCCTCGCCGACCCCGCCCACCCGCACGATGAACGCGACCTCGACGACTCCGCGCTCGACCTCATCCGCGGTGACGACGTGCGCATGCGAGAACGTCGCATTCTCCCCTGCGGCGAGCGCGGTGGCAGACAACAGCTCCTGGTCGGCGGCAGAGACCGACACGGCGCCCGCCTCTCCGCGCACGCGCCCCGAGAACGCGAGCAGGTCTCCGGCGCGGAAGCCGGGAGCGATGGGTCCGTAGTTGAGGTCCTGCGATTCGCGGTTCGACAGCACCTGCGGGGCGTCGGCGGAGTATCCCTGACCGACCTCCTTCCAGGCGCTGGCGTCCCACTCGCCCTCCGCGACCTCGAGCACGACGCTCTCACCAACGCTGCACCATTCGGCGGGCCGCGCCGGGGTGATCGAGCGCAGCACGACATCCATCTCGACGCCGCCGATGCGCACGGTGCCGTCATCGTGCGCAAGCCCCGAAGCGGGCGAGTCGAGCAGCTCATCGACGGGCAGAGAGACGAAGACGATCTCCTGGTAGCCGTCGCGCTCGAAGAGCACGCCGATGCGCTCATCGGGAAGTCGGGCGGCGGTCGAGTACGCACTGCTGCCGCCGCAGAGCGTGACGGCGAAAGGCCAGGTCGCGCCGTCATCCTGCGAGAGCTTGAGCACGGTGTTGCGGCGCAGATCCGTGTCGTGGTTGTGGGTGGCGAGCAACCAGCGATCCGTCTCATCGCGGGCGAGATCGACGTTCGGCAGTCCGTCGAAGCGCACGACGGACCCGTTGTCGCTCGGGTCGGGAAGGTCGGCGTGCGGGGCCGGGATGCTGTAGCTGTGGCCTCCGTCATGAGACAGCGCGACGAGCCGATGCGGGGTGGCGCGCGAGTGCATGAGCACCGTGCCGTCGCTGAGGCAGACGACCTTGTTCTCGTTGGTTCCGGCGACGAGCTCACCCAACGTCCAGGTCTCGCCGTGGTCGTCGCTGTAGGCGCTGGCGGCCATGATCTCGCCGCGGTGCAGCACGACGAACTGCTGCACGAGGCGTCCGGCGAAAGCCCCCGCATGCAGCTGGATTCCGGCGCCGGCGGCGGCGAAGAGGCCCGTGATGCCGGGGCGCTTGAGCATTCCGGTCAGGCGCCGGTGGGTCCACGTCTCGCCGTCGTCATCCGAGTACGACACATCGGCCTGCTGCACGGCATCCTCATCGTCGATCCCCTCGATGGCTTCGAAGAAGCCGGCGTGCGTCCCCGCTGCGTGGAAGAGGAAGATCCGGCCGGTCTCCCGGTCGATGAGGATGCTGGGGTCGCCGTATCCGTCGAGGCCCGTGCCGGTGCGCACGACCTGCTGCGCGCCCCACGTGCGACCGCCGTCGAAGCTGCGTCGCAGCAGCAGATCGATGGGGTTCGGGAGGTCGTCGAGATTGGGGCGGCCGTCGTAGGCGGCGAGGAGCGTGCCTCGCGGACTGACGGCGAGCGCGGGGATGCGGAACTGGCGATATCCGCCCTCTCCGCGACGGGCGAGAACCCGTTCGAATCGGAGGTCGGATCCGGGGTTCTCCACGTCATCGAAAGTCACGTTTTCATCCTAGTGAGCCGGTATTTCCCCGAACCATTGACCGGGATGACGCACCTCCCTTAGAGTTTCGTCACCATCCTTACAAATTGCTGTACCAGTTGCGTCGATGACGACGAGGAGAATCAGTGAGTAATCAGAGCAGGAGAAGGACCCGGCTTCGAGGAGCGGCGCTGCTGATCGCAGCCGCAACCGGAGCCACCGCATTCGCAGCCCCCATGGCGGCCCTGGCCGATGACGTGAACGAATCGCCCATCGTCGTCCCCGAGCTGCAGAACTGGACCGGCGGCACCGGCGATCTCCGCATCAATGCGGACTCGCGCATCGTGGCGGATGCTGAATCCGCCGACGTGGCGGCGCAGCTCGTCACCGACCTGAACGCCATCACCGGCCTGACTCTCGAGGTCAAGACCTCCGGTGCCCGCGCCGGAGACATCGTCCTCGACGTGCAGAGCGGACTGAAGCACGCCGATGGCGGCGAACGCTTCGACGAAGAGGGCTACGTGCTCTCGATCGAGGACACGATCGAGATCTCCGCCCCCACCAGCACGGGCGTCTTCTACGGCACCCGCTCGGCGCTGCAGATCCTGGCATCCGCCGATGACCGCGCATCCCTCCCCCGCGGCGAGACGATCGACTGGCCCGACTATC
Source organism: Microbacterium sp. GXF6406 (assembly GCF_054798215.1). Classification (NCBI taxonomy): domain Bacteria; kingdom Bacillati; phylum Actinomycetota; class Actinomycetes; order Micrococcales; family Microbacteriaceae; genus Microbacterium; species Microbacterium sp. GXF6406. Next base: position 10,310 of record NZ_JBSJZH010000029.1, on the reverse strand, counting down.
AGGACCGCGGCTTCATGCTCGACGTCGGACGCCGCTTCTTCGACGCCGACTACATCCGCGACTACATCTCGATGATGAGCTGGTACAAGCTCAACGTCTTCCAGATCCACCTCAACGACAACGAGATCTTCCCGCACGAGCGCGACCTCACCTGGGCCGAGGCCTACGCCGGCTTCCGCCTGAAGTCCGACAACCCGGAGTACGCGGACCTCGCCTCCGAGGACGGCGCCTACGACCGCGCCGACTGGCAGTCCTTCGAGGACACCGCCTCCGCGCACCACATGCAGATCCTTCCCGAGATCGACGTGCCCGCCCACTCGCTGGCACTCATCCACTGGAAGCCCGAGCTCGGCATGAACAACGGCGACAGCGACCACCTCGACCTCACCAAGCCCGAGACGACCGAGATCATCAAGGGCGTCTTCGACGAGTTCATCCCGTGGTTCGAGGGCGACGAGGTGCACTACGGCGCCGACGAGTACCCGCGCCAGTACGCCACCGAATACGTGCAGTTCTTCAACGACATGGCCGAGCACGTGCGCAGCCACGGCAAGCAGCCCCGCGCCTGGGGCAGCGCCACGATCATGACCGGCAACGCCGACGGCTACGACCGCGACGTCATCATGAGCAACTGGAACGACGGCTGGTACGGCATGAAGTCGGCCCTCGACGACGGGTACCGCTTCATCAACATGAACGACGGCACGCTCTACGTCGTCCCGTTCGCGGACTACTACCACGGCAACGGCCTGAACAACGCGGGCATCTACGCCAACTGGCTGCCCAACCGCCTCTGGGATCAGGACACGGTTCCCGCCGGCGCCCCCGACGGCGCCATGTTCGCCGTCTGGAACGACCTCGTCGCCGCGGACTACAGCCAGCTCGACGTGCACGGCCTCATCCGCGATTCGTTCCCGGTGATCGCGCAGAAGACGTGGAAGGCCGACACCCCGGCCATCGGATACAGCGAGTTCACCACGGCGGTCTCCTCGATCGGCCGCGGCCCGAGCCTGACCGTCATCGAGCAGACCGGTTCGGCGGCGAACGGCGAAGTGTCGTTCGGCGCCGCGGTCACGGCATCCTCCACCGATGAGGGCAGCGACACCGCCGCCCTCACCGATGGTCGCAGCCTCACCAAGTGGGAGACCTCCGAGAAGAACGCCAGCTTCCGCATCGACCTCGGCGAGGCGCGCAGCGCCGGAAGCCTGGACGTCAAGTGGGCGGGAACGGCACCGGAGAGCTTCCGCGTCGCGACCTCGACCGACGGCATCTTCTGGCAGGACGCGAACATCGCGAAGGACGGCTCGATCGGACTGAACGGCGTCGACGCCCGCTACGTGTGGGTGCACGACATCGTCTCGGGCGGAGACAAGATCGCCGCCTGGTCGGCTCAGGTCTTCGCGCCCGAGGCCTGGACTGCAGGCGCCACGGCGACCTCCTCGGGCGACGAGGCGGCGCAGTTCCCGGCATCCGCCGCGGTCGACGGCAACCCGTCGACGCGCTGGTCCGCGAGCTACGTGAACCCCGCCTGGCTGGCCGTCGATCTCGGTGAGAAGCGCCCCTTCTCGAAGGTCGACATCCTGTGGGAGGCCGCTGCGGCGAAGGACTACACGATCCAGGTCAGCGACGATGGCTCCGAGTGGACCACGGTCGCGACGAAGAGCGACATGCCCGCGGCATCCGGCACCACGCGCGCCGATGCGATCACGTTCGACGAGGTTCAGGCCCGCCACGTGCGCGTGCACGTCACGACGAAGAACGTCGACCCTTACCTGTCGATCTTCGAGCTCTCCGTCCCGCGCCCCGCGGGTGCGGAGGCGGCGATCGTGGCTTCCACCGAGGCGGCGCCGCTCGAGTCAGGCGTCTACGCGGGCGAGGTTCCCGTGACCGTCTCCGCCGCCGGTTCCGCCGGTGATCCGGGCGCCATCGAATACCGCATCGAGGGTGGCGACTGGGCGAGCGCCGACGGATCGTTCATGGTCGGCGGCGAGGGAGACCGCGCCGTCCAGTACCGTTCGACGGTCGGCGAGACGTCGGTCTCCGGCTTCGCGTCGCTGAAGGTCGACGCCGTCAGCCCGACCACCGAGATCGCCCTCGACCCGGCTGACGGGATCGGCAACGCCGACACCCCGGTGACGGCGACGATCACGGCCGAGGATGCTCTCACCGGCGTCTCCTCGATCGAGTACCGCATCGGCGACGGCGAGTGGGCGGCTGTTCCCGAGAACGGCCAGATCGTGTTCGACGCCATCGGCGCGAGCACGCTCGAGGCCCGGTCGACGGATGCCGCCGGCAACACGGGCACGGTCGTCTCGTCCGATGTCGAGATCCGCACCCTGGATGCTGTCGTCCTCGTCGACGGCGTCGAGACCGACGAGCTCGACTTCGACCAGCCGTTCACGATCGCCGTCACCGGAGCCGAAGCCGGCTCCGAGGTGCTCGTCGAACTGCACTCCGACCCGATCGTCCTCGCCTCGGCCGCGGCCGGCGAAGACGGCACGGTGTCGCTCGACGCGATCATCGCCACCGGCGATGTCGAAGCCGGTGCACACGAGGTCGTCATCACCGCCCCCGATGCCGACGGCATCGAGCGCGAGGTGCGCCTGGCCGTGTCGGTCGGCGTCCTCGACGACGGCTCCGACAACGGCTCGGGATCGGGCGAAGCCGGAGACGACGGCTCTCTCGCGGTCACCGGTATGGAGACGGCCGGCATCGTCGGCGCCGTGCTCCTCGCCCTCGGGCTGCTCGGCGGCGGACTGGTTCTCGCCCGCCGACGCGGCGCGACGATCAGCTGATCGCCTCGGTGCGGTCCGGCGTGGTGACGGACCGCACCGACAGCAAGCGGGCCCGCAGGTTTCACGACCTGCGGGCCCGCTTCGTCGTCTCCGCCTCTGTCAGCGGGCGCCGGCCGTCGCACGGATGCCGGCGACGATCATCGCGAGCCCCGAGGAGAAGTCATCCGCGCTCTCGGCGATGCCGGCCGGGGTGATGTCGACCGAAGGGTCCGTCGCCCCGATGACGGCGGCGTGCATGCGCTGCTGCTCGTGGAAGGTGCAGCCGATCACGAAGTGCACGATCGTGTCGGCCGCGGTCGCAGCCGCCGCATCCGACAGACCCGTCTGCCGTGCGGCGTCGACCAGGCTCGCACGCGCCGGAAGATCGAGCAGTCCGAGCGCGAGCGAGCTCGAAACGATCTCGGCGCCGTCGCGGTGCGCCAGCAGCCGATCGCGCAGCGCCGTCGCGATCACCGCGGCATCGGCATCCGATGAATCCGCCGCCTCGACGACGATCCGCTCACTGACCGCGGCC
>NZ_JBSJZH010000029.1:0-6963 GCF_054798215.1 Microbacterium sp. GXF6406 | reverse complement strand
GCTGACCTGCACGTCGAGCTCATCAGCGATGCGCCGCATCGACAGCCCGGGCAGCCCGTTCTCGGCGAGCACCCGCATCGCAGCATCCACGACGGACTGCCGATCATGCCGTGCGGGAGCGCTCATGCAGCCATCGTACAGAACAGTGTTCAGGACGCATCGCCTGCCGCCGCGGATACCTGGCCGAACGGCACGCCCGAGCCCCAGTAGACTGTTCGTGCCCCGCCCGGCCACCTTTTCTTGGAGTGCGCGTGACCACGTCTGAAGCCCCCGTCCACGTTCCCGATTCGGTCGAGAACGCCCTCGCGACGCCTGAGAAGGAGCAGCCCTACGCGGCGCTGGGCCTCAAGCCCGACGAGTACGCGAAGATCAAGGAGATCCTCGGCCGCCGCCCCACTTCGGGCGAGCTGGCGATGTACTCGGTCATGTGGTCGGAGCACTGCTCCTACAAGTCGTCGAAGAACTACCTGCGCCGCTTCGGCCAGAAGGTCTCCGACGAGATGAAGGAACGCCTCATGGTCGGCATGGGCCAGAACGCGGGCGTCGTCGACGTCGGCGAGGGCTGGGCCGTCACCTTCAAGGCCGAGAGCCACAACCACCCCTCCTTCATCGAGCCGTTCCAGGGCGCCGCCACGGGTGTCGGCGGCATCGTCCGCGACATCATCTCGATGGGCGCCCGCCCCGTCGCCGTCATGGACGCCCTCCGCTTCGGCGCGATCGACCACCCCGACACCGCCCGCGTCGTGCACGGCGTGACCAGCGGCATCAGCTTCTACGGCAACTGCCTGGGCCTGCCGAACATCGGCGGCGAGACGGTCTTCGACTCGGTGTACCAGGCGAACCCGCTCGTCAACGCCCTCGCTGTGGGAGTGCTCCGCCACGAAGACCTCAAGCTCGCGAACGCCACCGGCGTCGGCAACAAGGTCGTCCTCTTCGGTGCACGCACCGGCGGCGACGGCATCGGCGGCGCCAGCATCCTCGCTTCCGACTCGTTCGACGACGGCGGTCCCACCAAGCGTCCCGCCGTTCAGGTCGGCGACCCGTTCGCCGAGAAGGTGCTCATCGAGTGCTGTCTCGAGCTGTACCGCGACGAGCTCGTCGAGGCCATTCAAGACCTCGGCGCCGCCGGCATCTCCTGCGCGACCAGCGAGCTGGCCGCCAACGGGAACAGCGGCATGCGCGTCTCGCTCGACAACGTGCTGCTGCGCGACCCCACCCTGACCGCTGAGGAGATCCTCATGTCGGAGTCGCAGGAGCGCATGATGGCGATCGTCGCCCCCGAGAAGCTCGACGCCTTCCTCGCGGTCGTCGACAAGTGGGAGGTCGAGACCAGCGTCCTCGGCGAGGTCACCGGAGACGGACGCCTCACGATCGACTGGCAGGGCGAGCGCATCGTCGACGTCGACCCGTCGACCGTCGCCGTCGACGGCCCCGTCTACGACCGTCCCGTCGCCTACCCGACGTGGATCGACGCGCTGCAGGCGGATGCTGCCGAGCTCCTGCCCCGCACGGATGACGCCGAGGTGCTGCGCGAGCAGTTCCTCGCGCTGCTCGGCTCGCCGAACCTCGCCGACACCAGCTGGATCACCAACCAGTACGACTACTACGTGCTCGGCAACACGGCTCTCGCCTTCCCCGATGACGCCGGCATGATCCGCGTCGACGAGGAGTCGGGTCTCGGCTTCGCCGTCTCGACCGACGCCAACGGCCGTTACTGCCAGCTCGACCCGTACGCGGGCGCGCAGCTGGCCCTCGCCGAGGCCTACCGCAACGTCGCCGTCACCGGCGCCGTCCCCACGGCGATCACCGATTGCCTGAACTTCGGCTCCCCCGAGAACCCCGAGGTCATGTGGCAGTTCGGCCAGACGGTCGACGGCCTGGCCGACGGATGCTACGAGCTCGGCACCCCCGTCACGGGCGGCAACGTCTCCTTCTACAACCAGACCGGTGACACCCCGATCCACCCGACCCCGCTGGTCGGCGTGCTCGGCATCATCGACGACGTCTCCCGCCGCATCCCCTCGGGCTGGCAGGACGAGGGCCAGAACATCTACCTGCTCGGCACCACCTCCACCGAGCTTTCCGGTTCGGCATGGGCCGAGACCGTGCACCAGCACCTGGGCGGCCTGCCGCCGAAGGTCGACCTCGCCGGCGAGAAGCGCCTGGCGGGCCTGCTCGGCGCCGCACGCGACGAGTGGCTGATCTCCTCCGCCCACGACGTCTCCGAGGGCGGCCTGGGCCAGGCCCTCGCCGAGGGCGTCATGCGCTTCGGCGTCGGCGCGCGCGTCTGGCTGACCGAGCTCATGGAGCGCGACGGCGTGGATGCGGCATCCGCTCTCTTCTCGGAGTCGACCGGACGCGTGATCGTCACGGTGCCCCGTGAGGACGACGTGAAGTTCCGCGGCCTGTGCGAAGGACGCGAGTACCCGGTGCTGCGCATCGGCGTCACCGACTCCGTCGCGCAGCTCGAGGTCACGAACCTGTTCACGGTCTCGGCCGATGAGCTGCGTCAGACCTCGCAGGCGACCCTGCCGGCGGCCTTCGGCCCCACCGTCACGGAGAACGCGTGACCGACGACAACCTCAGCGAGGATTACGGCGATCTCGGCGAACGCCGCAATCGCCGGATCCGCGCGATCGCCTGGGTGACGATCGTGTCACTCATCCTGCTCGGCGGCGGATCCACGCTGCTCAGCCTGCTGTTCGGCTGATCCGCCTTCCCTGACCCGTTCCGGCCGGTGCCGACGCGAAAGCGCCGGTGCCCGTCCGAACGGGTCTATGGTGTGGGCATGAGCGACACCGAGCTGCGCATCCTGCTCGACATGCTGCGGCGTGAATCCGGCGAGCGCGTCGACCTGCTGGCGAGCACCCTGCACCAGCTGACGCATGATCGCGCAGCGCAGAGCGATGACGACGAGCACGACCCCGAGGGCGTGCCGCTGTCCGCCGAGTGGTCGCGTTTGACGGGGCTCCTCGAGGGCGCGGAGGACGAGCTGCGCCAGATCGACGCGGCCCTCGAACGCATGGATGCCGGAGACTACGGCTCGTGCGCGAACTGCGGTCGCAGCATCCCGACCGCACGTCTGCGCGTACGCCCGTTCGCCGAGCACTGCGTGCCCTGCGCAGAGAAGCTCGGGCGCTGATACGTCCCCACACAGCAGAAGAGGCGGGCACCTCCGAAGAGATGCCCGCCTCCTTTACTGATCTGGATCAGTCCTGCAGTGCAGCCAGCTTGCGGCGGCGCAGGATCATGAGCATCAGGCCACCCGCGACGAGCACGACGGCACCGGCCGAGAGAGCCAGCGTGAGCGTCGTGTCCATACCGGTCGTGGCGAGAGTGCCCTCGTCGCCCGGGTCGCCGGCGTTGCCGCCCTGGTCGCCGTTGTCGCCCTCGTCGCCGGGGGCGGGAGCTGCGACGACCTGAAACGAGACCACGGTGGAGGCGGACGAGGCGCCGTCGAGCGTCTGCGTCGCCGTTGCGGTGTAGTCGCCGACCGAGAGCGGAGCATCGAACGCGACCGTCCAGACGCCGTCGGTGACGGTGGCTTCGAAGGGGCCGCTGTCGGCGAACGCGGCCGGCTCGGTGCCGGTCAGCACGACCTCGACGGTCGCACCCTCGATGCCGGTGCCCGACAGCTCGGACGGACCGTTGTCGGGGGCGAAGGTGCTGCCATCGGTGATCGAGGTGATCTCGGGCGAGGCCAGGACCACGGTGAACTCCGAGGTGACGGCCGACGAGGTCTCGCCGTTGGCAGTCTGCACGACGCTGATCGCGTGCTCGCCGTAGCCGAGGTCGAGGCCGTCGACCGTCCAGGTGCCATCGGTGCCGACCGTGGTCGGGTAGCCGGTGCCGTCGATCGTGACGACGACCTCGGCGCCCGGGAGACCCGTGCCGCTGACCGAGGTGACCTCGTCGACGATCGACGAGCCATCGGCGGGCGACGTGATCGCCGGAGCCGGCGTTGCTGCCGCTTCGACCGTGAGCTCGTACGCCGTGGCCTCGGAGACGTTGAAGCCGTTCACCGCGGTGAGCGAGTAGCTGTAGTCACCGGGCTCCGCAGGAGCCGGGAAAGAGAACGCGCCGTTCGTGACGGCGGCCTCGAACGTGTCGCCGGCGAGGGTGACCTCGACGGTCTCGGCGCCCGTGGCGGTGCCGGTGACGGTCGCGCCGACCTCGACGGTCGCCGCAGAGGTCACGACGGGAGCCTCGATGTGCAAAGCGACCTCATAGCCGCTCGTGTAGGTGAGCGCGTCGGTGAGGAGCGTCGACCAGGTCCACTGCGGGGTGGTCTCAGTCGCCTCGGTGCCGCCGCTGATGACGCCGACAGCGGTGCTACCCTGGAACACCGCACCGCCCGAGTCGCCGGGCCCGGCGATGACGTTGCTCGAGAAGCCGCGGACGAAGTGTCCGTCGATGTTCGAGAAACCATCGAGGATGTGCCCCGAGGCTTCGGAGATCATGCCGGTCGTGTACCCGGTCGTGCGGCCGCTCTTGGAGACGGAGCCGGCGACGGGGTTGCCGACGGCGGTGATCTCGATCACGTCATCAGCGGGCGAGAAGGCGTTCGCGGTGATCGACGACCACGTGGTGACGGCCGGGACCGGCGTGTAGTCGCTGGCCGCATCGACATCGATCACGGCGATATCGGTGAAGTTCTGGTCCTCCATCGGGCGGGTCTCGTCGCGCCCCGCGGAGTTGCCCGTACCGCCGAACTGACTGAAGCCGAAGGTTCCGGCGAGGACGTCCCCGTCGCCGTACCCGACGTACTCGGACTCGCTGCCCGAGCCCGAGTCCAGGCTCGGGTCCGACAGGAAGAGGTCCTGCGGGCCCTGAGCGCAGTGCCCGGCGCTGAGGAAGGCCGGGTCGCCGGCGGGCGACCATGCGGCGAAGCCGAAGGAGCAGGTGCTGACGCGGTTGTCGTCCGTCGGCAGCAGGTAACCCTGACCGCCGACGACGTCGCCGTCGGCGAACGAGACCGGAGCGCTGGGGATCGTCGTGACGATCGGCTCCTCGGCGTCAGCCGCGAAAGCCTCCGCGGCGAATGCCTCGATGTCGCCGTCGGCCGCATCGTCGACCACGACGACGACGGGGTCACCCGCCGCGTTCGTGCCCCAGGCGTAGACGTTGGCGTCTTCAGCAGCCTGCGCGAGAGCCGCGGAGACCTCGTCGCTGTCCTGCTGGTCTGCCGACTGGTCGGTGGTTCCGGCGAAGGCCGGAGTGGAGAAGAAGAGCCCCCCTAGGGCCAGCGTCGTGGCCGCGGTCAATGCCAGCGGACGACGTGTCATCCCTCTGTTCTTCATAGTTTCGATGTCCTTGTTCCTTAGCGGTAAGAGGAGTTCGCCGTCTCAGAACAGACAGACAAACCCCACACAGACTACCCAGCAAAATCACAGATACCAACAATCGAGTGAAAAATTAACCAGAACAGGCGGCGTTTCATGTGAACGAATGCAAACGCGCACCCGGCGCCGACTACCATGACGAGCATGACCACACGCGCACAGAGACTCCTCACGCTGGCCGCCGCGACCGGCGCCCTCACGATGCTGCTCGCCGCCTGCGCACCGGGTCAGCAGAGCCCCGGATCCGCCCCGACGTCCACGGCGGATGATGGCGCAGCATCCATCGCCGAAGACATCGTGGGCACCTGGGGCACAGATGCCGAGGCCGAACCGTTCCTCGAATTCACCGAGGGCGGAGACGTCCGCGGCAGCGACGGGTGCAACGGCATCCACACCACCTACACGGTCGAAGACGACGTCGTCGAACTCGCCCCCTACGCCTCGACCCTCATGGCCTGCATGGACGTCGACGACTGGCTGCGCGGTGTCCGCACCGTCTCCATCGACGGCGACACCCTCACCGTCATGAACGACCAGGGCGAGACGATCGGCGAGCTCGGCCGCACGGCATAACCCGGTATCGGAGAGGACCAGCAGTGGAGAGCTTCTGGCAGTGGGCGGGAAGCTTCTGGTGGCTGATCTTCCCCCTCGGCGGCGTGATCGCCGGCGGTGCACGCGCGCTCTACGCGTCATCCGAACGCGCGGCCGAACGCCGTCATGAGCGGAAGCTCGAGAAGATGCGGCTGAAAGCCGGCTTCGCGCCCGGCACCGGGCCCACCAGCATCCACCTGCCCGCGGCACGACCGCGAGAAGTCGACTCGGCGCCATCCGTCTCCCATGAGGACCTTCTCTCGCGGCTCTTCGCCGAGCATGACGAGATCACCGCACGCTGGCTCGACTACGAGCTCGACGTCGCCAAGCTCATCGCCTTCCCCGCGATGAGCGATGGCCGCCAACCCTTGACCGCAGCATTCCTGCGTGCGAAGAAGACCGCCGACGCTCTGCGCCCGGCTTCGATCGAGACGCACGTCGGCGAGCAACAGATCAGCGAGTATCTGGATGCCGTCGGCGCCTATGCCGTCGCGTTCGAAGTCGCCGAGCGCGAGGCCCGGCGCCTGCGCGACTCCACCTTCAGCGAGGCCGAGCGCAAGAAGCTCGACCGTGCGCAGAAGCTCCTGAAGGTCGCCGTCGACGAATCAGCCACCCAGGCCGAGCGAAACATCGCCTACAAGCGCGTGCGCCAAGAGCTCGACGGCCTGATCGTGTTGAGCGATCAGGCCGTCGAGGTGCTCGAGAATCAGGTGGCGCGGGAGATCGCGCCACCGCCGCAGGACCCGCCCGCCTGATTCCTAGGACGTGTCTCCCAAAGCTCGATGAGGCTTCCCTGAGAGACTTGCGGGGTGGCGGGCTTTCATCATGTCGAAGTGTGGATCTGACTCGCCCCGGCATGTCCGGAGAGTGTTTTGCTGGTGTCAGCCGGCTCGTTCGACCGGTTCGTTGCGAGCGTAGTCGAGTTGCTCGAGCTCGAGGGGTGTGAGGTCATAGATGGAGCCGTGGGTGCGTTCGGTGTTGAACCAGAGCACCCAGGACGCGGTCGCCGCCTCGACCTGATCGACGTCCC
>NZ_JBSJZH010000028.1:0-26368 GCF_054798215.1 Microbacterium sp. GXF6406 | reverse complement strand
GCGACAACTACCGCCTCCGCATGCTCCTCGCCGCCGGCGGCCTCACCCCATGACCCCCACCGAATGTCCGAAGAGCCGCATAACCCCATCCTCGTTTCCAAGGTCAGGAGTCTCCAACAAAACCAGAGCGCTTCAACATGACCATGAACCGGGGTACTGCAAATCAAGAACGAACTCATGCGCAACTTTCGTTAGAGGCAGACCAAGGTAATCTTTCTAACGCCAAAGTATTCACTACCCTTGGAGGCAAGTCAATATGTCGGGTCAAGAATCGCGGTCCCACAATCGCCGCTATCGCTCCGAGGTACGTGCCAGCCAAGCCGCCGCAACACGATCCCGAATTTTGGATGCCGCAGCCAACCTGTTCATCGTCACGGGCTACACCGGCACTTCACTCTCAGACATCGCGCACAAAGCGGGCGTCTCAATCGAAACCGTAAAACTTGGCGGCCCCAAACGTCGCCTACTCCTTGACGCATTCACTCACAGCTTTGCCAGGAACGCGGACATTGATTCTCTCGCAGACCACGGCCAGGTCACCGAAATCACCGCTGAATCCGACCACACCCGCTACCTCGCAGGCATCGTGCACTTTGTCGCCGAATCGAACCGGCGCAGCAGCATTCTCTGGACGACGCTCCTGTCCGCCGCCAGATCCGACGCTCTTCTTCGCAAGGAAGTCGACGAGCTGCAACAGCGCCGCCGCGCAGACATCCTCGTGCTCGTTGACGAACTCCAGCGCCGCGGACTGGCACACACCGACCAGCCGCGAGAAACGGTCGCAGACAGCATCTCATTTATGCTGTCACCCGAGGGCTACAACCAGCTCGTGCTCGGCTCGGGCTGGAGCCAACCCGATTACGAAGCCTGGATCGCGCGCACCATACTCCTCACCTGCGCGCAAGACTAACTTCCACAGTCCCACCCGTAAGGCTGGAAAGTTTAAGAAACAACTCGGTGATGGGGCCTCGTGCGAGCCTCAGCATCAAAGAGCAGACCGTAGGCCCGATCCGATTGCAGTTGATAGCTCTTCACTCGCATGTACCGAGAGAGCTGATCGATACCGTGAAAGCGACAACGCCAGCCTGGTTCGTTGAGCTCCGCAAACTCGGTTACACGCTCAACCGGCGCAGGGCTGACATCCTCGCGTACTTCGATCACCCGCGGACATCGAATGGGCCGACCGAAGCGATCAACGGCAGACTCGAGCACCTCCGCGGGTCCGCGCTCGGGTTTAGGAACCTCACGAACTACATCGCGAGATCACTGCTCGAAGCTGGCGGGTTCAGACCGTATCTACACTCCCAAATGCGATGAGCCGCTTATACACTCACAAACTGTTCCGTCGAACTCGACTGGGTCTGCTGTATGAACAGGCGGCTTCCGCAGCAGGTGCAATGACAGATCATACTGCTTGCCACGGGAGTGACGGCCTGTGCAGGCGCGGCGATTGCAACGACGGGCTACAGCTTGTGATGACGGTCGACGTGTCTACTTCGCTCTGCGTCACGCAAGTCCTTGGGTCGGCAATGAGCCAGGCGGTTAGTCGGCTAATTCAATTAGACCCTGCCGATCCTGTTCGTGTACGGCGACCGCGACACGACACGACACGACAACTAGGGCCACGTCGGGCTCTCTCGGGATCGCCCAGGGCTTCGCGGGACATCGGTCGGGATCATTCAGGACCTTGCGGGATGTCTCGGTACACGACAACGCATCGGACGTGCGCTGCCAAGCAATATGACATGCACTCACCCGAGGCGGGCATAGCCCGCCTGACAAGGAACACCGTGTCTAGCGAACGGGTGTGAACTTGAGGTTCTGTGTCGTCGCCAGACGTCATTCGATACGCCAGTCGCCCGTCATTCCGGGGCTCAGCGCGCAAATAAAGCCCAGAAACACAAGGGTCTTCGTCTTGTCTGCTGTACGAGCGTGTCGCGTGCGGGCCGGGCGCGTCGGAGCGGAGGGAAAATCTTGCGGGTACATATGCGGGTACATGGGCCATTTTTGGCCCCAGATACGACGAAAGCCCTGACGAAAATCGCTTCTCATCAGGGCTTTTTGTCGGGCTGACAGGATTTGAACCTGCGACCCCTTGACCCCCAGTCAAGTGCGCTACCAAGCTGCGCCACAGCCCGTTGTTCTTCATTCTCACGAAGGCAACTCCCCTATATTAGCCGTATCCGAACGCGATTCGCGAACTGAGCGACGCTCGGCCGTGTCGCACGGCGATTCGCGGGTTCGAAGAGCTGTTTCAGCGTGCCTCTACGATGAGGGAATGCCGACGACGACGTCCCTCCGCTCCCCCATTCTTTGGGCGTTCGTCCCCTACCTCCTGATCTCGATCGTGCATGATGCGGCCCTCGCAATCCGCAGCGACCTCGCCGGCCCCACGAAGCTCTGGCTCATGCCGCTGCTCGCCCTGCCGATCCTCATCTCGGCACGCCTGCGCCCGCCTCTGGCGATCGCGCTGCTGCTCGCGGCGGTCGTCCTCTCCTGGATCGGCGACGGCGCCGGCGCGTTCTTCCCCGCAGGCCCCGAACTTCCCCTCATGCTCCTGTTCTTCGGCCTTGCCCACATCGCCTACATGGTCGTCTTCCTCCGCGTGCTGCGGATCCGCCGCTTCCCCCGCTGGGCGTTCGTCTACGCCGCCTGGTGGGCCGTGATGCTCGCGGTCCTCGGCCCGCACACCGGTGGCCTGTTCTTCGCCGTCGCCGCCTACGGACTCGTTCTCAGTGGCACCGCAGCACTATCGACCCGTTGCCACCCGGTCGTCGCGGTCGGTGGCATCCTGTTCCTCACGAGCGATACGATCCTCGCCTACCGGATCTTCCTCCCCGATGCGATGCCGTTCTGGACGAGCCCGGCCGTCATGCTCACGTATACGCTCGGACAGGGGCTCATCATCGCCGGTGCCCTCATCACTCTGCGTTCGAGGAGAGAAGAATGACGGATGCCGCGCCCAAACCGGTACGCGTCGACAGCTGGCTCTGGGCCGTCCGCGTCTACAAGACGCGCTCCGCGGCGACCACTGCATGCCGCGCCGGACATGTGCGCGTCAACGGCGACAAGGCGAAGGCCGCGCAGACGGTGAAGCCCGGTGATGAGCTGCGCATCCGCATCAGCGGCTTCGACCGTCACCTCGTCGTGCGTCAGACGCTCACCAAGCGGGTCGGGGCTCCTCTCGCAGCTGTCGCCTACGAGGACCGCACGCCGCCGCGCGAACCGATGGCCGCCCTCGGCGTGCGCGACCGCGGCGCCGGACGCCCGACGAAACGCGAACGCCGCGACATCGACAAGCTCCGCGGACGGGACTGAGAACCGAACGCGTCAGAGTCGCGCGCGCAACGCCGGCCAGGCGTTCGCGAATCCCGGATGCAACGACCGCTCGGCAACCTCGTCGATCGGCACCCATTCCAGCGCGACGCTCTCCGGGTCGCTGATGACGGGCTCGAACGGCGTCACGACATCGGCGACGACCGTCGTGTACGACCAGATCTCCAGATCCAGAACGCTCGTGAACCGCGGTGCGACCGCGCCCTCGGGAATACCCGCCTCCTCCGTCGCTTCGCGCAGCGCCCCATCGATCGGCGCCTCGTCCTGGTGCAGTGCACCGCCCGGCAGACCCCACGTGCCGCCGAAGTGGCTCCAACCGACCCGCAGCTGCAGCAGCACACCGCGCTCGGCATCGACGGCGAGGAGCCCGGCCGCTCCGAAGCGCCCCCAGTACTTCTCGCCCGTCTCGGCGACGACCCACGCATCCCCCGGATCACGCGGACCATCGGGTCGACGCGGTTCATCAGCGGCGGGAGGAATGATCGTCACCCGTTCAGCTTTTCACAGCATCCCGCTCAGATGGGAGAATGATGACGTGAAGCTACTCGTCGCCGCCCTCGATTCCGAACTCATCGCCTTCGACGGCCCGCTCGACGGGTTCGACCGTCTGGTGACCGGCCCCGGCAAGCTCAAGGCCACATTCGGCCTGACGCGTGCCCTCGATTCCGCCGAATACGACGAGATCCTCGTCGTCGGCACCGCAGGGGCCCTCGACCCCTCGGTTCAGCCCGGCGTGCACGAGATCGGTTCCACCTTCCAGCACGACGTCATCGACGAGAACGGCGTGCACGGCCAGCACGTGTCGATGCCGCAGAGCATCGCGCTGGCTGAGGGCGGATCGACGATCGCCACGGGCGACAGCTTCATCGACGACGCCGACGCGGTCATCGCGATCCGCGAACTCGGTGGGCAGCTCGTCGACATGGAGTCCTACGCCTACGCCTGGGTCGCCGCACAGTTCGGCGTGCCGATCCGCATCTGGAAGGCGATCTCCGACAACGCGCAGGATGGCGCGAACACCACGTGGGACGAAGCGGTCACCGCCTGCAGCCACCAGCTGCGCGACCGCGTGCGCGCCGAATACGGCGTCTGATCCCGCTCAACTCCGCGCGGTCAGCTGGGCGAATGCCCCGCCGGCCGCTCGCAGCTCTCCGGCCGTTCCGGTCTCGACGATGCGCCCTCGATCGATCACGGTGACGGTCGCGGCATCATCCAGCAGGTCGACCCGGTGGGTGATCTCGATGATGGTCGGCCGCTCCACCATGCCCCCGAGCCGCTCGCACACCGTCTGCGCGGTCGCCTCGTCGAGCTGGCTGAGCGACTCGTCGAGCACAAGAAGACGCGGCCGGGCGACGAGTGCACGGGCGAGGGCGATGCGCTGCATCTGACCTCCGGACAGCGTGGATCCGCGCTCTCCTACCCGGGTCCGAAGCCCATCGGGGAGACGGCCCTCTCCGAGCAGCACGGTCTCGAGCGCGTCGAACAGTTCGGCGTCCGATGCATCCGGGCGCGCGAGGCGCAGGTTATCGGCGACGGTTCCGGGGAACAGCACGGGCCGCTGATCGACGACCGCGACGGCACGCCGCAGCCCCGCCAGAGATGGTGCGGACACCGGCACCCCATCGAGCAGGATTCTCCCGGCATCGACGTCGTGCGCGCGCAGCAGAAGGCCCGCGACGGTCGACTTGCCGCTGCCGGAGACACCGACGAGCCGGTGCCATCCACCCGCTCCGACCGTGACGTCGATGTCCTCCAGTGCCGGTGAGCCGGTTCCCGGGTACGCGAACGACACCGCATCGAAGGCGACGCGAACCGGCCCGGTGCCGGCGAGCTCACCGCTGCCATCATCGGAGACGGCGGGTGGAGCATCAACGACCCGGCGCACACGGGCGCAGGCGGCGAGTGCCGCATCGAGTCCGCTGGCGAAATCGTCGGTTCCCGCTCCGCCGAGCCACAGACCGACGAGCACGGCGATGGCGAGCACAGCGGTCGTGGCATCGCCCGCGACGAGCAGCACGAAGACGACGGCTGCGCCCCACAGCATCCGCTCGATGATCTCACGCACCGCACGTGCGCGCGCGATGCGCATGCGCGCACGCGTGACGAGGCTCTCTCGTTCATGGCGGTCGCTGTCGCGGATGTCGCGGGCCTCGAAGGCGAGCACCTCGCGGATTCCCTGCACGTCATCGGCGACGTGAACGGCGACGTCAGCACGTGCGGCGAGTTCGGCGCGGGATGCTGCGCCCGCGGCCCCACCTCCGACGAACGGCAGCAGCAGGGCGATGGCCAGCGGAATCGCGACCGCCAGCGCCGTTGCCGGATCGATCAGAACAGCGAAGGCCGCCAGCGCGATCGCGGGCACGGTGACCGCGGCGATGACGGGCGGGATCGTGTGAGCGAAGAACACTTCGATGCGGTCGATGTCCTCCGTGGCGCGGGCGGTGAGCTCGGCCGAGGCCTTTCCGGTCGTCGCGGCCGGCGCCTGCGGGATGAGCCGGCGGAACAGCAGCTCGCGCAGCCTCTGCAGCGCGGCGAAGGCGACCCAGTGCCCGGCGTACTGCTCGAGGTAGCGCAGCCCGGCCTTCACGAGGCTGAGGATGATCAGGGTGAGCGCGAGCGGCCAGAGCGAGACGGGCTCCCCCGTCATCGCCTGCACGAGACCGGCGGCCGCGAGAACGAGGATCGCGACGTTCAGCAGATCACCGATGATGCGCGCGATCGTCGCGATGCCCAGCGGCCACAGCAGCGGCTTCGTCTGTCCGATCAGCCAACCGATCAGTGCGCGTCGCGGGGTCATCGTTCTCCTCCCGGGGTCAGATCGATGATGCGGTCCGCCGACAGCACCGCTGCGGGCCGGTGCGCGATCATCAGCACGGTGCGTCCCGCGGCGAGCTCGTCGAGTTTGGCGAGGAACGCGGCCTCGCCCGCGAGATCGACCTGCGAGGTCGCCTCATCGAGCAGCAGGATCGGCGCATTGCGCAGGTGCGCCCGCGCGATCGCGAGACGCTGACTCTGCCCGCCCGACAGCGACAGCCCGTGTTCGCCGACGAAGGTTCGCAGCCCCTGGGGCATCGCGCGCACCTCGTTCGCGAGGCCCGCGAACCCAAGCGCGTCCCACATGTCCTGCTCGGTGGCTGCCGCATCCGCGAGACGCAGATTGTCGGCGATGCTCCCGTGGAAGAGGTGCGTGCGCTGCTCGACGACCGCCAAAGCGCGGCGCACCGCGACGGGCGAGGCCTCGCGGGTATCGTTTCCGGCGACGGAGACCGACCCGCATGCCGGAACCACGTGTGCCTGGATCAATGCCGACACCGTCGACTTCCCGACACCGCTCGGGCCGACGAGGGCGACGCGCTCCCCGGGCTCGATCTCGAAGGAGAGATCCTGGACGACGGGTCGTTCGGCGGTCCATCCGGCGGTGACATCGCGCAGACGCAGGGTCGCGGCATCCGAGGCATTCGCGGAAGAGGAAGAGTCCGCGCTCGATGCACGCCGGCTGCGCAGCAGATGCGCACTGATCGCGCGCTGCGAGGCGCGTCCGCCGATGCCGATGTAGAAGAACTGGCCGACCATGTCGACGGGCCGGATCACCAGCAGGGTGCACAGCACCACGGCGAGCCCCTGTCCGATGGTCAGCCGTCCGTCGCCGACGCGGGCGATCGACATGAGCACCGCGATGAGCACGATGCCGAGCGATACAGCCGCGTCCATCACGAGGATGAGGATCTGGTTCGCGGCGAGCACCCGCATGAGACCGCGGCGGTGCCGCTCGCCCTGCTCCGAGAGCGCGCGTTCGGCGCGTCCTGCTGCTCCCGCGGCGACGAGGGCGCCGAGCCCCTGGATGTCCTGCAGGAACTGCGCGGCCAGGCGTCCGCGCTGCCGGCGGTTCTCCGCGCCGGAAGCCTTCGACAGCCGTTGCGCTGCGCCGATCAGCACCGGAACGAGGAGGACGATGACGAGCAGGACCCCGGCGATCACCGGATCCAGCAGGACCGCGATGATCGCGAGCACGAGAACCGGAGTCGTGAACGCGCCCAGCGTCGGGCCGAGGAACGCTGCCCGGTAACGGGCCGTGCGCTCCACGGATCCCGTCGCCAGCGCCAGAAGCGATCCGGACGCAGGAGCAACACGCACTCCCCTATCGAAGACGGCACCCATGATGCCCTGGCGCAGCATCCGCTCCGCACGATCCTGCACACGCGCCGTCGTCATGGTCGCGAGCCCGCTGATGACCGCGGCGACCACGACTCCCGCGACGATCCCGCAGATCGATGCGACGGTGCTGCGCCCGGCGGCCATCGCATCGATGGCCGCTCCCACGCACAGGAAAACGACCGAGAGCGCCCCGGCCTGCAACCAGGTCAGCACGACGGAGAAGGCGGTCGCCCGGCGAGGAACGGATGCTGCGATGAGCGGGTGCTGTTCGGCGGTCATCTGCGCTCGTCCTTCCTGCACGGCAGGCGCGACCGTGCCTGCAGGATTGCCGCGCACGGCGTCGAATGACGATTCGCCCTTGCCCGTGACATCGACCACACCGATCGTAGCCGGGTTCGCTATGCCCCGCCTCGGTGAGACGTGTCCGCGGGCGGTCAGCGCGCGAGGGCCTCCGCGTGGTTCGCGCCCGCGCTCAGCCGTCCGGCGGCCAGTTCCTCCGCCGCCGCCAACGGGGTCACGCCGCGCTCCTCGGCGTCGCGCAGGATTCTGCGCACGGTGTCACCGATGCCCGCGACCCGCTTCATGATCTCGTCGCGCTCGCCCAACTGCTTGGCCTCGAGGTCGAGATAGATCACTCCCCCGGCGTTGACGACGAAGTCGGGGGCATACAGGATGCCGCGATCGGCGAGGCGCTGGGCGCCGCTGTGATCCGCCAGAGGGTTGTTCGCCGGGCCGCACACCGCTCGGGTGTCGAGTGCGTCGATGACCTCGTCCGTCAGGATCCCGCCGATTCCGGCCGGCACGAAGACGTCGCTCACGAGCGCGTGCTCCGTACCGGGCTCCACCCACACGGCACCGAGATCGTCCGCCAGGGCGCGCCGCGCCGGGTTCACGTCGGTCACGGCCAGGCGCGCGCCCTCGGCAGCCAGACGCGTCGCCAGGCGACCGCCGACCTGCCCGAGGCCTGAGATCGTCACGGCTCGTCCCGCGACATCAGCGCTACCAGTCGCGCGTTCGAGGACAGCGCGCAAGGACTCGTAGACGCCCAGGCTCGTGGGCCCGGCCGGCTCTCCCGAACCGCCCGCAACATCCGGCAGCCCCACCACATGGTCGGTGCGCTCGGCGACCACAGCCATATCGTCCATGGTCGAGCCGACGTCCTCGGCGGTCCGATATGCGCCGCCGAACATCTCCACGGCATCGCCGAGGTCGAGGAACGCCGCACGTCGGCGCTCCGCATCGAGAACCGTGCCCTCCGGCAGACCGATCACGGACTTGCCACCCCCGGCGTCCAGGCCCGCGGCCGCATTCTTCAGCGTCATCGCCGCCGACAGCCGCAACGCATCCCCCAGCGCGTCGCTCCAGTGCGGATACGTCCACAGCCGCGCACCGCCGAGCGCCGAGCCGAGAACCGACGAATGCAGCGCCACAGCGAGGAAGAGGCCGCTGCGCCGACCGGTGACCACCTCCACGCGCTCATGGGCGAACTCGGGCAGGGGCAGGGTATGCGACATCGCATCCTCTTTCGACAGGCCTTGTGGGCGCAAGAAGGCGGATACCGCGTTGTCGCGGCATCCGCCTTCATTGCACCACTCGGTGCGCCTTTCGGCAAGGGAGGGTCAGCGCTGGCGCTTCTCCCGCACACGCATGTTGACGACGATCGGGGTTCCCTCGAACGAGTACAGCTCGCGCAGGCGACGCTGGATGAATCGGCGGTATCCGGGATCCAGGAAGCCCGTCGTGAACAGCACGAACGTCGGCGGACGCGTGGCCGCCTGGGTTCCGAACAGGATGCGGGGCTGCTTGCCGCCGCGCACCGGGTGCGGGTTCTCGGCCACGAGCTCCGTGAGGAAGGCGTTGAACTTGCCCGTGGGGATACGGCGGTCCCAGCTCTCCAGAGCCGTCTCCAGTGCGGGGACGAGCTTGTCGAAGTGGCGACCGGTCTTCGCGGAGATGTTCACGCGCGGAGCCCACGCCACGTGCGCGAGGTCCTGCTCGATCTCGCGCTCCAGGTAACGGCGACGATCCTGGTTCTCCATGTCGAGATCGTTGAGGCGATCCCACTTGTTGAACGCCAGGACGAGAGCGCGGCCCGACTCGATCACCAGGTCGATGATGCGGATGTCCTGCTCGCTGATGGGCTGCGAGACATCGAGGACGACGACGGCGACCTCGGCCTTCTCGAGCGCGGCGGACGTGCGCAGCGACGCGTAGAAGTCCGCGCCCTGCTGCAGGTGCACGCGACGACGGATGCCGGCCGTGTCGACCAGGCGCCACAGCTTGCCGCCGATCTCGACGACCTCATCCACCGGATCGCGGGTGGTTCCGGCGAGATCGTTGACGACCACGCGCTCCTCGCCCGCGGCCTTGTTCAGCAGCGACGACTTGCCGACGTTCGGACGGCCGAGGATCGCAACGCGGCGCGGGCCGCCGACCTCGTACTTCGCCACGGCGGAGATGGCCGGCAGCTTCTCGAGCACGGCGTCGAGGAGGTCGGCGACGCCGCGGCCGTGCACGGCAGACGTCGGGTGGGGCTGGCCGAGGCCGAGCGCCCAGAGACCCGCGGCCTCGGATTCCTGGCGGGCGTCGTCGACCTTGTTGGCGACGAGGAAGACGGGCTTGCCGCTCTTGCGCAGAAGCTTCACGACGTGCTCATCGGTCGACGTGGCGCCGACCATCGCGTCGACGACGAACAGGACGACGTCGGCGAGGTCGATCGCGACCTCGGCCTGTACGGCGACGGAGCGGTCGATGCCCTTGGCATCCGGCTCCCATCCGCCGGTGTCGACGAGCGAGAATCGGCGGTCGTTCCACTCTGCCTTGTAGGTCACGCGGTCGCGCGTGACTCCGGGCGTGTCCTCCACGACGGCCTCGCGGCGGCCGAGGATGCGGTTCACGAGCGCGGACTTGCCGACGTTCGGACGACCGACGATCGCGACGACGGGAAGAGCGGGGAGGAACTCGATCCCGCCCTCTCCCTCGGTCAGCCCCGCCAGCAGCGCGGCATCGTCCTCATCGAGGTCGTAGTCGGCGAGACCGGCGCGCATCGCCGCTGCCCGCTGTTCCGCGAGCTGCTCGTCGAGCGCGTCCATCTTCTCGGCGAGATGGTCGGGACCACCCTCGTATTCTTCTTCAGCGGCCATTGCCCGCTCCTTGCTTTCGGTCGATCACCGTGAGCACGGCTTCGATGGTCTGGGGGAAATCGAGGTCGGACGAATCGACCACCTCGACGCCTTCTGCGGCGTTGAGGAAGTCGACGACCGCGCTGTCGGAGGCGTCGCGCTTGTGCAGCGCCTCGGCGACAGCGGCCGCGTTCTCACCGGCGAGTTCGCCGGCGCGGCGGGCCGCACGTACATCGGGTGCGGCGGTGAGGAGGATGCGCACCGGAGCGTCCGGAGCGACCACCGTCGTGATGTCGCGCCCCTCGACGACGACGGCCGGGTAGGGCGCGGCGGCGACGAGGGAGCGGAAGAAGATGTTGACCTGCTCGCGGATCGCGGGAACGCGGGCGACACCGCTGACCGCCGCCGAGACGCGCGGTTCGCGAATGGCAGCGGTGATGTCGGTACCGCCGACGGCGACCGTCCGGTCATCGACCTCGAGCCCGAGGCGCAGGTCGAAGTCGGATGCCGCGGCCAGGACGGCCTCGACGTCATCGGTGTCGTCGCCGCGCTCGAGCACATGCCACGCCAACGCCCGGTAGGCGGCGCCGGTGTCGAGGAGTCCGTAACCGCGCTGACGCGCGATCGCCTTCGAGACGCTCGACTTGCCGGATCCCGCCGGACCGTCGATCGCGATGAAATCACTCATTGGTCATACCTGCAATCTGCCATCCGCGCTTCTGCAGTCCGTCGACGGCGCCGATGAGTGCGGCCGGGGCCACGCTGATCTCGGCGAGTCCGAACTGGGCGCCCGGCGAATGCTCCAGGCGCAGGTCCTCGACGTTGACCCCGAGCTCGCCGAGCTCGCCGAACAGGCGACCCAGTTGTCCCGGAGTGTCGTCGACCATGACGACGAGCTGTTCGAAACGACGGTTCTGCCCGTGCTTGCCCGGCAGACGCTCCACCCCGTCGTTGCCCTGACGGATGGCCTCGGCGACGACGCGGCGAGCGCCCGGAGCATCCGGTTCGCGCAGCGCATCCGAGACGACCTTGAGGTCTTCGGCGAGCGCGTCGAGGATCTCGACGACGGAGTGCGCATTGGCGCCGAGGATCTGCACCCACAGCTCGGGGGCGGATGCCGCGATGCGGGTCGTGTCGCGCACGCCCTGCCCCGTCAGGCGCAGGGATTCCTCATCGGCGGCGGCGAGGCGTCCGGCGAGAAGGCTCGCGACGACCTGCGGCACATGCGAGGTGATCGCGACCGATCGGTCGTGCTCCTCGGGCGTCATCTCCAGAGGCATGGCACCGACATCGAGTGCGAGGTCCTCGACGAGCGCGAGGTCCTCGGCGCGGGTCTCCTCATCGCGGCACACCACCCAGGGGCGCCCGATGAACAGATCGGCGCGGGCAGAGATCGCCCCGCCCCGCTCGCGCCCCGCGAGCGGGTGCGAGCCGATGTAACGGGTGAGGTCCACGCCGCGACCGACCAGAGCGCGGAATGGCTCGAGCTTGACGCTCGCGACATCCGTGACGACGGCGTTCGGGAAGCGGGCGAGCTCCGCCTCGATCACATCGGCGGTGACGTCCGGTGGAACAGAGACGACGATCAGCCGAGGCGCATCGTCCTCGCGCGCGGCACGGCCGGCACCGTAGTCGATCGCCAGGCGCAGTTGCGCGGGCGAGGTGTCGGCGAGGACGACATCGACGCCCTTCGCGCGCAGCGCGTGTCCGATACTCGCTCCGAGGAGGCCCGCGCCGACGATGCGCACGGTCCCCGCAAGGCGCGGCGCATTGCCGTTGCCATTCGTTCTGGCGCTGTCGATCACACGTTCTCCTGGGCGTCTCCCGGCGTGGCGTCCGCGGGGGCATCGTGGCGCGCGAGAGTCAGAAGCGCACCACGTTCGATTTTACTCAGTTCCCGGCTCTTCCCCGCCGGGAGAGTTCCCAGGTGGAGCGGGCCGAACTGGCGCCGCACGAGTTCGACGACCGGATGCCCCACCGCGGCCATCATGCGACGCACGATCCGGTTGCGCCCCGAGTGGAGGGTGAGCTCCACCAGGCTCGAGCTCCTGCCCTGCTTCGAGCTGTCCAGCAGTCGTGCCTTATCGGCCTTGATGAATCCGTCCTCGAGATCGAAGCCGGTCACGAGCTTCTGGATCACCTGCGGCGTCACGATCCCCTCGACCTTGGCGATGTAGACCTTCGTCACGCCGAAGGACGGGTGCGCGAGCACGTGGGCGAGCTCGCCATCGTTCGTGAGGATCAGCAGGCCGCTCGTCTCGGCATCCAGGCGCCCGACGTTGTACAGGCGCTCCTCGTAGTCCTGCGTGAACCGGCGCAGATCCGGCCGGCCGTTCTCGTCCTTCATCGTGCTCACGACACCCGTGGGCTTGTTGAGCATGACGTATCGCTTGGAGACGTCGAGCTGGATCGCGGTGCCGTCGACATCGACCAGATCGACCTCCGGGTCGATGCGCCGGCCGAGCTCGGTCACGGTCTCGCCGTTGACGCGGATGCGCCCCTCGACGATGTACTGCTCCACCACGCGGCGCGAGGCGACGCCAGCTGCGGCGAGGACCTTCTGAAGGCGGACGCCCGTGGGCGCCTCGCCGAATGGTTCGATGGTCATGTTCATCGGATGCTTCCTTCTTCGAATCCGTCTGCGCCGTCGTCGAGCAACGGCGAGATCGGTGGCAGCTCGTCGAGCGAGTTGATGCCGAGGTTCTGCAACAGCGCGTCGGTCGTGCCGTAGTTGATGGCGCCGGTCTCGGAGTCGGCGAACAGTTCGGTGATGAGACCACGTGCGACGAGCGTGCGCACGACGGAGTCGACGTTTACCGCGCGGATGGATGCGACCTGGCTTCGAGTGACCGGCTGCTTGTAGGCGATGACCGCGAGGGTCTCCAGAGCCGCCTGCGACAGGCGCGCGGGCGCCTGCCCGCCGACGAACTCGGCCACGAGATCGTCATGATCCTCGCGCACGTACAGTCGCCAGCCGCCACCGACCTCGCGCAACTCGAATCCGCGCCGGGGCCCCGCGCCGCGCCCGTCGTAGTCATCGACCAGCGATTGGATCGCCTGCCGCACCGCCGGTACGGGAGCGGCGACCGCGGCGGCGAGCGCGACGAGTCCCAGTGGCTCGTCGAGGATCAGCAGGATCGCCTCGAGCCGCTCCGCCAGCGGGGCCGGAGAGGTCGCGGCATCCGTCATGTCATCGGTCATAATCGGCTCCCAGCGTGGCGAGGGTCTCGTCGGACCACGTATCGGCGATCCACCGCAGCGTCAGCTCTCCGAGCGGCTCGAGCTGCTCGAAGGAGATCGCCGCGTGGCGGTACAGCTCGAGCACCGAGATGAACCGGGCCACGACGATGCCGGGCTCCGTCGTCCCTGCGACGAGCTCCCGGAAGGACAGAGACTCGACGCCCCGCAGCAGCGCGACGACGATGGCTGCTTGCTCCCGGATGCTGACCAGCGGCGCGTGCAGATGATCCAGGCCCACGCTCGGGATCTCCTTCGGCGCGAACGCGAGCAGTGCCAGCGCCGAGAAGTCGTCGACGTTGAGCGTCCAGACCAGCTCCGGCGTCTGCTGACGATGACGCTCGTCCAGGCGGACGGCGCGAGTGTGCCGTCCCTCTTCTCTCCGGAGGCAGCGCGAGAACCAGCTCGACACCTCCTTGAACGCCCGGTACTGCAGGAGCCGGGCGAACAGCAGATCCCGAGCCTCGAGCATCGCGACGGCCTCGGCGTCGACGAGCTCCCCCTGCGGCAGGAGACCCGCCACCTTCATATCGAGCAGGGTCGCGGCGACGACGAGGAACTCGGATGCCTGATCCAGCTCCTCGTCGGTGTCGAGCGCGCCCAGATACGCGATGAACTCGTTCGTCACCGCGCTGAGGGAGACATCGGTGATGTCCATCTCATGCTTCGAGATCAGACTGAGCAGCAGATCGAAGGGGCCGTCGAAGTTCGACAGCGACACGCGGAAGCCATCGGTCGAGGCATCATCGACGGCATCGGCCGCGTCGACCGCGGAGCCGATAGCGGGGGCGAGCGGACTCTCGCTAGGCGACGGCACCACGGGCGACCAGCTCCCGGGCCAGCCGCAGATACGCCTGAGCGGCGGCATGCTCCGGCGCGAACTCGATGATGGGGACGCCCGAGACCGATGCGTCGGGGAACTTCACGGTGCGTCCGATGACCGTTTCGAGGACATCGTCGCCGAAGGCCTCGACCACGCGCTCGAGCACCTCGCGGGAGTGCAGGGTGCGGGCGTCGTACATCGTGGCCAGCAGCCCGTCGAGCTTGATGTCGGGATTCAGCCGGTCTCGCACCTTCTCGATCGTCTCGATGAGCAGGGCGACACCGCGCAGGGCGAAGAACTCGCACTCCAGCGGGATGAGCACGCCGTGGCTCGCGGTGAGCGCGTTCACGGTGAGAAGGCCCAACGACGGTTGGCAGTCGATGAGGATGACGTCGTACTCGTCGGAGACCTGGCGCAGCACTCTCGCCAGGATCGTCTCGCGGGCCACCTCGTTGACCAGGTGCACCTCCGCGGCCGACAGATCGATGTTCGCCGGCATCACGTCGAGACCGGGGACCCCCGACTTCACGATCACCTCTCGCGCATCGCGCTTGGTGTCGAGGAGGAGGTCGTAGATCGTCGGTACATCGTGGGTCGGAATCCCCAGGCCTGCCGACAGCGCGCCCTGCGGGTCGAAGTCGACGGCGAGCACCTTGCGGCCGTATTCGGCCAGGGATGCGGCCAGGTTGATCGACGTGGTCGTCTTGCCGACTCCGCCCTTCTGGTTGCACAGGGCGATGATCCGGGCGGGGCCATGCGAATCGAGCGGCGCAGGAGTTGCGAACCCCTGATAGGGGCGCCCGGTGGGTCCCATGACGACGTCGCCACCCTTTGACGCTGTGCCCTTGGACTTCGCCACGTTCTGAGCCACCGAATCTCCCGCTTCCCTTGTGCTTGCTCGATTCTAGCTATTCACCCGGCGTGATACCGTCTCCGATCCGGCGATCCGGGGGAAACTCTCGCTAGAATTCAGAGATCCCGGCGGATCACCCGACTCCGCCGCCCCTCGGAGGACGGGAATGCAGCCAGCAACGCCCGAGCACGCAGAGACGCTCGACGACATCGCTCGTGCGCTCGTGCAGTACCGCGCGCACGGCGGCCTTGTGTCGTACGCCGAGATCGCGGCACGCATCAGCGCCTACCGGCAGGAGAGCGGCGCCGCCGCGCACCAGGCGTCCGTCGCCAAGACCACCGTCTACGACGCCTTCCGCACGGGCCGGGCCCGCATCGACCCCGATCTCATCGCCGACATCGTCCGCGCTCTCGGCGCCGACGATGAAACGACTCAGGCCTGGCGCACGCGCGCGGTCAATGCGCACCGTTCCGTTCCGGGGGCAGCACCGGCGGCATCCGAGACCGCGACTGTGCCCACAGCATCCGCCGTCGCCGCCGCTCCCCCCGCGACGAAGGCGAAACCGTCGGCGCCCCCGACGTTCATCGCGCCGGTCCTCTCATTCCGACAGATGCTGCTCCCCGTTGCGACGCTCATGACCGCCGCCATCATGATCAACGTCATCGGCGCCGGCGCCGTGACCTTCCTGCGTCTACCCCTGTATCTCGACATGATCGGCACAGCCTGGGCCGCGATCGCCCTCGGCCCCTGGTACGGAGCTGCGGTCGGCATCCTCTCGAACGTGGCGTCCATCGGCGTCAACAGTCACGACGCGATCCCCTTCGTCCTCGTGAATGTCGTCGGCGCTCTCGTCTGGGGCTATGGCGCCCGCAGTTTCGGCATGGCACGATCACTGCGCCGATATCTGTCCCTCAACGTCATCGTCGCGATCGTCTGCACCCTCGTCGCCCTTCCCATCATCCTGGTTCTCTTCGGAGGCATGACCGGCCACGAGGCCGACGGGATCACCGATTCCCTCCGCTCCATCGGGGCTCCCCAGCCCCTGGCCGTGTTCGTCTCCGACCTACTCATCTCCCTCACCGACAAGGTGTTCTCCGGCTTCCTCGCGCTCGGACTCCTCATCTCCTCGGCGAGTTGGGTCCCACAACCCCCCACGCCGACGATCTGGTCCATCCGCGACTGATGGCGCGGCGGCGGGCAGCTCCTCAGCTGTCGCCCCCGCCGCGCTGTGCCCAGACGGCTCCGATGCCCCCACCGAAGCCCTCTGGGCGGTGTCCCCAGCTTCACCAGCTCGTCATCAACGTTACCCATCCGGAGTAGCCGTATTCGGCGGAATGGATCATTCCGAACGAAACCGAATACCAAGTCCGAACGATTCCGAACGGCGTGATTCCGGGGCGCTCGACGGTTCAGCGCGCCCGCGGGTGCGAGGTCGCGTAGATGTCGCGCAGCGCATCGACGGAGACGTGCGTGTAGATCTGAGTGGTCGCGACGGACGCATGCCCGAGCAGCTCCTGCACGACACGGACGTCGGCACCGCCCTGCAGAAGATGCGTGGCGAAGGAGTGGCGCAGCGTGTGCGGTGACACCTCGACCGTGAGTTGCGCGCGCTCGGCCGCCGCCCGGATGATCAACCACGCACTCTGACGCGACAGCGGTGCTCCTCGGGCGCCCAGGAAGAGGCGGGCGGAAGACCGCCCCTGCGCCGCGAGCGCCGGGCGCACGCGCGCGAGGTAGGCGTCGACGGCGTCCCGGGCGAAAGACCCGACCGGAACGATCCGCTCCTTGGACCCCTTTCCCCGCAGACGAAGCACATCCCCGTGCGAGAGGTCGTCGACGTCGAGGCCGGTGACCTCCGAGACGCGCGCACCGGTCGCGTACAGAAGCTCCAGAAGCGCCCGATCACGGATCCCGAGAGGCTCATCGGCCGCGGGCGCGCCGAGAAGCAGCTCGACCTGATCGATCGTGAGCGCCTTCGGAAGGCGCTGCGGTGTCTTCGGCGGGCGCAGGCATCCACTGGGGTCCTCGACCTCGACGCCCTCGCGCACGAGGAAACGATGAAGACCCCGGACCGACGATTGCAGGCGGGCGAGACTCGTCGCGGCCGGAACCGGAACGATCGCCGATCGATCCGCGATGAAGCGGCTGATCGCCGAACCGGTGATCGCCGATGTGTCATCGATCCCGGCATCCGACAGCCAGGCCTGGTAGACCGTGAGATCGCGCTGATAGGCCCCGACCGTGTGCGGTGACAGCCCTCGCTCGATCGTGATGTGCCGAAGATATGCATCGATCGCGCGTTCCACGCGCATGGTCAGCCCCGCAGTCTCCGCTCGGCCGCCAGGACCCCGAGGCTCAGGATGCCGTTGCGCAGCCGGCCGGCGAGAACGCCCTCGACGGCCTCCGTCAGGGGTACCCGCTGGATGCGGATGTCGGCCTCCTCCGCTTCGCGGGCGAAAACCTCCGTGGCCGCGGAGAGCCCGCGAGCCAGATAGATGCGGATCATCTCGCTGTTGCCGCCGGGAGTGGTCCACGTCGTGACGAGGGGCTCCCAGTGCTCGGCCACGAGATCCGCCTCTTCGGCGAGCTCCCGCTGAGCCGCATGCAACGGCTCCTCCCCCGCGATGTCGAGAAGACCGGCGGGAAGCTCCCAATCGCGATATCGGATCGGATGCCGGTACTGCTGGATCAGCAGAACGCGGTCATCGTCGTCCAGTGCGAGGACCGCCACCGCGCCGGTGTGCGCGACGTACTCACGAGTGATCTCATCGTCGCCGTAGGCGAAGCGATCCGATCGGACGTCCCACGCCCACCCGGAGTGGACGACCTCGCTGCTGAGGACGACGGGCTGATAGGGCTCGTCCCGGAGTTCGATCCGGGACGAGCCCTGCGAGTCAGAGGTCGGTGCCTCAGGCATCTTCTTCGACGTCGAACAGCTCGCTCGAGCGGTGACGCTCGATCGCCGCGCCGATGAGGCCGCGGAACAGCGGGTGCGGGTCCGTCGGGCGCGAGCGCAGCTCGGGATGCGCCTGGGTCGCGATGTAGTACGGGTGCACGTCGCGCGGCAGCTCGACGAACTCGACGAGGTCGAGCTCCGGGTTCAGGCCCGAGAAGACGAGCCCGGCTTCGGCCAGACGCGGACGGTAGGCGTTGTTGACCTCGTAGCGGTGACGGTGGCGCTCGGAGATCGTCGTCGCGCCGTAGACCTCGGCGGCCAGCGATCCCTCGGCGAGCGCGGCCTGGTACAGGCCCAGACGCATCGTGCCACCCAGGTCGCCGCCGTCGAGGATGTCGACTTGCTCGGCCATCGTGGCGATGACGGGCTCGGTCGTCTCGGGGTCGAACTCACTCGAGGACGCACCGGCGATGCCCGCCATGTTGCGGCCGTACTCGATGACCATGCACTGCAGGCCCAGGCACAGGCCGAGCGTCGGGATCCCCTGCTCACGCGCGAACTTGAGCGCGCCGAGCTTGCCCTCGATGCCGCGGATGCCGAAGCCGCCCGGCACGCAGATGCCGTCGAGATCGCCGAGCGCCTTCTCAGCGCCCTCGGTCGTCTCGCAGGAGTCGGAGGGGATCCAGCGAAGCGTGACGTGCGCCTCGTGCGCGAAACCTCCTGCACGCAGAGCCTCGGTCACCGACAGGTAGGCGTCGGGCAGGTCGATGTACTTGCCGACGAGACCGATCGTGATCTCGTGCTTCGGGTTGTGCACCGCCTGAAGGACCTTCTGCCAACGCGTCCAGTCGACCTCGGGCGCGGCCTTCTCGTCGAGGCCGAGACGACGAACGATATAGGAGTCCAGGCCCTGGTCGTTCAGCGTCGAGGGGATGTCGTAGATGCTCGGCAGGTCGACCGTGTTGATGACGCCCTCGGCGTCGACGTCGCACATGAGCGCGATCTTGTTGCGGTTGGACTCGCTCACCGGGCGGTCGCTGCGCAGCACGAGGGCGTCGGGCTGGATGCCGACCTGGCGGAGGGCCGCTACCGAGTGCTGAGTCGGCTTGGTCTTCTGCTCGCCCGACGCACCCATGAAGGGCACGAGCGATACGTGCACGAAGAACACGCTGTCGCGGCCGAGCTCGTGGCGCAGCTGACGCGCCGCCTCGAGGAACGGCTGAGATTCGATGTCGCCGACCGTGCCGCCGACCTCGGTGATGATGACATCGGGCTTCGGCGTCTCATCGGCCTGCAAACGCATGCGGCGCTTGATCTCGTCGGTGATGTGCGGGATGACCTGCACGGTGTCGCCGAGGTACTCGCCCCGGCGCTCCTTGGCGATGACCTGGGAGTAGATCTGACCGGTGGTGACGTTCGCCGCCTGCGACAGGTTGATGTCGAGGAAGCGCTCGTAGTGACCGATGTCGAGGTCGGTCTCAGCACCGTCGTCGGTCACGAAGACCTCGCCGTGCTGGAACGGGTTCATGGTGCCCGGGTCGACGTTCAGATACGGGTCGAGCTTCTGCATCACGACGCGGAGTCCGCGTGCTGTGAGCAGGTTTCCGAGACTGGCTGCGGTGAGCCCCTTACCCAAAGACGAAACGACACCACCGGTCACAAAGATGTGCTTGGTCGTGTCGTTCTTGGGTCCCGCTGCAGAAGAGTTCATCACGGGCTTCAATCCTAACAGTGAGTGGGAGCAGCAAGTCTGAGAAGCTCCCGGGCGTGGGTGAGTGCGGCATCCGAATCGGAGAGTCCCGACAGCAGACGGGCCATCTCGGCCTCTCTGTCATCGCCGTCCAGACGGCGCACGCTCGAGGCGGTGACGGCTCCGTCATGCGATTTCACGACGGACAGGTGGTTCGAGGCGAACGCCGCGACCTGTGCCAGGTGCGTCACGGCGATCACTTGGGAGTTCTCGGCGAGTCGGGCGAGTCGTCGGCCGACCTCGATCGCTGCGGCCCCGCCGATGCCCGCATCGACTTCATCGAAGACGAAGGTCGGCACGGGGTCGGTTCCGGCAATCACGACCTCGATCGCGAGCATGACCCTCGACAGCTCTCCGCCGGACGCCGTCTTCGCGACCGGTCTCGGCTCGGAACCCGGGTGCGGCGCCAGGAGGATCGCGATCTCGTCACGGCCGTGCGTGGTCTCGGATCCTGGGCGGACCTCGACCTCGAGACGAGCATCCGGCATCGCCAGAGCATGCAATTCATCGGTGACGGCCGCGCTCAGTCGGCCCGCGGCTTCGACGCGGACGGCGGTCAGCGCGGATGCTGCGCTCTCCAGCACCGCACGGGCCTCATCGCGCTCGAGCTGCAGACGCTCCAGACGTCCGGAGTCGTCGTCGAGCTCGGCGAGTCGGGCGGCGCCCGTCTCCCAGAGCGCGAGCGCGTCGTCGAGGGAGCCGTGCGCGCGGATGAGCGTGTTCAGCGCCGAGCGGCGTTCCTCGACGGCTGCGAGCTCGTGCGGACCGGTTTCATCGAGGTCGGCGAGGTACGCGGAAAGCTGCAGAGCGATGTCGGAGACGCGGTAGCCGAGGTCGGCGATCTGCGCCGAGATGTCGACCAGGGCACTGTCAGAGGCGCGCTCGAGGTGGCGTCGGGCTTCGCCCAGCAGTCCGGAGACATCGGCGGCATCCTCTTCGTCGGAGAGTGCGCTCCGCGCAAGCGAAGCCGCGAGGCGGAGCTCCTCGGCATTCGCCAGCTTCTCGGCGCGCTCGGAGAGGACCACGTCCTCGCCCTGCTCGGGCGCCGTGGCCTCGATCAGCGCAAGCGCCTCGCGCAGCCGGTCGGCTTCTTCGGCACGGCGATCCCGGTTCTCGCTGATCTCGAAGATCTCTGCGTCGAGCGTTCGCCAGCGTGCGTAGGCCTCGCTGTAGGTTCCCCGTTGCCGGGCGACGGCCTCGCCGCCGAATCGGTCGAGTGCATCACGCTGCGCACCCGCCGAGCGCAGCCTCAGCTGCTCGGACTGCCCGTGCACGACGACAAGCTGCTCCGCGAGCGAGGACAGCACCGCAGCGGGCGCCGCCCGTCCGCCGACGCTGGCTCGGCTGCGCCCCTCGGCGTTCAGCGTGCGGGAGACGTAGAGCTCGCTGCGGGAGTCATCGATGGGTTCGAGGGATCCTCCGGCATCCGAGACGATGTCGGAGACCGGCCCTTCTGCGGGCACGATCCAGACTCCGGAGGCGGATGCCTGCGTCGCGCCCGCACGCACGGCCCCGGAATCCGCCCTCTGGCCGAGCAGCAGCCCGAGCCCCGTGACGACCATGGTCTTACCGGCCCCGGTCTCCCCCGTGATCGCCGTGAATCCGGGCCCCAGAGGCAGCACCGCATCGGCGATCACGCCGAGGCCCTGCATGCGCATCTCCTCGATCATGCCTTCATCGCCTCGCGGCTGCCACGCCAACCCGCGACGGGGAGCTGGAACTTGCGCACCAGTCGATCCGTGAACTCCGCCGGGTGCAGGCGGGCCAGTCGCACGGGACGAGACGAGCGGCGCACGACCACTCGAGCCCCCGGCGGGAGGTCATGCGACCGACGGCCGTCGCACCAGAGGATTCCGGTGCAGTCCGTACGATCGAGCATCTCGATCGCCACAGCCGCATCCGGGCTCACGACGAGCGGACGCGCGAAGAGCGCGTGCGCCGACAGCGGCACGACCGCGATCGCCTCCACGCCCGGCCAGATGACCGGACCGCCGGCAGAGAAGTTATAGGCGGTCGAGCCCGTCGGCGTCGAGATCACCATGCCATCGCAACCGTAGCTGGAGAGCGGTCGCCCGTCGATCTCAACGACGACCTCGATCATTCGCTCACGGCTGGCCTTCTCGACCGTCGCCTCATTCAGCGCCCAGGTCTCGAAGACGACGGCACCCGAGGCATCCTTGACCCGCACGGCGAGGGCCAAGCGCTCCTCGACATCGTAATCGCGCGCGATGACGCGGTGGACGGCCTCGTCCATAGCATCCCGCTCGATCTCCGCGAGGAACCCGACGTGACCCATGTTGATGCCCAGGACAGGAGCACTGTTCGTGCCGCGCACGAGTTCGGCCGCGCGGAGGATCGTGCCGTCGCCACCGAGAACGATCGCGAGCTCGAGATCATCGACCCGGATGCGATCGCCCAGCTGGTCGACATCGGCGAAGGCGCCATCGACCGCTGCCAGCTCGGCGCAGTCGTCAGGTGCGAGGACCGGACGAGCACCGGCGGCGCGCAGCAGCTGGATCACACGACGGGCCGCGGAGACGGTTTCTTCGCGCCCCGCATGGGCGACGACCAGGATGTTGCGTTCGCTCATCGTCCTCCTGCCAGCTCGTCGATGCGGTCTTTCCATTGTGTCGGATTCTCACCGCGTCCGGGCGCCATGTGGACGACGAACTCCGCGTTGCCGTGAGTGCCGAGGATCGGTGAGGGAATGATGCCAAGCATCCCGAGACCCGCATCCCAGGCATTCCAGATGACACGCGCAACCGCATCGGCGCGCGTGGCCGGATCGGTGACCAGCCCGCCGCGCACCGCGGTGCGCCCGACTTCGAACTGCGGCTTCACGAGAATCACCAGATCGGCGCCAGGCGCCGCCACTGAGACCGCCGCCGGCAGGATCAGATCAAGGGAGATGAAGGAGAGATCCCCGACGATCAGCTCGGGAGCAGTCGTCTCCCCTGTCGCCTCGGCGAGGTTCTCCGGTGTCATGTTGCGGACGTTGAAGCCCTCGACGTTGACCACGGCGGGATCTGCGGCGATGCTCGATGCGAGCTGGTCGTGGCCGACGTCGACCGAGAGCACCCGACGAGCGCCGCGTTCGAGCAGCACCTGCGTGAAACCTCCGGTGGAAGCCCCCATGTCAAGGGCGAGACGCCCGCTCACCGGAACATCGAAGGCGTCGAGAGCCGCGTTGAGCTTATGGGCGCCGCGACTCACATAATGGTCGCTCTCGGCGACCGTCAGCACCGATTCATCTCGCACCGCTGCGGAGGCCTTGATGATCTGGCGCCCGTCCACGCTGACGAGCCCGGCGGAGATCAGCGTCGCCGCATGAGAGCGGGAGCGAGCCAAGCCTCGTACGGCCAGGGCCGCATCCAGGCGCGTCACTGCGGGCCCGCCGTCGAACCGCTCATGCTCGATGAGCTCTCCAGCCGACGGAACAGCTCGTCGTGAACCGTGGCATACGCGTCGGCACGCTGGGCGATCGGCTGGCTCTCGATAAGCCGCAGACGGCTCCACAGCGCGTCAGTGGGTTCGGTTGCCGTCGGGTCGCTCACGTCTTCCACTTTAGAGGCCACCACCGACACGCGCCGAAAGGCGCACTCAGGGGCGGTGGAACGGATCAGCGTAGAGCCGCTCCGGAACATTCATGACGAAGATCGGCGTTCCCGACTCCCACACAGCGGCAGCTCCTGCCCGCAGAAGGTCGATCTGCGCGGAGCCTTCGGACAGGATCTCGACCTCGGCGCCGACGACGCGCACGGTGGCGCCGTTGACGGTGACGGCTCCGTTCCCACGCTGGATCTGCGGGTACGGCTCATGCAGTTCACGCAGATCGCTCACGATGTAGGTGGGTCGCGACCCTTCGGGGGCGGCAAGAACGTGCTTGGGACGATCGATACCGGTCAGAACCAGCACGGACGACATTCCGGCTCGCGAAGCCCCCATGATGTCGGTGTCGAGACGGTCTCCGATGAACAGCGGCTGGCTGGCGCCGAACCGGGCGAGCGCCTCTTCGAAGATCGGCACCTCGGGCTTGCCGGCGACGGTCGCGAGACGGCCGACCGCGGTATGCACGGCCGACACGAGCGTGCCGTTGCCCGGAGCGACACCACGCTCGCGCGGAATCGTCCAGTCGCTGTTCGTCGCGATCCAGGGAATGCCGCCCTCATCTTCGGGGTCTTTCAGCGCGAAAGCAGCCTCGGCGAGGTCTGTCCAGGCGACGTCCGGGGCGAAGCCCTGAACGACGGCATCCGGTCCGTCCTCCGCGCTGCGAGTGACGGTGTAGCCGGCCTTCTCCGCTTCGACGACCAGTCCCTCTCCCCCGACGATGAGGAGCTTGGCCGGTGCCGGAACAATAGTCGAGAGCAGACGCATAGCGGCTTGCGGGCTCGTCACGACCTCATCCGCGCGGACGCTCAGCCCGAGTTCGGTGAGGTGCTGCGCAACAGAGGCATCCGTGCGCGCCGCGTTGTTCGTGATGTAACCGACCTTGCGGGATTCAGCGACACGGTTCAGGCTCTCAACCGCGTGCGGGAGCGCTCCCGGACCGGCGTAGACGACACCGTCGAGGTCCGCCAGGACCACGTCGACACCGGCAAGCGGTGTTCGGTCAGCGGACTTCGACGACCTCGAGAACAGACCCACTCAGGACTCCTTCGACTCTTCCTCTGCCGATTCGACGGCATCCGTGCTTTCATCCTCATCGACGGAGTCATCCGACGCCGAGGAGCTCTCCGCATCCACTGCGGGAACCTCATCCTCATCATCGGGCATGTCGATGAACATGTCTTCGACGACGATCTCGTCTTCGTCGTCGTCCGAGAGGCCGAGGGCATCGGCGGCAACTTCTGCGCGCTCCTGCCAGTAGGCCGCTTCATCCGTCCGGCCGAGATCCTCGAGGACTGCGGCCTGGGCGCTGAAGAGCGCAGGGCTCCACTCGAAGGCGCGGTTCGGGTCGAGTTCGGGGATCTGCAGCTCGCCGAGTGCCAGCTCCACCTCTCCCTGATCAAGGCGTGCACCGGACATCGCGATCGCCAATGCGACGCGAACAGCCGACGGCAACGCAGCCCGGTCGACGGAACGGCCCGCTTCCAGAGCACGGTCCGGACGGCCGACGCCACGCTCGCTGTCGACCATCAGAGCGATCTGGTCGTCCTTGCCGGAGATGCGGCGGAACGTGCGCAGCTCGCGAAGAGCCAGCGCAAAGTCTCCCGTCGCGTATGCCGTGATCCCGAGCGTCTCGCGGACGATCGCGATACGACCGGCCCGACGAGATGCGGCCAGAGCATGCTTATGCGCAAGCTCGGGGTCCTCCTCGATCAGACGCGATGCCATAGCCAGATGACGCGCGACTTCCTCGGCATTCTCCTTACTCAGAGTCTTGAGCTCGTTGCGAGCGGGGCCGAAAAGGTCACGGCCGGTGACGTCATCGGGAA
This sequence comes from Microbacterium sp. GXF6406, assembly GCF_054798215.1. Classification (NCBI taxonomy): domain Bacteria; kingdom Bacillati; phylum Actinomycetota; class Actinomycetes; order Micrococcales; family Microbacteriaceae; genus Microbacterium; species Microbacterium sp. GXF6406. The sequence continues at coordinate 761 of NZ_JBSJZH010000028.1, read as the reverse complement.
CGATCGGATCATCGTTACGGGGACGATCGGATGCGTGGTGCATCGGTCGTTCCCGGCCGACGCCGCCGCGCTGCGGGAAACCGCGGCCGGCATCGCGATCACGGCGCGGTGCCCGGTCGGAACGGTCGCGGTCAAACCCGCCTTCACGCTTCTGGTACCCACCCTCACGACGGTCACCATCACGACGCGGAGCACCGCCATCACGACGCGGAGCACCGCCATCACGACGCTGGTACCCACCCTCGCGGTTCTGGTACCCGACTTCCCGGCGGTCGCCATCACGACGCTGGAAGCCGACCTCGCGACGGGGAGCGCCAGAGTCACGGCGCTCATGCCCACCTTCACGACGGTCACCATCACGACGCGGAGCACCGCCATCACGACGGTCACCATCACGACGCGGAGCACCGCCATCACGACGCTGGAAACCACCCTCACGACGGTCACCATCACGACGCGGAGCACCGCCATCACGACGCTGGAAACCACCTTCACGGCGGTCGCCATCGCGGCGGGGTGCGGAGTTCTCAGAACGCTGAGGGCGGCCCTGCCGCTCGTCGCGGCGGGGGCGGGATTCGTTTTCGCGGCGCGGTCGGCGCTCGTCCTCGTTCGTCATGGTCCTGATTCTCTCAACTTCCCGTAAAACGCAAAATGGCCACCCATCGATGGGTGGCCATTTTGTCTAAAAGAAGTTCGGCGGTGTCCTACTCTCCCACAGGGTCCCCCCTGCAGTACCATCGGCGCTGTGAGGCTTAGCTTCC
>NZ_JBSJZH010000027.1:0-27276 GCF_054798215.1 Microbacterium sp. GXF6406 | reverse complement strand
TGACGAACTATGTTGCCAGATCGCTACTCGAAGCCGGAGGATTCAGACCCCACCTACACCCTCGATTGCGATGAGCCACGAAACGTGCCGCAGTCATGACACTTGTCCACGACGGATACAGTCTGCAGGCTGTATCCGCAGAGATAGAAAAATGCGATGTGCGATGCCGCAACTGTCACGCGATCATCACCTATGAGCGAGCAGGCTCGACCTGGCGACTCACCGCTGTTTCTTCATCTGCTGCAGCTGCGCGCATCGAGCTATAGCAGTTTCCGTCACCGCGGAACGTCGAGCAGACGCTCTTCCCCGGTCGGGACGGCTTCGACGGCGCCGGCGGATGCCGCGGCGATATCCGTGCGTAGAAGCGGCACCGATTCCGGTGACGCCCACACCGCGAACGATGCGCGTGCCGCGTAGTCGGGCTCTCCGAGCACGGCGTCGTTGTTGCGAACCCAGTCGCGCAGCAGGTTGTCGAAACGGCCCGCATCCGCATGATCGACCGAGACGATGACCTCGGCGAGAACACGGCGATCCACGAGGCGCGCCAGATCCAGCGTCTCGGAGACCGCCGAGGAGTAGGCGCGAACGAGCCCGCCCGCGCCGAGCTTGATGCCTCCGAAGTAGCGCGTGACGACCGCCACGACATCCGTCAGCTCGCGGCGCCGCAGCACCTCCAGCATCGGCACCCCGGCCGTTCCCGAGGGTTCGCCGTCATCCGAGGAGCGCGCCCGGTCGCCGAGCGCCCCCGTCACCTGCGCAGAGCAGTTGTGCCGGGCATCCCAGTACTGCTTCTTGATCGCCGCGATCACCGCATCCGCGTCCTCCGGCGAGGACACCGGCGCGACGTGGGTGATGAAACGGGACTTCTTGATGACGAGCTCATGATCAACGGCTGCGGCGATCGTCGCCGGATGCACCCTCATGCCGTCAGCTCGATCAGCGTGCGCACGGTGCGCAGATTGCGAGCCGTCCCCGGTGTGCGCAGAGCACCATCGAGCACGGCCTTCGTGAGCTTGGTGCGCCCGACTCCACCATCGCCGTAGTCGATCCACAGATCCCGCCCGATCAACGCGATCCTCTCCCCCGCGAGCAGCCGACCCTCGAGCGCACCCGAAGCCCCCTCGGCGGCGACGGACTCGAGGAACATCGCGTGCACGGACTTCTCCCCGCCGTCGCGGAACGGCGATGTCGACTCAGAAGCGACGAGCTCCTCATGCGTACGCGCGATGACCGGAGTGTCGACATCGAACTCCCGTTCGATGACTTCGCGCACGCGTGCACAGGCCGCCGTGGCATCCGCCGGCGAATCACAGATGATGTTCCCGCTGGCGATGTACGTCGAGACACCCGTCAAGCCGCTTTCGACCCCCAGAACCGCGCGGAGCTTCGCCATCGGCACGAGGTTGCGTCCGGAGACGTTCACGGCGCGCAGCAGCAGGACGCTCCGGCTCATGACGATTCCTCGATGGATTCGTCATGCAGATCGACGAGGAGAAGAGCGCTGGTCATGCTTCGAGCGTACGCCGTGCGCGGGAACGACGAAGGGGATCCGGTTTCCCGGATCCCCTTCTCATGAGCCGCTTGTCAGAATCGAACTGACGACCTTTTCATTACGAGTGAAATGCTCTGCCGACTGAGCTAAAGCGGCGTGCGACGCGTTAGCGGCACGATCAATAATATTACCCTGTCGACGCCGTAATGCGAAATCAGTCGCACATGAGGTCACCATCGGGACTGATGCCGTCGATGAGATACCTCTCCACGGCCTCGTCGACGCAGACGTTCCCCTTGTTGTAACCGGTGTGCCCCTCTCCCACGCGGGTGATGAGGATGCCGCCCTCCAGCTGCTCGGCGAGCGCCACCGACCACTCGTAGGGAGTCGCCGGGTCATTGGTCGTGCCGATGACGAGAATCTCGCCGGCTCCGGCCGCATGGATCTCATCGCGGGTTCCCGTCGGCGGAGTCGACCAGACCGCGCAGGTGTCGGGGCCGCTCCAATACGGAGCGATCGTCGGCGCGCCCTCTTCGATCCTCTTCATCGCCGCATCTTCGGCCGCGGTGTCATCCTCCAACGGATAGTCCACGCAGTTGTAGGCGAGGAACGCCTCCGTCGAGTTGTCGAGGTACACGCCGTCCTCACGCCCGTTATAGGCATCGGCGAGGTAGAAGGCGATGTACGGGTCGCCCTGCAGCACGCCCTCGAGCCCCTGCGTGAGGATCGTCCAGTTGTCCTGCGAGTACAGCGTCACGATGATCGCCGTCATGAGCGAGTCCGCGCCGAGCATCCGGCCGTCGCCGTTCTTCAAGGGGCTGCGCTCCACACTCGCCAGCAGCGCGCCGAGATCGGCCATGGCCTCATCGACCGTGCCATTGAACGGGCACGCGCCGGAATCGAGGCAGTCCTCCATATACGCGCGCAGCGCCGACTCGAAGCCGAGAGCCTGCGTCGTGCCGACCTCGAGACCGGGAACGGAAGGATCGATCGCGCCATCGAGCACGAGGCGCCCGGCCTTCTCGGGGTACAGGTTCGCGTAGGTGGCGCCGAGGAATGTGCCGTAGGAGAACCCGAGGTAGTTCAGCTCATCATCGCCCAGGACCGCACGCAGCAGATCCATATCGCGGGCGGAGTTCACCGTTGTGATGAACGGCAGAATGCCGTCGCTGTTCGCCTCGCAGGCCTCAGCGAACGCCTGATTGCGCTCCGTGAGCTCGGCCTCCCACTCGTCGCTGCCCCGCGGAGCCTCCGGGATGTCGTAGAGGTGCACATCCATCTCGGCGGCATCGAAGCAGCGCACGGCCGTCGACGACCCCACACCGCGCGGATCGAAGCCGATCACGTCGTAGTTGTCGATCAGATCCTGCCCGACGGCGTAGCCGAGGCTGTCGAGGATGAAATCTCGTCCGCTGCCGCCCGGGCCACCGGGGTTGGTCAGCAGTGACCCGATGGGAGACCCCGTCGCCTGGTGCCTGACGACGGCCAGTTCGATCTCGCCGTCGGCGGGGTTCTCCCAATCCAGTGGCGCCGTCACCATCGTGCAGTCGAAGCCGACCCCGCCGCCATCACAGCTCGTCCACTCGAGCGTCTGGGAGTAGAACGGCAAGAGATCAGCCGCGACCCCCGCGGTGTCGGGCGCCTTCGTCGTGGAGGGCGCGGGCTGCGCCTGCTCGGGGATCGCCGCGTAAAGGCAACCGCTGAGGGTGACCGTGGCCACCGCCAGACCGGCGATCATGGGGATGAGGCGTCGTCCGCGGGACGTCTTTCGCATGGTCACGGTTTCCTCCCGCTCGCGACGGTCACGAGCAAACTCTCGAGCGCGAGCGTCGGAGCGACGTTGCGCTCCAGGGACTCGCGGGTATCGGCCAGATGATCGAGCACGATCAGCGTTCGATCGACGGGCCAGGCTGCGGCCAACGCCGCAAGGTCGGTGTTCAGCTCACGGTTGATCAGATCGTCTCCGCGGCCGTACTGCAGCATCATGACGTCGCGGAACAGCGACTGCAGATCGGTGAGCACACGGTCGATCCCGTCCCGAAGGCTGCGCGTCGCGCGCTTCTTCTGGTCGTCTTCCAACGCTGAGATCTGTGAGCGGACGGCCGGGGGCACGGCCTGTCCCTCGGCGATGCCCACCGTGCGCAGCAGTGACGCGCGTTCGGCGGCATCTCGCTCGGCGGTCAGGGCCTTCGCGTCATCGGTCGCCGCCTGGATGATCTCCCCCGCCGTCTCCACCGCGGTGCCGACGCCGCGGACATCGAGCACTGCGCGCAGGGTCGTCGCCCGGCGGCGGCGCGCCGCCTCATCCGTCGCCAAGCGCTGCGCCATACCGATGTGCCGCTGAGCGTGGCGCGCCGCCTGCTCGGCGATCCCCGGTTCGGCGCCCGTGCGCTGCACGATGAGCCGTGCGACATCGTCGACGTCGGGCTCGCGCAGGCGCAGCGGCCGCACGCGGGAGCGGATCGTCGGGAGGAGATCTGCTTCGCTCGGCGCGCACAGCACCCACACCGTGCGCTCCGGCGGCTCCTCCAGCGCCTTGAGCAGCACGTTCGACGTGCGCTCGACCATGCGATCGGCGTCTTCGACGACGATCACGCGGTACCGGCCCGCCGAAGGGGCGAAATACGATCGCTCGACCAGCGCACGGGCCTCTTTGATCGTGATGATGACCTTATCGGTGCGCAGAGCCGTGACATCGGGGTGCGTACCTGCGAGGACCTGGCGCATGGTGTGCTCGTCATCGGGCCCGGAGGCGATGAGAGCCGCCGCGAAGGCATGCGCGAGCGTCGAACGCCCCGATCCGGGCGGCCCGGTGATCAACCATGCGTGCGACAGCGCCGCAGGATCAGCGGCCGCATCGCGCAGCGTCTCGACCGCGGCATCCTGCCCCCAGACATCCGTCCACGGGAAGGGGGCGAGCGTGACGGTCATGTACTCAGCCTAACCGGCGCCGCCGACAGCGCCCGTGCCCACTCGTCAGATCAGGTCGGCGACCCGGGACCGGATCGCCGCGGAGATATCCTCGACGGATGCCGCGGCATCCAGAACCAGGAACCGCTCCGGCTCCGCATCCGCCAGCTTCCGGAAGGCATCCCGGACCCGCACGTGGAAGTCGAGCTTCTCCGCCTCGAGCCGGTCGAAGGGCTTGTCGGCCGCGTCCAGGCGCAACCGCGCCGCCGCGGGATCCAAGTCCAGCAGCACCGTCAGATCCGGCAGAGCCCCCTCGGCCGCCCACAGCGACAGGGCGCGGACCTCGTCCGCGTCCAGCACCCGTCCAGCGCCCTGATAGGCCACGGAGGAATCGAGGTAGCGATCCTGCAGCACGACCTCCCCGCGCTCCAGCGCCGGCATCACGACCGTCGCGACGTGGTGCGCACGGTCCGCGGCGTACAGCAACGCCTCGGCGCGCGGCGCGATGTCCCCCCGGTGATGCAGGACGATGTCGCGGATCAGCTGACCGACCTCGCTGCCGCCCGGCTCGCGCGTGCGCACGACCGTTCGGCCCGTCTCGCCGAGCCATGCCTCCAGCAGCTGAGCCTGCGTCGTCTTCCCCGAGCCATCGCCGCCCTCGAGCGTGATCCAGAGTCCCGGGCGCTCGGTCACGAAGCGGCTGCCTTCTTCGCCGCAGCATTGGCCGCACGCGTCGCCGCAGCCTTCTTCGCCGCAGCCGACCGCGCTGCAGCCTTCTCCTCGTCGGTCTTGGGCGCCGCCTTCTTCGCGGGAGCCTTCTTCGCCGCGGGCTTCTTCGCCGCCGTCTTCTTGGCAGGAGCCTTCTTCGCGCCGCGCTTGGGGGCGGGCCCCTTGGCTCGCTTATCGGCGAGCATTTGAACGGCGATCTCGAACGTGATGTCCTCGGGCTTCTGGCCGCGCGGAATCGTGACGTTCGTCTCACCGTCGGTGACATACGCACCGAAGCGGCCATCGCGAATGCGGATCGGCTTGCCGCTGACCGGATCGGCCTCGAACTCCGCGAGCGCGCTGGAAGCCCGACGCGAACCGGCACCGTACTTCGGCTGCTTGTAGATCTCCAGCGCCTGTTCAAGGGTGACGTCGAAGATCTGCTGCTCGCTCTCCAGCGAACGCGAATCCGTGCCCTTCTTCAGGTACGGACCGTACCGGCCGTTCTGCGCCGTGATCTCGTCATTCGTCTCCGGATCCGTGCCGACGACGCGCGGCAGGCTCAGCAGCTGCAGAGCCGTCTCCAGATCGACGGTCTCGACGGACATCGAGCGGAACAGCGAACCGGTGCGCGGCTTGGGCGCGTCCTTCTTCGCCGTCTTCTTCTTCGGCTTCTCGATGACCTCACCGGTCGTCTCGTCGGCCTCGACCGGCTCCTCCGGCAGGTTCTCCTGCACATAGGGGCCGTAGCGACCGTCCTTCACGACGATCTCTCGACCGTTCTCCGGGTTCGTGCCGAGCACGCGGTCACCGGCGACCGGGGCATCGATCAGCTCACGGGCCTTCTCCGCCGTGAGCTCATCGGGTGCGAGCTCCTCGGGGACGTTGACGATGCGGCCGCGCTCATCCGGCTTGGCCGGATCGATGACCTCGAGGTAGGGACCGTACTTGCCGAAGCGGAGCGTCGCCGTATCGGTGATCTTCGTCGAGTTCAGCGCACGCGCATCGATCTCGCCGAGGTTGTCGACGATCTGACGCAGACCGGTGTGCTCGTCGGAACCGAAGTAGAACGACTTCAGCCATTCGACGCGCTTCTGCTCGCCCGTGGCGATCGCATCCAGGTCGTCCTCGAGCGCCGCCGTGAAGTCGTAGTCGATCAGGTCGGTGAAGTGCTCCTCAAGCAGACGCACGACGCTGAACGCCATCCACGTCGGAACGAGCGCCTGACCGCGCTTGGTCGCATAACCGCGATCGATCACGGTGCCGATGATGCTGGCGAACGTCGAAGGGCGGCCGATCCCCCGCTCCTCCAGAGCCTTGACGAGCGAGGCCTCGGTGAAGCGCGGCTTCGGGCTGGTCTTGTGGCCCTTCGGCTCAGCATCCGACATCGTGAGCTCATCGCCGACGGCGACAGCCGGCAGCGACTGGTTGGAGTCGGCATCGGCATCGGCGCGCTTCTCATCGCGCCCCTCTTCATAGGCTTCGAGGAAGCCCTTGAAGGTGTAGACAGTTCCGGATGCTGTGAACTCGGCGTTCTGCCCCGCGGCATCCACCGACAGCGTCACGGTCGTCGTCTCGTATTTGGCGTCGGACATCTGGCTGGCGACCGTGCGCTTCCAGATGAGGTCGTACAGGCGCAGCTCTTCGCGATCGAGCTCGCCCGACACCGATGCGGGCTTGCGGAAGTTGTCGCCCGAGGGGCGGATGGCCTCGTGCGCCTCCTGCGCGTTCTTGCTCTTGGACTTGTACACCCGGGGCTTCAGCGGAACCGCGTTGTCGCCGTAAAGCGCCACGGCCTGGCTGCGCGCGGCCTGCACGGCCTGCGTGCTCAACGCGACCGAGTCGGTACGCATATAGGTGATGAAGCCCTTTTCATACAGGCGCTGGGCGACGCTCATGGCCTGCTTGGCGCTCATCGAGAGCTTGCGTCCGGCCTCCTGCTGCATCGTCGAGGTCGTGAACGGCGCGTACGGGCTACGGGTTCCCGGCTTGGCCTCGACTTTGGTGACCGTGCCGGCACCGGCCGCATCGACGGCCTGGGCGAGAGCCGTGGCCTTGCTCTCGTCGAGCACGACGACGGCCTTCTTGAGCTTGCCGGCGTCATCAAAATCCGTGCCGCGGGCGAGCTGTCCGCCGTCGACGCGCACGAGACGCACCCCGAAGGCGCTGGCGCCGGCGGCGGTCGCGGCGACGTCCCAGTATTCGGCCGAGACGAACGCCATGCGCTCGCGCTCGCGCTCGACGATCATGCGAGTGGCCGCGGACTGCACGCGTCCGGCCGACAGGCCGGTCTTGACCTTGTACCAGAGCACCGGCGAGACATCCCAGCCGTACAGGCGATCGAGGATGCGCCGGGTCTCCTGCGCATCGACGAGTGCGAGGTCGAGCTCGCGCGTATTGCCGATCGCCGCCTGGATGGCGTCCTTCGTGATCTCGTGGAAGACCATCCGCTTGACGGGGACCTTCGGTTTGAGGGTCTCGAGCAGATGCCAGGCGATCGCCTCGCCCTCGCGGTCGCCATCAGTGGCCAGCAGGACTTCGTCAGCGGTCTTCAGCGCACGCTTGAGCTCGGCCACCGTTTTCGTCTTGCGGTCGGAGACGACGTAGTACGGGTCGAAGCCGTTGTCGATGTCGATCGAGTACTTCCCGTATGCGGCCTTGTCTGCCGCCGGGATGTCCTTCTTGTCCGCGAGGTCGCGGATATGGCCGACGGAGCTGAGCACCTCATAACCGTCGCCGAGGTACCCCTGAATCGACCGCATCTTCGTCGGGGACTCGACGATGACGAGCTTCTTGCCTTCAGCCAAGGGGGCGTCCTTTCTTCGAAGCACACCATACACACCGTGGTGGTGAGATCACAGCAGAGCTGTGCGTGCAGTCTCGGGTATCCGCCGTCAGAATCCCTCGGGTGGCCCCTGACGGGCACGGGAGACGGCTACAAGACCAGCGTACGCCGAATGACGACGCGGTGAGGTCAGTCGGCGCTCTTGGCCTCGGAGTCGTCGCTCTTGATGGCCGAGATCTCGAACTCGAGCGTGATGCGCTCGGAGATCAGCACGCCACCGGTATCGAGCGGCATGTTCCACTCGAGGCCGTAGTCGCGGCGCTCCAGCCGGCGGGTGCCCTCGAAGCCGGCGCGGAGCACGCCCCATGCGTCTTCCTGCACACCGGTGATGGCCAGAGGGATCATGATCTGACGGGTGACATCGCGGATGGTGAGGTCGCCGATCACGGCGATCGCATTTTCGTCGACCTCTTCGATGCTCGTGCTCACGAATGTGATCGTGGGCCACTTCTCGACGTTGAAGAAGTCTTCGCTGCGCAGGTGCTCGTCACGCTTGGCATTGCGGGTATCGACGCTGGCGACGTTCAGGGTCACGACTGCAGAGGAGTTGCCGGGGTTGTCGATGTCGACCAGCAGCTTGCCCGTGATGTCGTTGAAAGATCCGCGTACGGATGTGATCATCGCGTGGCGCGCGGAGAAACCGATCCGCGTGTGGTCCGGGTCAATTTCCCAATGCCCGTTTACTTTTTCCCGATCAACCATCAGAACTCCCCGTATGAAAACGACACGGCGATACTGGCATCGCACGTGTCCGCAATCATGTAAGTCTACCAAGTCCGTCGGGCGCTTCCCTCCGTCACCCGGGAGCAGGCGCCGCCCGAGCCCGGGAGCCGGCAGCGAGGACCCCGAAAGCGACACGCACCTCGACCGTTGCGGTGACCCCCACGAGCACGCAGGAGGTGAGCCGGGCGGCGGATGCCGCTGCCACCCGCGCGGCAAGCGCACACGGTTCCTCCGCAGTGATGACGGCTCCGGAGGCGGCATCCGCCGCGGCCAGCGCCGCCGCATCCGCCGCCCCCGCTGCGCGCTGAGCGGTCACAGCCGCCCCGCCGAAGCCCGCGAGGCCCACCGTCAGCGTCGCGGAGACCGCCAGCACGCCTGCGGCGAGCGCCGTCCCCGCCATCAGAGCCCGCCGGACAACGCGCAGCTCGACGCCGACAGCGGGATTCTGATCAGCCCGCCGATGCGAACATCGACCTGCGCGCTCGCGCAGATGAGTTCGCCGCGGGTGTGGCCCGACATGTGTGCCGAGGGCACGGCCGCGGCGACGACGGCCTGGGCTGAGGCCGCGCTCTCCCCGCGCCCCAGCAGCCGGGCGGCATCCGCCACCGCATCCTGCAGCGCCACCTGCTGGGCCGCCGCGCCGAGCACGCTCGCGCCCAGGAGCAGAGTGATCACCACCGCCGGCAGCGCGAGCGCGAGCTCCGCGGCGACGGAACCGCGCTCATCCGCGCAGAGCAGACGCATATCAGGAGACGGTCAGTGCGCGACGCACGAGATCGGTGAGGATCCCGCGCACCTCATCGGACCGCATGATGACGACGAGGAGGCCCGCGAAGGCGACTGCCGCCATCGTGGTTATCGCATACTCTGCGGTCGCCGCGCCTGCCTCATCGGAGAAGAGCGTGATGGCCCGGCGCCGGGTCAGCGGTGGGAGCGTGTTCATGTGTTCCTTCTTTCTTCTGGCCGCCGTCAGACCGGCAGCGGGGTCGAGGTGAGCACGGAGATCATGAGTGGGGCGACGCCCAGCAGCAGGAACGCGGGCAGCGTGCACACGCCCAGCGGGATGAGCAGCTGGGATGAGAGCTTCGCGGCGCGAAGTCGGCCGGCGACGCGGGACTCGTGGCGCTCGAGTGCGGCCGCGGCGCGCAGCAGCTCTCCGGCCGGAACACCGGCTGCGCGCGAGAGCCGCAGTACGTCGTCGGTACGGTCGCCGCAGAGCCGATCAGCCGCTGCACTGTCGCCGATGAGCCGGAGCGTGCGCTCGATGGATGCACCGCCGGAGACTCCGACGGCGACGAGCTCGGCGTGCATTCCGGGGGTCCCGGGATCGGGCTGCGCTCGACGCAGCAGACGACGGGTCCACAGCCGCGCCGCGAGGACGAGGAGCAGACCCGCGACCAGGCAGGCTGTGCCGATGGGCTGTGTGACGAGCACACCGAGCGTGTCGAATCCGAGGGCGAATCCGAGCAGGAGCCCGGCCAACGGCATCCAGAGCAGCAGCCGTGCCGTACCGGCGGGCTCGGCGAGCGCGATGCGCACATCGTCGGCGGCGCTGGCTGTGTCGCGCATCGTCTCGGCGAGCGAGCGCAGCACCTCGGCGAGCGGCGCCCCGACCGTCGTGGCGATCTCCCAGGCAGCCGCGACATCGCACCACGCACCGCCCTCCTCCTCGATCGCCAGAGAAAGGGGTGCACCGGCATCGCACCGCGAGACCACGCGCTCGGCGTGCGGGTCTCCCGACTCCGCGAGGTGCCTCCAGGCCGCCGCAGGCGCCGCACCTGCTTGCAGCAGCACAGCGAGGGTGCGCACGGCCACCGCCGCGGCCTCGGCTGTGGCGGGCAGTTCGCGCTGATTCACCATGGCTGAACGTCCTCGATCGCCAGACGGTCATCGCGCAGGACGAGACGACCGGCCTGGGCGATGCGGCGCACGCCATCGGCCCCGCGAGCCAAGTGGACCACGATCGTGAAAGCGCTCACCGCCTGACGGGCGAGCGCCGTGGCATCCATACCCGCTAACGCCCCGAGCGCCTCCAGACGCGCGGGGACATCCACAAGACCGCTGGCATGCAGTGTGCCGGCGCCGCCGTCATGACCGGTGTTCAGCGCCGAGAGCAGCTCGCGCACCTCTTCACCGCGGCATTCCCCGACGACGAGCCGGTCAGGGCGCATTCTCAATGATTCGCGCACCAGACGGGCGAGGGTGATCGATCCTGCCCCTTCGAGATTCGCCTGACGCGCTTCGAGGGCGACGTGATGAGGATGCCCGGGGCGGAGCTCCGCGACATCCTCGATCGTGACGATGCGCTCCGTGGGAGGCACCGTTCGCAGGAGCGCCGCGAGAAGAGTCGTCTTGCCGGTGCCCGTCCCTCCGGTGAGCAGGATGTTCGCGCGCTCGGCGACGAGCGTCTCCAGCCAGATGCGCTGGCGGGCGTCGAAGGCGCCGAGCGCGGCGAGAGCTTCGAGATCATCGGCATCGACCCGCGGGATGCGCACGGAGATGGCGGTGCCGGCGGTGGACACCGGAGCGAGCACGGCATGGACCCGAACCCCGGAAGCGAGACGCACATCGACGCACGGCGACTGGTCATCGAGGTGCCGACCCCCGGCACCGATCAGCGCGACGGCCAAGTCGCGCACCTCCCTCTCGGATGCCGTCCATCCGTGGATGCGCTCGACGCCCTCTCCGCGATCGACGAAAAGCCCCTCGGAACCGTTGACGAAGACGTCGGTGACCATCGGATCGGCGCAGTGCTCGGCGATCGGCCCGAACGCCGGGTCGAGATCCGCGGTGCGCGCACCGCCGGGCGCGATGCGGATGCTCTCGCGGGGCTGGATGATGAAGGGCGTCGTCATGCCACGAAAGTAGGCGCCGCAGCATCCGCGGTCAGATCGGATCCGTGCGCCCTGTGAGCAACTCCATGCGCGAGCGAGACGTGCAGAAAGACTCGCGGCGGTCCTCGTCGAAGACGATGAAGGCGGCACCTCACGGGGGGAATGAGGTGCCGCCATAGGCACGCCCCGTCCGGGGGAGGATGAGCGTGCCCAGGCCGGAAAGAGAATTTCGGCTGTCGTCGAGTGTACGCAAGCCGCCCCGCCCTGCAAAACCCATCCGACTACCGACTTTCGGCAGTATTGACGAAAACGCCCGAAGGCTAGATTCGCCCTCACGGTCGTGTTCCCTGCGCGACCATGTCCCGCCGCAAAGGAGCGCGTGCCAATGAGCAGCCAGATCGACCACCTCCTCGACGAGACCCGGCAGTTCCCCCCTTCGGATGAATTCGCCGCGGCCGCCGTCGCCCAGCCCGAGCTCTACGAGCGCGCCGCCTCCGACCGTGAGGGCTTCTGGGCCGAGCAGGCCCGGGAGCTGCACTGGCACAAGCCCTTCACCGAGGTCCTCGACTGGTCGACGCCGCCGTTCGCCAAATGGTTCGACGACGGCGAACTGAACGTCGCCTACAACTGCCTCGACCGTCACGTCGAAGCAGGCAACGGGGACCGCGTCGCGCTCCTCTGGGAAGGCGAGCCCGGCGACTCCCGCCGCATCACCTACGCGGAGCTGACCGAAGAGGTCAAGCGCACCGCCAACGTCCTCACCGACCTCGGCGTCGGAGCCGGCGACCGCGTCGCGATCTACCTGCCGATGATCCCCGAGGCGGTCGTCTCCATGCTCGCCGTCGCGCGCCTCGGCGCGATCCACTCCGTCGTCTTCGGCGGCTTCAGCGCCGACAGCCTCCGCTCCCGCATCGACGATGCCGGCGCGAAGCTCGTCATCACCGCCGACGGCGGCTACCGCAAGGGCCGCGTCTCGCCCCTGAAGCCCGCCGTCGACCAGGCTCTCGCCGATCGTGGCGACGGAGAACAGCAGACCGTCGAGAACGTGCTCGTCGTGCGCCGCGGCGAGAACGAGGTCGAGTGGGTCGACGGGCGCGACATCTGGTGGCACGACGTCGTGCCCACGGCATCCTCCGAGCACGAGGCCGAGGCCTTCCCCTCCGAGAACCCGCTCTTCATCCTCTACACCTCCGGCACGACGGGAAACCCCAAGGGCATCCTGCACACGTCCGGCGGTTATCTGACGCAGGCGTCGTACACGCACCGCAACGTCTTCGACCTCAACCCCGAGACCGACGTCTTCTGGTGCACCGCCGACATCGGCTGGATCACCGGCCACAGCTACGTCACCTACGGGCCCCTGGCCAACGGCGCCACCCAGGTGCTCTACGAGGGCACGCCGGAAGCGCCGCACCCCGGCCGCTGGTGGGAGATCATCGAGAAGTACGGCGTGACGATCTTCTACACCGCGCCGACCGCGATCCGCTCGTTCATGAAGACGGGCCGTGCCGTGCCGCAGAAGTTCGACCTGTCATCGATCCGTCTGCTCGGCTCGGTGGGCGAGCCCATCAACCCCGAGGCGTGGATGTGGTACCGCGAGGTCATCGGCGGCGGCGATACGCCGATCGTCGACACCTGGTGGCAGACCGAGACCGGCGCGATCATGGTCTCCCCGCTGCCCGGCGTCACGGCGACGAAGCCCGGTTCGGCGCAGGTTCCGCTGCCCGGCATCTCGATCGACGTGGTCGACGAGTCCGGCGCCGAGGTCGGCAACGGCAACGGCGGGCTCCTCGTCATCACCGAGCCCTGGCCGAGCATGCTGCGCGGCATCTGGGGCGACCCGGAGCGCTACAAGGAGACCTACTGGGACAAGTTCGCCGACGAGGGCTACTACTTCGCTGGCGATGGCGCCCGTCTCGACGAGGACGGCGACCTCTGGCTGCTCGGCCGGGTCGATGACGTCATGAACGTCTCGGGCCATCGCCTGTCGACCGCCGAGATCGAGTCGTCCCTGGTCGCGCACGAGTCCACCGCCGAGGCGGCCGTCGTCGGAGCATCCGATGAGACGACCGGCCAGGCCGTGGTCGCGTTCGTCATCATCAAGGAGAGCTACCTGGCCGCTCATGACGCCGACGGCCTGGCGACCCAGCTGCGCCAGCACGTCGGCGCGCAGATCGGCGCGATCGCCCGCCCCCGCGACGTCTACATCGTGGGCGAGCTTCCGAAGACGCGTTCGGGCAAGATCATGCGCCGCCTGCTGCGCGATGTCGCCGAGGGCCGTGAGGTGGGCGACACGACGACGCTCGCCGACACAGCGGTGATGAGCATCATCTCCTCGCAGGTGAGGTGATCCGCGGGGCGGCACCCGCCCCAGCACGACTGAGCCCCGTCGCATCTGCACAGATGCGACGGGGCTCAGTCGTGAGACGGGAGGTGAAGGTCTCTCAGGCGAGAGTGAAGGTCACCTCGACCTCGACCGGGCTGTCCAGCGGGAGCACCGAGACGCCGACGGCGGCGCGGGCGTGGGCACCCGCGTCGCCGAAGATCTCGCCGAGCACGTGGCTGGCGCCGTTGATGACCGCGGGCTGGCCCGTGAAGGAGGGGTCGGATGCCACGAAGCCGCCGACGCGGAGAACGCCGCCGATCCTCTCGATGCCGCCGGCAGCCACCGCGGCTGCCGCGAGCGCGTTGAGCGCGCACGTGCGGGCATAGGACTGCGCGTCCTCTGCCGAGACCGCGGCGCCGACCTTGCCGATCGCCGGCAGAGCGCCCCCGGAGAAGGGCAGCTGGCCGGAGGTGTAGACGAGGTCTCCGTGCACGACCGCCGGCACATAGGCGGCGACCGGAGCGGCGACCGCGGGCAGCTCGATGCCCAGCTCGCTCAAGCGCTCAGCGACGCTCATGCTGCTCCTCCGCCGAACTGGCGCGCGGCCTGCTCGGCCGCCGCGAGGCCCGCGCTGTTGGAGCCGTCGCCGACGGCTGGGCGCTTGAAGTAGGCGACCAATCCGCCCTCGGGTCCGGTGACGACCTGCACGAGCTCCCACCCCTGCTTGCCCCAGTTGTTGAGGATTGCAGCCGTGTTGTGGATCAGCAGCGGGGTGGTCAGATATTCCCAGGTGGTCATGCGGCGCACTCCTACAGTCGGCGACGCCGGACGGAGCCGCGCGTCAAAGGTGGTATTCAGGGAATTCCCCTACGATCTAGCGTATGCCTCAGAAGAATCGCACGGTGAAAGGCGTGCTCGGCGGCCTTCTCGGTCTCGTCGGGCTCAGCGTTGTCGCCGGGGTCCTGGTGACAGCGACCGTCACCCCCGCCCTGGCCGTCGCGGGCGCCGCAGGTTCGCAGGCACTGGATCTCTTCGAGAACCTGCCGTCCTACCTCAAGCCCGATGCTCCGATGGAGCCGAGTTCCTTCTACGGGAAGGACAAGAACGGCGAGTGGTTCACCATGGCCACGTTCTACGATCAGAACCGCACCCAGGTCGACTTCGACGAGATCAACCCGGTCGTCTACGACGCGATCCTCTCCAGTGAGGACAAGAACTTCTACGAGCACGGCGGCATCAACATCGGTGCCACCGTCAAGGCCGTGGTCGACAACCTCAAGAAGACGTCCTCGCGCGGCGCCTCGACCATCAGCCAGCAGTACGTCAAGAACGTCCTCGTGCAGCAGTGCGAGCAGGAGGTCCTGCCCGGCGAGGAGAACTACGACGACAAGATCGCCCAGTGCTGGGAGGACGCCACCAACGCCGTCGGCACCGATGGCATCGAGCGCAAGCTGCAGGAGATGCGCTACGCGATCCAGATCGAGAAGGACTACTCGAAGAACGAGATCCTGCTCGGCTATCTGAACATCGCCAGCTTCGGCGGCACGATCTACGGCATCGAGGCCGCGGCGAACTATTACTTCAACACGACCGCGGCGAAGCTCACGGTCGAGCAGGCCGCAACGCTCGCCGGAATCGTCCAGAATCCGAACACCTACCGCATCGACCTCTACGGCGGCTCGGCCGGTGAGGGCGTCAACGGCGAGGCGGACGGTTGGGCCCTGACGAAGGACCGCCGCGACTACGTGCTCGACCGCATGTACACGGACGGCAAGATCACCGAGGCCCAGCACACCACCGCCATCGAGTCTCCGATCACGCCCGACATCAAGCAGCCCACCCAGGGGTGCGCGGCGGCCGGCAACAACGCCTACTTCTGCCAGTACGTCAAGACCGTCGTGCTCGGTGACGCCGCCTATGACGACACCTTCGGCGACACGGCGAACGAGCGCCGGGAGTCGCTGCAGCGCAAGGGCCTGCAGATCTACACGACCCTCGACATGCGCATCCAGGAGCCGGCGATCATCGGCCTGCGCGATCGTGTTCCCGCCAACCTCGACAACCAGCACCTCGGCGCCGCGGGCGTCACGGTGGAGCCCGCGACCGGACGCATCCTCGCAATGGCCCAGAACACGAACTTCCGGGAGACGCACTCCGACGATCAGGCCTATACCTCTCTCGTCTTCGCCTCCGACTATGATCACGGCGGATCGACCGGCTTCCAGGTCGGATCGACGTACAAGCTGTTCACGCTGATCGACTGGCTCGAGAAGGGCAACTCGGTCAACGAGACGATCAACGGCACGAACCGCATCTTCACGAAGATGAAGTGCGGCGACAGCCCGGTGCCGATGAGCTCGAAGATCGGGAACTTCGCCAACAGCGGCGGCTACGTGGGCAGCCCGATGCGCTTCACCCGCGACTCGCTGAACTCGGGCTACCTGGCCATGGCCGAGAAGCTCGACCTCTGCGACATCAACGCCGTCGCCGATCGCATGGGCGTGAACCTCGGAAACATGGGCAAGGTCACCGACGAGAACCATCCGTACGACGTGCTCGGCTCGAAGAACATCTCGCCGCTGGACATGGCCAGCGCCTACGCGACGGTGGCCAACAAGGGGATCTACTGCGAGCCGCGTGCGATCGACAAGGTCGTCGACCAGGCCGGTGCGGAGCGCCCGCTGCCGCAGGCGTCCTGCAGCCAGGTCATCTCCCCCGAGGTCGCCGCAACCGCGGCGTACGCCCTGCAGGGAGTGATGAACGGCGGCACCGGCGCCCAGGCGAACACCGGCGATGGCGTGCCCCTCATCGGCAAGACCGGAACCCACGAGAGCTGGTCGACCATGATGATCGAATCCAGCACGAAGGCGACGACCGCCGTCTGGGTCGGCCGCTGGGAGGGCCAGGCGAACATCACCAACGTCTGGGCCAACAACGGCCTCCTCCAGAACGCCCGCTACGGCATCGCCCGTGACATGCAGCGCGCCGCGAACGAGGCGCTCGGCGGTGGCGATCCGTTCCCCGAGCCCGACAAGAACCTCACCCGCCGTGTTCTCGTGAACCTGCCGAGCGTGATCGGTCAGTCGATCGAGGATGCGACGAAGACGCTCGAGGAAGCCGGATTCTCGGTGACCGTCGGTGACCCTGTCGACAGCGATGCGCCCGAGGGCCAGATCGCCGAGCAGGACCCCGGTGCCGGCCAGGTCTCCAGCGGCACGACCGTGACGATCTCCCCGAGCAACGGCAAGGGTGCGACCGTGCCGGATGTGACGGGCAGCGCCCCGGATGAGGCCGTCGCTGCGCTGCACGCGGCCGGCTTCCTGAACGTCTCACTCCACGGCTCGTGCCGCGGCCCGGGCTCCGAGGTCGAGAACACCTCTCCGTCTGCCGGTTCGGCGGCGAGCAAATCCACGACCGTGACCGTGAAGTGCTGACGACAGCACGGCGACCGATGCATCCGGCCCTCACCGCGCTCAGCGCGGTGGGGGCCGTCGGCGCCGCATGCGCCGTGTGGGGCATCGGCATCGAACGCCATCTCTACACCGTGCGCACCGCGACCTCCGCGGCGCTGCCGACCGGTTCCGCTCCCCTGCGCGTGCTGCACGTCTCGGATGCCCATATGGCTCCGTGGCAGCAACGCAAGCAGGACTGGCTCGCCTCGCTGGCGGATCTCGAACCCGATCTCGTCGTGAATACCGGCGACAACCTCGGCCACCGTGACGGCCTCGCCGGCATCCGCCGTGCCTTCGAGCCCTTCGCCGGGGTGCCCGGGGTGTTCGTGCACGGTTCGAACGACCTGTTCGCTCCGGCGCCGCGCAACCCGGTCCGCTATTTCTCCGGCCCCTCGAAGGCCCACCGCACGCCGGAGCGGCTCGACACCGCGGCATTGGACGCCTTCTTCACGCACGAGCTCGGATGGGCATCGCTCAACAACACCGCGGCACGGCTGTCCGTCGGTGGCCGCGACGTCGACCTGTTCGGCGTGAATGACGCGCACCGCGACTGGGATGACCTGTCGGCACTGCCCGAGGCGATCGGTGATCTGGGGCGTCGCGGCTCCACCACTCCCCTGATCGGTGTTACCCACGCGCCCTATCAGCGCGTGCTCAATGCCTTCACGGACCTCGGCGCGGATGCGATCTTCGGCGGGCATACGCACGGCGGCCAGGTCTGCCTGCCGTTCTTCGGCACGCTCGTCGCCAATTGCGACATCCCGCTCAAGCAGGCGAAGGGCCTGAGCGCCTGGACGAGCGGCGATCGGAGCATCCCGCTGAATGTCAGCGCCGGGTGCGGGCATTCGATCTACGCGCCGGTGCGTTTCGCGTGCCGGCCGGAGGCGACTCTGCTCACCCTGACGGCCCGAGACACGCCGAAGGGTGCCGATCTCGGCTCTCGATTCGGCACTGGAGGAGTTTCGCGATAGACTCAAACGGTTGCAAAACGGGGTGTGGCGCAGCTTGGTAGCGCGCTTCGTTCGGGACGAAGAGGCCGCAGGTTCAAATCCTGTCACCCCGACCAGACGAGATGAGGACCCGCCGGAAGGCGGGTCCTCATCTCGTTCACCCGGACATCATTGCGAGGAGGGCAGCGCCGCATGTCTTTCTCGCTTCCCCCGCAAAGACCGGTCACGCGACGCGTCGCCGTGGCGATCAGCATCCCGTTTCTCGTCTTCCTCGCTGTGCTGACGCTCTCACCCCGCCCCGTCGAGGAGAGCGCCCCCGGGTTATTGGATGCCGTTCTGCGCACTCTTCAGGACGGTTGGGGCTGGTCCTGGCTGACCTTCGACGCGCTCGAGGTCATCGCGAACATCGCCGTGTTCATCCCGGTCGGATGCCTCGCCTTCGTTCTCCTGCCGCGCCGCGTCTGGCCGCTCGCCTTCGCCGTCGGCCCCCTGCTGTCGAGCGCCATCGAGCTGGCACAGGCCGCCCGGCTTCCCGAGCGGACCGCGAGCCTGGCGGATGTGCTCGCCAACTCCACCGGTGCGACGCTCGGCGCAGCGCTCGCACTGATCGTCACCGCTCTGGCCGTGCCGGAGCATCCGATGCCCTCCCCTACCCTGGATGCACCATGACCATTCCCCGTCTCGTCGCCTTCGATCTCGATGACACTCTCTCGCCGTCCAAGAGTGCGATCGACCCGCGCATCGCCGCCCAGCTGCGGGCTCTCCTGCGCGTCGCCGATGTCGCGATCATCTCCGGTGGCAATGAGGCGCAGTTCCGCTCTCAGGTCATCGCGCGCCTCGGCGACGTCGAGCCGGCGCTGCTCGAGCGCATGCACCTTCTGCCCACGTGCGGCACCCGTTACCTCCGCCACGACGGAACCGACTTCACCCCCGTCTACGCGCACGACCTCTCCGGGAAGGAGAAGACGGCGGCTCTGACCGCCCTGCGCGAAGAGGCCGAGCGCCTGGGACTGTGGGAGCCCGCGCCCTGGGGCGAGATCCTCGAGGATCGCGGCTCGCAGATCACGTTCTCCGCGCTCGGGCAGAAGGCACCGGGCGAGGCGAAGCTCGCCTGGGATCCGTCCGGGAGCAAGCGCATCGCCCTGCGCGATGCGGTGGCCGCCCGCGTCCCCGATCTCGAGGTGCGCGCCGGCGGATCGACCTCCATCGACATCACGCGCGCAGGCATCGACAAGGCCTTCGGGATGACCGCTCTCGTCGAGCACACCGGGGTCCCGCTGAGCGACATGCTGTTCTACGGCGATCGTCTCGACGACGGCGGCAACGACTATCCCGTGCTCGCCCTGGGCGTGCGCTGCATAGCCGTCGAGGGCTGGGAGGACACCGCCGCCCGCCTCGACGAGCTGCTCGCGTCCTTCTGACACGCGTTCCGAGAACGACAGAGCCCGGGTCGCCCCGCTGAGGATCTCAGCAGGGCGACCCGGGCTCGTGGTCTCAGCGGGCGACGGGCACCAGTCGCTGCAGCTGCGTGACGTGACCGGGCTCGAGCTCGGCGAGCGAGGCGACGCCCAGCAGACGCATCGTGCGCTCGATCTCGGTGCGCAGGATCGCGATCGTGCGGTCGACGCCCTCACGGCCACCGGCCATGAGTCCGTAGAGGTAGGCGCGGCCGATCATCGTGAAGTCGGCGCCGAGGGCCACGGCGGCGACGATGTCGGCGCCGTTCATGATGCCGGTGTCGATCATCACGGTGAAGTCGTCGCCGACGGCCTTGCGAACGCTCGGCAGCAGGTGGAACGGGATCGGCGCGCGGTCGAGCTGGCGCCCGCCGTGGTTCGACAGGACGATGCCGTCGACACCTGCATCGCGCAGACGGACCGAGTCCTCGACGTTCTGAACGCCCTTGATCACGATCTTGCCGGGCCACAGGTCGCGGATGACCGCGAGGTCCTCATAGCTGATCGTCGGGTCCATGGCCGCGTCGAGCAGCTCGCCGACCGTGCCTCCGGTGGTGCTCAACGAAGCGAACTCGAGCTTGGGCGTGGTGAGGAAGTCGTACCACCACCACGGCCGCGGAATCGCGTTGACGATCGTGCCGAGGGTCAGCTGCGGCGGGATGCTAAAGCCGTTGCGCTTGTCACGCAGACGGGCACCGGCCACCGGAGTGTCGACCGTGAAGTGCAGGGTGTCGAATCCGGCGGCGGCCGCACGACGGGTCAGCTCGTAGGAGATCTCGCGATCGCGCATGACGTAGAGCTGGAACCAGTTGCGCCCTTCGGGGTTGACCTCCTTGACGCCCTCGATCGAGGTGGTGCCGAGGGTGGAGAGGGTGAACGGGATGCCCGCGGCGGCGGCGGCACCGGCGCCGGCGACCTCGCCCTCCGTCTGCATCAGACGCGTGAATCCGGTCGGCGCGATCGCGAACGGCAGAGCGCTGGGGCCGCCGAGGATTTCAACGCTCGTGTCGACATCGGGGGCGGGCTTGAGGATGCCCGGGTGGAACTCGACGTCCTCGAACGCCTGGCGGGCGCGGGTCAGCGAGACCTCGCCCTCTGCGGAGCCGTCGGTGTAGTCGAACGCGGCCTTGGGCGTGCGGCGCTTCGCGATGATGCGGAGGTCATCGATCGTGAGCGCGGCATCGAGACGGCGCTTGCGGCCGTTGAGCTCGGGCTTCTTGAACTTCATCAGGTCGAGGATCTCGACCGGGTTGGGGAACTGACGCTTGACCATGGGATCTCTCATTGCTCGTGTGCGGTGTGCGGAGTCAGACCGGCCGCCGTGTAGTAACCGGTGATGTGTTCGTGGACGAGGCGGCGCGCGGCGCCGGTGCGACCCGCGTCGATCGCATCGATGATCGCGTGATGCTCGGCGCGCAGGCGGTCGGCCATGTGATCCCAGTCGGCGATGCCCGCCGACCCGTCGAGCACGTACGACTCGATCGAGGTGCGCAGCCCCGCCATCATCGATGCGATGACCGAGTTGCCGCCGGCCTCGGCGAGAGCGAGATGCAACTGTGCGTCGAGGGCGAGGAATTCCGACGCGGTGAGGTTCTCGGCATCCATCGCGGTCAGGATGCGACGGGCGTCGCTCGTGTCGGATGCCGGGGATGCGGCCAGGGATGCCGCCACCGCGTCTTCGAGGACGAGACGGGTCTGCACGACATCGGCGAGCGGGAAGCCGCGTGCCGCCACCTGCAGACGCAGGAGCGCGGACATGCCGCCGGAGGGCGTGGCGATCACGATCGCCCCGGCGGAGGGGCCCGAACCGGTACCGGTGCGGATGAGGCCCATGACCTCGAGGACGCGCAGCGCTTCACGCACGCTCGAACGGCCGACGCCGAGGTCGGCCGACAGATCGCGCTCGGAGGGCAGGCGGTCGCCGGGGCCCAGCCGCCCTTCGAGCAGATCGCGCTCGATGTGTTCGAGCACGAGTTGCCATGCGCGTTCCGCCATCGCACCTCCTGTGGTCTGACCACAGCCTAGGGCGTGTGGTCAGACCACGCAAAATCGGCGTGCACGAATACCGCATCCCACTGTCGAACGAGCGTCAACGGGACGGAAGCACCACGCGCGGCGTCAGCCCAGTCGGCCGCCGGATTCCGCGAGGTAGCAGTCGCCGCAGAGCGACTCGTAGGTCACGACATCCGCGGGGGCACCACCCGATGAGCCCTCATCGATCGCGACCTGGTCGCCGTCGAACACGAAGCGACCGCCGACCACACGACCGTTGAACACGGCCTTGCGACCGCACCGGCAGATCGTCTTCAACTCTTCGAGCGAATGCGCGATCGCGAGCAGTCGGGCCGATCCCGGAAAGGCGTGCGTCAAGAAATCATTGCGGATGCCGTAGGCCATGACCGGGATCCGATCGACGACCGCGATCCGGAACAGATCGTCGATCTGCGCCGCGGAGAGGAACTGCGCCTCGTCGACGAGCAGACAGGCGACATCGATCGGTTCGGCCGGCAGGAGCCCCTCGGCATTGCGCCGTTGCATCCGCTCGCGTTCGTCATGGAAGAGCGCACGCGCATCCCCGGATGCCGGGATCAGGAAGTCGACCTCGCGCGTGACACCGAGACGGCTCTCGATCTGCGCGGCGCCCTTGGTGTCGATCTCGGGTTTGGCCAGCAGCACGCGCTGTCCGCGCTCCTCGTAGTTGTACGCCGCCTGGAGCAGCGCCGTCGACTTGCCGGAGTTCATCGCCCCGTAGCGGAAGTAGAGCTTCGCCACGGTGGATGGTCAGCGTGCGATGTTGAGCGCTGCAGCGGTCGCCGTCATCGATGCATCCGCCGCGGCGGCGTCATCGTTGAGCTTCTGCCCGTACGTGGGGATGAGCTCGCGCAGCGTCGGCTCCCAGCCCGCGTACTGCTCGGGGAAGCACTTCTCGAGCAGCCCGAGCATGATCGGCACGGCGGTCGAGGCGCCCGGCGAAGCGCCGAGGAGGCCGGCGATCGACCCATCGGATGCCGAGACGACCTCGGTGCCGAACTGGAGCACGCCGCCCTTCTTCGCGTCCTTCTTCATGACCTGCGCGCGCTGACCCGCCTGGATCAGCTCCCAGTCCTCGTCCTTCGCGGTCGGCATGAACACGCGCAGGCTGTCGACCTTCTTGCGGTGCGTCTTGGTGAGCTCGCCCAGCAGGTAGGTGATGAGGTCGGGGTTCGCGAAGGCGACGCGCAGCATCGGCCAGAGGTTGTGCGTGCGCACCTGCGAGACGATGTCGAGCATGGAGCCGTGCTTGAGGAACTTCGGGCTGAAGGTCGCGAACGGACCGAACAGCAGCGACGCCTCCCCATCGACGACACGGGTATCGAGGTGCGGGACCGACATCGGCGGAGCGCCGACGGAAGCCTGCGAGTACACCTTCGCCTTGTGCTGCGAGACGACCGCGGGATTCGAGGTCTTGAGGAACTGTCCGCCGATCGGGAAGACGCCATAGCCCTTGATCTCGTCGATGCCCGACTTCTGCAGCAGCTTGAGCGCCCAGCCGCCGGCGCCCACGAAGACGAACTTCGCGTTCATCTGGCCGGGAGTGTGGCCGAGGACGTTGCGGAACTTCACGTTCCAGCTGCCGTCCTTCTGCTTCTTGAGCCCGCGCACCTCGTGGTTGGTGCGCAGCTGCACTCCCCCGTGCTTCAGGTGGTCGAAGAGCTGGTGCGTGAGGGCGCCGAAGTCGACGTCGGTTCCCGCCGGCACGCGGGTCGCCGCGAACGGCTCGCCCTTGCGGCGCTTCTGCATGAGCAGCGGCGCCCATTGGTTGATGACGCGGGAATCCTCGCTGTATTCGATGCCCTCGAACAGCGGCTGCGTCTTCAGGACCTCGTAGCGATCCTTGAGGTAGGCGACGTCCTTCTCTCCGCGCACGAACGTCATGTGCGGGGTCGCGTTGATGAACGTGGAGGGCGCGTCGAGCACGCCCTTGTCGACGAGCGACGACCAGAACTGCCGGCTCTGCTGGAACTGCTCGTTGATCGAGACCGCCTTGGCGGGGTCGAGCGGTCCGTTGGGATTCTGCGGCATGTAGTTCAGCTCGCAGAGGGCCGCGTGGCCGGTACCCGCGTTGTTCCATGGGTTCGAGCTCTCCTGCGCCACATCGGAGAGCCGCTCGAAGGCGACGATCTTCCAATCGGGCTGGAGTTCGTGCAGCAGAGTTCCGAGGGTGGCGCTCATGATGCCACCACCGATGAGGACGACGTCGACGGATTCAGTCACCCGACCAGTCTAGTTCCCCCGCACGAGTACCTCGGACCCCTGTGCAACCCGGTTCGCTCGGCGGCGTCGGCGGATGCAGCATCCACGCGCCTCGCTCTGGGAACAGGACACTTGTCGGCGAGAATGACGGATGCCGGTCGAAACCCGCGGGTTTCGACCGGCATCCGCCAATCGGACCGACGACTGTCGGCCGCTGTGTGCGAAGTATCAGGCCGAGAGGCGCTCACCCACGAGCTCAGCGATCTGAACGGCGTTGAGCGCGGCACCCTTGCGGAGGTTGTCATTGCTGACGAAGAGCACCAGCCCCTTGTTCTCGGGCGCCGACCGGTCGGCGCGGATGCGGCCGACGAAACTCGGGTCCTTGCCGGCCGCCTGCAGCGGCGTGGGCACCTCGTCGAGGACGACGCCGGGAGCGGATGCCAGGATCTCGCGCGCACGGTCGGGCGTGATGTCTTCGGCGAACTCGGCGTGGATCGACAGCGAGTGACCGGTGAAGACCGGCACCCGAACGCAGGTTCCCGCTACCCGCAGAGCGGGAAGCTCGAGGATCTTGCGGCTCTCGTTGCGGAGCTTCTGCTCCTCGTCGGTCTCGTTCGAGCCGTCGTCGACGACGGACCCCGCGAGCGGGACGACGTCGAACGCGATCGGAGCGATGTACTTCTCGGGCTCGGGGAAGTCCACAGCCGAGCCGTCGTGCACGAGACGCAGGGTGTCGCCCTGCGCGAGGACGCCCTCGACCTGACCGAGCAGCTCCTCCGCACCGGCGAGACCGGAGCCGGAGACGGCCTGGTAGGTCGAGACGATGAGGCGCTCGAGACCGGCGGCCTCGGCGAGCGGCTTCAGCACCGGCATGATCGCCATCGTCGTGCAGTTCGGGTTCGCGATGATGCCCCGAGGCCGCTCATCGATCGCGTGCGGGTTCACCTCGCTCACCACAAGCGGAACCTGGTCATCGCCGCGCCAGGCACTGGAGTTGTCGATCACGACGGCACCGGCGGCCGCGAACCGGTCGGCGTAGGCGCGGCTCGCCGTCGCGCCGGCCGAGAACATCGCGATCTCGATGCCCGAAGGATCAGCGGTCTCCACGTCTTCGACGATCACGTCGACACCGTTGTAAACGATGGTCTTGCCGGCGGAACGCGCCGAAGAGAACAGACGCAGCTCCCGAATCGGGAAGGAGCGTTCCGCGAGAATCTCGCGCATCACGGTGCCCACCTGGCCGGTGGCGCCCACGATGGCGACGGAGTGTCCTTGGTCGGAGATGCGAGTCATGAAATTTCCTTGGCTTCGAACGGTACTGCGAACGAGAGCGCTCGGCGCGGCGTCGGGATGCGGATGCCGCGCCTGGCGCCGATGTCAGGGTTGTCGCGAGTCTACCGCGCGCTCAGCGGCCGGTGCCCGCGTGGACGACGGCCTCTTCGACGGAATCCAGCCCATAGGCGGTGTGCACGATGCGCGCGGCGTCATCGAGGTCGGTGTCGCGCAGCACCACCGAGATGCGGATCTCGGAGGTCGAGATCATCTCGATGTTGATGCCCGCTGTCGACAGCGCCTCGAACAGCGTCGCCGAAACGCCCGAATGCACACGCATGCCCGCACCCACGACGGAGAGCTTGCCGATCTGGTCGTCGTGGATCAGGCTGTCGAACCCGACCTCGCTCTGCTCGGCCGCCAGTGCCTTGAGCGCCGTCGCCGCATCGCCCTTGGGCAGCGTGAACGAGATGTCGGCCTTGCCGGAGGACGCCACCGACACGTTCTGCACGATCATGTCGACGTTCGCACCGGACTTCGCGACGATCTTGAAGATCTCCGCCGCCTTGCCGGGAACATCGGGAACGCCCACGACCGTGATCTTGGCCTGACCCTTGTCGGTTGCGACACCGGCGACGATCGGTTCTTCCATGACTTCTCCCTCAACTTCGCGCGGGTTCTTCATACCCTCGCCCAGAACATACGTGCCTTCGGCCGACGAGAACGTCGAACGGGCGTGGATGAGCACACCATGACGGCGTGCGAACTCGACGGCGCGGATGTACAGAACCTTCGCACCATTCGCGGCGAGTTCGAGCATCTCCTCGCTGGAGACGTGATCCAGCTTGCCTGCGCGCGGGATCACCCGCGGGTCGGCGGTGTAGATGCCGTCGACATCGCTGTAGATCTCGCAGACATCGGCGTTGAGCGCGGCGGCCAGCGCAACGGCCGTCGTATCGGAGCCACCACGGCCGAGTGTCGTGATGTCGCGCGTATCGCGGTTGAAGCCCTGGAAGCCGGCGACGATCACGATCGCGCCTTCATCCAGCGCCTCGCGCAGACGCACCGGGGTGACGTCGACGATGCGCGCCGACCCGTGGTGGTCGTCGGTGATCATGCCGGCCTGGCTGCCCGTGAACGAGCGGGCGTCGAAGCCCATCGAGTGGATCGCCATCGCCAGCAGCGCCATCGAGATGCGCTCTCCGCTGGAGAGCAGCATGTCCATCTCGCGCGGTGCCGGGATCGGAGCGACCTCGTTTGCGAGATCGAGGAGCTCATCGGTGGTGTCGCCCATCGCGCTGACGGCGACGACGACATCGTGACCGGCACGACGCGTATCGACGATGCGCTTGGCGACGCGCTTGATGCTCTCCGCATCGGCGACCGACGAGCCGCCGTACTTCTGGACGATAAGGGCCACGTTCACTCCCTGGGATGTCGGGCAGATCCGCCCACGGGTCATTGTAGTTTCGATCCGCATGCCCGCTTGCGCATGTGACGGATTCTGCGCTCGCGGGCTACGGTGCCGGCGTCGGCGGGCGCGCCTGGCCGGCACGCGGACGGATTCGGCCGCCGGTCCCGGCGAACCAGCATCCGATGATGATCAGCGGGAGCCCGATGAGCAGCCCCGGGGTGAGGGGCTCGGCCAGCACGATCGCTCCGAGCACCAGCGCGACGACGGGGTTCACGTAGGTGAACAGCGGCGCCCGCACCGGACCGACTTCACGGATCAGCGCGAAGAAGAGCAGGAAGGCGACCGCGGTGCACAGCACCCCGAGAATCACCAGCGACACGGCGGCAGGGGCTGTGGGGACCTCGTGCTGCGTCGCGACCGTGAACGGCGTGTAGAAGATCGCAACGGCGATCAGTGCGACGGTGATGACCCCCAGCGAAGACACATCGCCGAGCTTCTTCGCGACGATGAACGGCGCCGTGGCGTAGAGCAGTGCGACGAGCAGGACCTCGACCGTGGCGAGCAGGTCGCCCGAGGCCAATCCGGCTCATCGCAATCGAGGGTGTAGGGCTGGTCTGAATCCTCCGGCTTCGAGCAGGCTGCGTGCGATGTAGTTGGTGA
>NZ_JBSJZH010000026.1:0-34002 GCF_054798215.1 Microbacterium sp. GXF6406 | reverse complement strand
CTCCAGGCGCTGCCCGACAGCTTGCAGGCCGAGCTCGTCAAGGCGACAGAAGGTGGTCAGATCGGGCGCGGCAAAGGTAGCGTGGAACACGTCGAGGTCTTTCCGGTGGACAGCGTAGGAACTTCCATCCTGGAAGACCTCGACCCCTATCCACCAATCGCCGCGCGCACCCCGACTACACCTTCAATTACGAAGAGCCTATTTTTTGCTGGTCAGCGCCAGTTCCGGAAACGGTCAATCATGCATGTTCCCGGCCTCGATATGAAGTGCAGCTCACTTCTTCACGCATAAACAGCGAGGCGGGGTGCGCAGCGCACGAACGCCGCACACCCCGCCTCATGATCAGTTCGTCGCTGCGCGACGACGTCGGACGAACAGGAACCCGGCCAGCAGGAGCAGGATGCCGGCGATGACGCCCCCGGTCACCTCGACGCCCGTGACCGCCAGGGATCCGTCGCCATCGGCGTTGCCGCCCGTGTTGCCTCCCGTAGCGCCGTCTCCCGGCTCCGCACCCGGCGTCTCTCCGGGCTCTGCGCCCGGCTCGCCGTCAGTTGCGAGAACCGTGATGTCGGCCGCGGCCGAGGCCGACGACGCCGCCCCCGAGACGACCAGCCGATACGCCCCCGCCGCGGTGTCGGCCGCGACCGGAACGGATGCTGCGAAAGCACCGTCCGCATCGGCCGCCACCGTCACCTCGACTGCAGAGGCGTGTGCCGACCGGGCCGCGCCGGGCGCGGCATCCACCGGCTCGAGCGCGAACGAGATGCCCTCACCGGGCGCGAAGCCGGCTCCGGAGACCTCGATCTCCCCGCCCGCGCGCACCTCGGCGGAACCGATCTCGAGCGTTGTCTCATAGACGGGGAGCTCGGCGGCCGGGCCGGCCACGGCGAGCTCGCCGATCGTCGCCCACGGGTTGCCACCGATCTCGCTGAGAGCGACGAGCTTCACATAACGCGCCGACTGCGGGGCGAACGATGCGAGCTGCGCGTCACCGGAGTTCGCGAACGTCCCGGTCGCGACCGCGTCGCCCCATTCGCCGTCGATCGTCGACGCGGTGGCCGAGGCGTAGACCTCGTAGTCGGCGATGCGTCCGTTGACACCGCCCGATCCGGAGTACGAACGGCCGGTGTACCAAAGGCCGCAGATCGACTGCTCCTCGCCGAGGTCGACGACGATCGCGTGCGGATAGGGCGCATCGGAGGGCGACCACTGCGTGTGCCAGTAGGTGGCCGGGTCGCCGTCGATCGCCGCGGCGGCCGGACCGTTCGGCGCCGGCTCCCCGGTGGTCTGCTCGCTGGATACGTCGCTGATCGCGGCGGGACGGATGCTGTCGGCGCTGCACACCGCGGACGTGGAGACCGCGGCCGAGGCGATGACGGCGCCCGAAGCATCCACCATCTCGAAGGCCACGGAATCGGTCCCGCCGGATGCCGCGATGTTGTGCACGGTGAAGGCGACCTCGGTCGCCGCACCGGATTCGAGCGCATCGACCGCGACGGACGACGGCAGCACGGTGAAGCCCGCGGCCGTTCCGGCCACGCGCACCGAGGCGCCCTCGACCGTCTCGGCGCGCATGTTGGTGATCGTGAACGACACATCGGTCGACGTGCCTGGCTCGAGCGAGATCGTCGCCGGCTTGGGCGTCATCGACACCTCTCCCACGGCCTCCCACACGGTGCGTCCCCAGTCGGCCGGGGTCTGCACGACGCGACCATCGGCGACATCGGTGAATCCGGCGCCGGCGACGGGAACATCGACGAGTCCGTCCGAGATCGAGACGAACTGCTGACTGGCGGCGTTGCGCAGGGTGAATCCGCCATCGGCCTCGCGCACCTCCCAGCGCTGGATCGTCGTGTCGGAGCAGGCCGCGACCCGCAGGTCGGCCCCGATCCCGACCGGGACGTTCAAACGCATCGTGCCGTCACGGGCGATGTCGACGCATCGACCGTCGGGGGCGGTGATCGTGTAGTAGCCGTCGGCGGTCTGCGCGAAGGTCAGGGCGGTTCCGGCATCCGAGATCTCGAGCCGTCCCCCGTCCGTCACCGAGAGCGCACCGGCATCGCTGCTCAGCGTGAACGCGCCCTCGGGCAGCGGGTGACGCTCGCCGTCATCCCACAGGGGTGCGTGGCCGATCGTGTCCATCGCCGCGCGGAAGCCGTCGAAGGTGTCCCACGGGCGCGACGCCGACCAGGTCGACTGCGCGACGAACCGCAGCGGCTCGAACATCCGCTCCTCGGTGGTGTTCTCCGCCTCGCCGGGGGTGCCGCCGTCGGGCCAGATGCTCATGCGCGCGCCGAGGATCGCCTCGGTGCCGCTGGTGACCTTCTGCCCGTAGAACTGCTCGGGAGTCCAGCCCTGGTCATAGAGCGCACGGCTGTTGATCCCGTAGCCGTCGCGCACCATGTACAGCGAGTTCGAGATGTTGTTGACCGTGTGGCCCCAGTCGATGAACTGCTGCGGACGGATCGAGGACCCCGCCTGGTTCCAGTGCTCGACGATGATGTCGGTGTCGAAGCGCACGAAGGCGTTGTCGGCCATGACGCCGTCGTTCCAGATGCGCAGCGTCTTGCCCTGCGCCTTCACATAGTCGTTGACCTTGTTCACGTACCAGGCGACGACGTCGTTCTCCGTCGCACCCTCGCCGAACTGCTCCTGGGCGAACTGCTTGATCTGCGGGTAGTTGGCATATCCGCTGCCGAGCATGTACTCGTCGACGCCCATGTGCCAGTACTCGCTGTCGAACGCCTCGAAGTACTCGTCGATCAGGTCGGTGTAGAAGTCGAACGAGGCATCCTTCGTGATGTCCATGCGGACCTCGTCCTTGGCGCCCGTGTTCTCGTTCGTCAGCTGCAGCTCCGGCAGGTTCTCCAGCCAGATCTCCATGTGGCCGGGCGAGTTGATCTCGGGAATCACGTCGATCCCGTGGGCCTTCGCCTTCTCGACGAGCCCCCGGATGTCGTCCTTCGTGTAGTACGACCAGGTGTTCGTCTCGGGGTAGCCGTCGACCTTCAGCTTCAGCTCGACCAGCATCGTGTTGAGCTTCAGGAAGCCCATCTCCTCGATGAGTCGATCGATGAAGTCGGTCGAGATGTTGATGACGCAGGCGCAGACCGTGACGCCCCGCTCCTCGTAAGCGGGCACATCGATGACCGACCCCTGCGGGAGCTCGCTCTGCTGGGTGAGCATCTGCACGACGGTGCGGGTGCCGTAGAAGATTCCGGCGGGGTCGGCGGCGGTGATGACGATGCTGTCGTCGATCTCGAGCTCGTAGCCCTCGTCGCCGAGGTCGTCACGGTCCGCATCGATGGTGAAACGAATGTCGCCGTCGCCTCCCTCCGCGATGCTCGCATCGGTGTACTGGGTGGCGAGTTCATCGCGCAGGATGCCGGCGATGGCATCCATGCGCTCGGACTCGGATGCTGCGCCGCCATCGCCGGGCGCGATCGTGATGTCGGATGCCGCGGAGAAGGTGCCGCCGGAGGACTCCCACCCGTCGATCGAGGGGATGACATCGGGCAGGTCGACCGCGGCGGCGGCGGGACCAGCCACGGCGAGGGTGCCGAGTGCGAGAGCGGCGGAGGCGACGCCGGCGACCAGGAGCCGGGGAAGACGTCGGCGGGGTGGGGAGTTCAGGTGGGTCACGGAATTCCTTCTGCTGGGGACGGTCATCGTCCGCTCGCGCCTCAGCGCGCGAGTCATGGCAGCGCTAACATATGGTCTTCTCGCAGAGAATGTCAATGGTTGACCCGGGCGCTACGCCTGTTGTGCCGCGAAAACACACCGTGAATGTGAGCGCATGCAGAAGCACGCGGTCCGAGTATGACGACACGCCGCGCGCCGATAGAATGGGAAGCATGTCCAAGGTCCTGCAGTCTCTTCCCGTCGGCGAACGCGTCGGCATCGCCTTCTCCGGTGGTCTCGACACCTCCGTCGCCGTCGCGTGGATGCGCGACAAGGGAGCAGTCCCCTGCACCTACACCGGCGACCTCGGCCAGCCCGATGAGGACGACATCGAAGCGATCCCGGGCCGCGCGCTCGAGTACGGCGCCGAGATCTCCCGCCTGATCGACTGCAAGACCGCACTCGTCGAAGAGGGCCTCGTCGCCCTGCAGTGCGGCGCCTTCCACATCCGCTCCGGCGGCAAGACCTACTTCAACACCACGCCTCTGGGCCGTGCCGTCACCGGCACTATGCTCGTGCGCGCCATGAAGGAGGACGGCGTCGACATCTGGGGCGACGGCTCCACCTACAAGGGCAACGACATCGAGCGGTTCTACCGCTACGGCCTGCTCGCCAACCCGCGCCTGCGCGTGTACAAGCCCTGGCTCGACGCCGACTTCGTCACCGAGCTCGGCGGCCGCCAGGAGATGAGCGAATGGCTCGTCGAGCACGGCTTCCCGTACCGCGACTCCGCCGAGAAGGCCTACTCCACCGACGCCAACATCTGGGGCGCCACGCACGAGGCGAAGACCCTCGAGCACCTGAACGTCTCGCTCGAGACCGTCGACCCGATCATGGGCGTGAAGTTCTGGGACCCCTCGGTCGAGATCGAGACCGAGGACGTCACCATCACGTTCGAAGGCGGACGCCCCGTCGCCCTCAACGGCGTCGAGTACACCGACCCGGTGGCCCTCGTCTTCGAGGCCAACGCGATCGGCGGCCGCCACGGCCTCGGCATGAGCGACCAGATCGAGAACCGCATCATCGAGGCGAAGTCGCGCGGCATCTACGAAGCGCCCGGCATGGCGCTGCTGTTCATCGCCTACGAGCGCCTCGTCAACGGCATCCTCAACGAGGACACCCTCGCGACCTACCACGAGCAGGGTCGCCGCCTCGGCCGCCTCATGTACGAGGGCCGTTGGCTCGAGCCGCAGTCGCTCATGCTCCGCGAGTCCATCCAGCGCTGGGTCGGCATGACGATCTCCGGCACCGTCACCGTGCGCCTGCGCCGCGGCGACGACTGGACGATCCTCGACACCACGAGCCCCAACCTGTCGTACGGCCCCGAGAAGCTCTCCATGGAGCGCGTCGGCGACGCCGCCTTCGGCCCCGTCGACCGCATCGGCCAGCTGACCATGCGCAACCTCGACATCGCCGACTCGCGCTCGCGCCTCGAGCAGTACGCGGGCCTCGGCCTCGTCGGCGGTGCCACCGGCGAGCTCGTCGGCCGCGTCACCGCGGGCGAGGCATCCGAGATCACCGACGGAAACCTGTCCGCCGAGGACGAGAAGCTCGCGGATGCCGTCGACACGGTCTCCGAGGGCGCAGCCTTCGACTCCGGCACCGACTGAACACCCTTCGCGCGCCCTGATCCCCCGAAGGATCGGGGCGCGCGCTCTCTTCGCCCGAAAGAGCTTTCAATGACGAATGATTCTGCAGCCATCGCCGTACCCCGCCGAGGAGTCGGAGGGAAGATCGGACGCATCGTGTTCGGCGTTCTCGCCGCCTTCGTCGTCATCGTGGTCGCAGTGGCGTTCTTCGTCGTCTGGACCGTGCACCGGTCGTTCCCGCAGACCACGGGCGAGCTGGATGCTCCCGGGCTCAGCGCAGAGGTCGTCGTCCAGCGGGATGCTCTGGGCGTTCCCACGATCACCGCGGACAGCACCGACGACTTGTTCTACGCACAGGGCTTCGTGCACGCGCAGGACCGCTTCTTCGAGATGGACTTCCGCCGCCACGTGACCTCCGGTCGCGTCGCGGAGCTGTTCGGCGAGTCGCAGGCCGCCACCGACATGTTCCTGCGCACGCTCGGGTGGCACGAAACCGCCGAGCAGGAGGTCGAAGCGCTCGACGAGACGACGCTCTCCTACTACGAGGCTTACGCCGCAGGCGTCAACGCGTACCTCGACTCGCGCGACGGCGCCGACCTGTCACTCGAATATGCGATCCTCGGCATACAGAACCCCGACTACCAGGTGGAGCCCTGGCAGCCGGCGGACTCCGTCGCGTGGTTGAAGGCCATGGCCTGGGACCTGCGCACCAACATCGAGGATGAGACCGAACGCGCTCTGCTCATCGCCGAGATCGGCGACGACACGGCCCCCGCCGACAGCCTGACGCTCCTGGAACAGCTCTATCCGGCATACCCCTTCGACTCGAACCCCGTGATCGTCCCGAAGATCTCCACGGTGCCCGCCGTCGGCAGTGAAACGGATGCGGAACCGGCATCCTTCATCGACTCCACCGACGACGACGTGCAGACGGCGATCTCGACCATCGAGTGGGAGGAGGCAGACTCCGTCATCGCCGCCGCATCGATCCTTCTCGGGGACGCTGGCGAAGGCATCGGGTCCAACTCCTGGGTCGTCTCCGGCGCGCTCACCGAGACCGGCATGCCCCTGCTCGCCAACGACCCCCACCTCGGCGCCGCGCTGCCCAGCGTCTGGTACCAGATGCAGCTGCGCTGCTCCACGGTGAACGACGAGTGCCCCTTCGACGTCGGAGGCTTTACGTTCTCGGGGCTCCCCGGAATCGTCATCGGCCACAACGACACCGTCGCCTGGGGATTCACCAACCTCACGACCGACGTCGCCGACCTCTACATCGAGAAGGTCGACGGCGACTCCTACTGGCGCGACGGCGCCCTCGTCCCCCTCGACGTCCGGGAGGAGAAGATCGTCGTCGCCGGCGGTGACGACATCGACCTGACGATCCGCTCGACGGTGCACGGACCGATCATCTCCGGGCTCACCGCCGACTTCACCGGCGTCGCCGATGGTCTGGTCATGGCAGACGGATCAGCTCTGACGCACGGAGAGTCGGACGCCGCCGGGGCGCTCTCCGGCGAATACGCCGTCAGCCTGCGCTGGACGGCTCTGGATGCCGGCACCACCGCGAGTGCGATCTTCGCCCTCGACACGGCACGCGACTTCGACGACTTCCGCGCAGCGGCAGCACTCTTCGACGTGCCCGCACAGAACCTCATCTACGCCGACATCGACGGCAACATCGGCTACCAGGCCCCGGGACGGCTGCCGATCCGCGGAGCCGGTGACGGCTGGCTGCCCCAGCCCGGCTGGGACAGCAGCTATGACTGGACCGGCTTCATCGAATTCGAAGAGCTCCCCGTCGTGTACAACCCGCCGTCCGGATACATCGTCACCGCGAACAACGCGATCATCGACGACGCCGACTACGACTACTTCCTCTCCCGCGACTGGGACTACGGATACCGCGGCAGCCGCATCGTGAATCTCATCGAGCGAAAAGCCGCCGACGGCCCCCTCACCGCGCAGGACATGCGCGACATCCAGAACGACAACGAGATGTGGATCGGCAAGGCCCTGGCACACGTGATGGGCGACGTCGAGGTCGCCGGCGAAGGACCGCAGGCCGCGGTCGCCCTGCTTCGCTCCTGGGATGCCCAGAACAACATCGATTCGGCCGGCGCCGCCTATGCCAACGTGCTCTGGTCCCACCTCGTCCAGAACCTCTTCCAGAACCGGGACGAGCCGCTGCCCATCACCAGCCAGTCGCGGCTCTTCATCGTCGTCTCCGAACTGCTTGCCAACCCCGACGACCCGCTGTGGACCAACGACACGATCGGCGTCGAGGGTCAAGAGGCGATGCTCGCGCTCTCCGCGGAACAGGCCTACGACGAACTCGTCGGGCTGCAGGGCAACGTCCCCTCCACCTGGAACTGGGGCGGACTCCACGCCCTCACTCTGACAAACGACACCTTCGGCTCCTCCGGCATCGTCCCCATCGAGATGCTGTTCAACCGCGGCCCCTACCGGGTCGGGGGCGGAGCATCCGTCGTCAACGCCACCGGATGGAACCTCGGCACCTCCTACGAGACGACGACCGTGCCCTCCATGCGCATGGTCATCGACCTCAGCGACTTCGACGCCTCCACGTGGAACCACCTGACCGGAGCATCCGGCCACCCCTTCCACCCGCACTACGTCGATCAGACCGAGGACTGGGCCAACGGCATCCAAACCCCCTGGGCTTTCTCGCCCGGGGCGGTCGACGAAGCGACCATCGACACGCTCCGGCTCATCCCGAAGGGCTGAGCCGGAGCGCCGGTCGCGCCGATCAGCGCTCGTCGGCGAAGTCGATAGGACCGATGCTGGGCGGCTCTTCGTCTTCAGGCGTCTCGACCGTGTCGACCGTCTCATCCTGACCCGTCAGACGAGCGACCGCCTCGGCGAACTGACGCTCAAGGGCCGAAAAAGCAGCGGCGGCATCGCCGGCCGCGAGGGCGTCGAGCAACTGCCGGTATGTCTCTGAGACCGAACGGCGCACCGTGTAGCCGTTCGGGTCGCTCAGGCTCGCGACCCGCGTCTCGATCACCAGGGTCGACATGTAGTGCGAGAGGCGCCGACTGCCGGCGGAATCCACGAGCAGACGATGGAAGTCGAGGTCGGCATCGCCGATGGCTCGGGCATCGGTGCTCTCGCTCAGCTCGACGAGCTCGCGATAGGCGTTCTCCAGGTGCTCCAGCACCGAGGGCGCCCCACCGCGGATGATGAGGCGCGCCGCCTGAGCCTCGACCGCGAGACGGGCGTCGTAGACATCCGCTACGTGCTCGGGTCCGATCACACTCACCCGCATCCCACGACCGGGGGATGCCGTCAGCAGCCCCTCCTGCACGAGACGCTGCGTCGACTCCCGCAGGGGACTGCGACTGACCCCGAGCTGAGACGACATCTCCACTTCACCGATCGGACTCCCCACAGGCAGCGCACCGGTGTAGATCGCCTTGCGGAGCTCAGCCGTGATGAGGTCGACGGTCGATGGGCGAGCGACCCGCACCATCGAGATCGGCGTAACCGCGCGAGGGGTGTGTGAAGCCATGTGCATCCCTTCCAACCGTCGCGCAAAACCGCGAACATCTCATTCTCGATCCTCGGACGCCCTGGAGCGAAGTCGACGCCGGGTTCCCCAGTCTGCCGCATGATCACGTTTTTGTATACGTGTCGACAATCTGCGCGTCTGACTGTACATACCTCGACAGATTCTCTAGTCTGGGGCACGGCCAACGGCGCTTCGATGACGCGCCGCGAGACCGCCGACACGGAACGCGAGGACATCATGACGAAGAGAAACATACGACTCGGGATCGCAACAGCAGCGATCGGGACCCTGACGCTCGGCCTCCTGGCCGGCTGCTCATCCGACGGCGGCGACTCCGACGGCATGAATACGCTGGAGCGCGCCCAGCAGGAGGGCTCGATCACTCTCGCGATCGCCTCCGAACAGCCCTACTCCTGGGTCGAGGGCGGCGAAGCCACCGGCGCCACGATAGCGATGCACGAGCAGATCTTCCAGAACCTCGGAATCGACGACATCACAATCGAAGAGGTCGACTGGAACTCCCTCATCCCCGGGCTCAATGCCGGGCGCTGGGACGCCGTGAGCGCCGGAATGTCGATCCTGCCCGAGCGCTGCGCCGAAGCCGCGTTCAGCGACCCCGAGATCATGTACACGACAACTCTCGTCGTGGCATCCGGAAACCCGAAGAACCTCAGCGACCTCGACTCGGTCGCCGCAGCCGACGATGTCACCCTCGCCGTGCAGTCCGGCGCGATCGAAGAGGGCTACGCAACCGACCTCGGCATCGGAAACACGGTGCAGGTCGACAGCGCACAGGCCGGCATCGAGGTCGTCCAGTCCGGCCGGGCGGACGCCTTCGCACTGACCGCCGTCTCGTTGAACTGGATGACCGAAGGCATGGACAGCGTCGAGACGACCGAGGCATTCGTGCAGGAGATCGACGGCGTCGCACAGATCGGAGCCGGAGCCACCGTCTTCCGCCAGGATGACACCGAGCTCCTCGAGGCTTACAACGCCGAGCTCGCCAAGATCACCGGCGACGAGACCGCCTACCTCGACCTCGTCGAACCCTTCGGCTTCACCGCGGAGAACCTGCCCCCGGCAGATCTGACCACGGAGCAGCTCTGCGCGGGCGAGCTGGGCTGATCGCAGCGCAATGACGGAAAACTTCGAAGCGCTCGGGAGAGCGCTGCCGCAGATCATCGACGGGGTCCTCATGACCCTGCAGCTGACTGCCGGCGGCGCGCTCCTGGCGTTCGTCGTCGCCATCGGACTCGGGCTTCTCTCGAGGTTCGAGAACGTCGTTCTGCGCGGCATCGCCCGCACGATCATCGAGCTGTTCCGCGGCACGTCTCTGCTCGTGCAGCTGTTCTTCTTCTTCTTCGTGCTGCCGCTGCCGCCCTTCCACATCGAGCTGCCCGCCGTCCTCACCGGCATCCTCGCCCTCGGAATGAACTACGGCGCCTACGGGGCCGAAGTCGTGCGCGGATCCATCAACTCTGTGCCCGCCGGGCAGTGGGAGGCCACGACAGCCCTGAGCCTGTCCCGCACCCACCGTATGTGGCGAGTGATCTTCCCGCAGGCATGGGCGCTCATGCTCCCCTCCCTCAACAATCTGCTCATCCAGCTGCTGAAGGGAACCGCCGTCGTCTACCTGATCACGATCGTCGACCTGACCGCCGAGCTCAACCGCCTCCGCGTGCAGACCGATGTGTTCTTCGCCTACACGCTCGGACTCCTCATCTACTTCGCCATCGCCTACGCACTCACCCTCGTCATGAACGCCCTCGAGACCCGTGCCAAGCACCGCCTCGGCCAGGGCGGAATGTGGCGAGACACGATCACGACGACCCCGATGCCGGACGCGCAGGGAGCGGGTCAGTTCGGATGAACGGAGACACCGGATTCTGGAACTGGGACCACGCCGCGGCGTCATTCCCCGACATCCTCATGAAGTTCCTCACCGTCACACTCGTCGTGACGGTGATCGGCAGCATCATCGCCGCCGTGCTCGGACTCGCGATCGCCCTCGGACGGCGCACCGCACCCCGCCCGATCGCCGCGATCATCACACTGCTGATGAACTTCGTGCGCATGACGCCGCTCGTCGTGCAGCTGCTGTTCGCCTACTACGTCTTCACCACGGTCTCACCGCTCGTCCTCGGGATCGTCATCATCGGCATCCACTACGCCACCTACATGGCCGAGGTCTATCGGGCCGGAATCGAGGCCGTGCCGCCCGGCCAGTGGGAGGCATCCACCGCGCTGTCGATGTCCCGCGGACGCACCTGGGCGGCGGTCATCATTCCGCAGGCGCTGCGCTCGACACTCCCCTCCCTCGGCAACTATGTGATCTCGATGTTCAAGGACACCCCGTTCCTCATGGTCATCACCGTCACCGAGATGGTGCGCCAGGCGCAGCTCTACGGCGGCAAGAACTTCCGTTACGTCGAGGCGATCATCATCGCCGGACTCATCTACCTGGTCGCGAGCTACCTGAGCTCCCTGCTGACCAGGCGATTGGAGAAACGTCTTGAATACACCACCGCGTGAAACCCACACCGGCGCCATCTCGCTGGATGAGGGCGACGTCCCCGCGATCCGCTTCGACAAGGTCGAGAAACGCTTCGGCGACCACATCGTGCTGCACGATCTCGACTTCACGGTGCGCCGCGGCGACCGCGTCACCCTGATCGGCCCGAGCGGATCGGGCAAGACGACCATCCTCCGCCTGGTGATGACGCTGGAAGAGGCCAACGCCGGATACATCACCATCGACGGCAAGCCCCTCACCCACTTCGAGCGCGACGGCAAGCGCATCCCCCTCAAGGAGAAGCACAAGAACGAGATGCGCAAGCGCATCGGCATGGTGTTCCAGCAGTTCAACCTGTTCCCGAACATGACCGTGATCGAGAACATCATCGAAGCGCCCGTGCACGTGCTGGGCATGTCGAAGAAGGATGCCATCGCCAAGGGCCGCGCTCTGCTCGAGAAGGTCGGACTGCCCGATAAGGAGAACGCCCACCCGACGCAGCTCTCCGGCGGTCAGCAACAGCGCGTCGCCATCGCCCGCGCCCTCGCCATGGAGCCCGAGATCCTCCTGCTCGACGAGGTCACCAGTGCCCTCGATCCCGAGGTCGTCGGCGAAGTGCTCAACATCCTGCGCGATATCGCCCGCGAAACCGACGTGACCATGCTGATCGTCACCCATGAAATGCAGTTCGCGCGTGACGTATCGAACCGCGTGCTCATGTTCGACAGCGGCCGCATCGTCGAAGAGGGCGCTCCCGAGCAGATCTTCAGCGCCCCGCAGGAGCAGCGCACCCGCGACTTCCTCTCCGCCGTGCTCTGAGCGACCGGGCGGTGCGAGGCGAGAGGGAGAACGGCGGACAGCAATACCGCCTGCTTCCCACTGGGCCCGTCGACGCGTCGAAACGGCAGCCGGGTTGTTGCGGAGCCGGTGTCAGACCGCTGCTGCGCTCGGGCTGTGGGACGCCGCTTCGCGTTCGATCGCGGCGGCAGCACGCTTCGCGATCACCGCGATGCCGACCGCAGCGCCGAGGAACACGACGGCGAGGATAATCCAGCCGACCATCCCCATCTGGATCGCCGTGGCATTCAC
The DNA here is from genome assembly GCF_054798215.1 of Microbacterium sp. GXF6406. NCBI lineage: Bacteria > Bacillati > Actinomycetota > Actinomycetes > Micrococcales > Microbacteriaceae > Microbacterium > Microbacterium sp. GXF6406. The sequence continues at coordinate 21,602 of NZ_JBSJZH010000026.1, read as the reverse complement.
GACGAGCGGGGCGGCGAGCGCCGAGAGGGAGAAGCCCATGCCGAACACCCCCTGGTATGCACCGGCGCGCTGCGGGTCAGCGAGCTCGAAACTCAGTCCCCACGCGCCAGCCTGCGAGAGAACCTCTGCGAAGGTATGGGTCAGGGCGGCGATGATGAGGAGGACGACGGCGACCCAGGCCGGGTGCCCCGCCGACAGCGCATAGACGATGCAGGCCGCAGCCATGAGCCATCCGGCGATCATCGTCACCCGTCCCGCCGTGCGCACATCGTGCGTGCCGCGCGAGAGCGGAACCTGGAAGATGACCACGAGTGTCGTGTTCACGATGAGCAGCACGGCGACGATCACCTCCGGGGCTTCGGTCGCGCTGGTGACCCACAGCGGAACTCCGACCTCGGCGACTCCGAACTGCATGCCGAATACGGCGGAGAGCAGTGCGAGCAGCAGGTAGCGGGGATCTCGCCAGGGCGAGCGGCGATTCCACTCGCGACGGGATGCCCGTTCGGCTTCCCCCTGGGCGACTGTGTCGATCGAGCCCGTCTCGGTGCGGATCTCCGTCACCTCAGCATTGCGGGCAGGGGCGTCGACGCGCGCCGGCAGGCCGAGCAGCGGCAGGGAGCCGAGAACGCCGAGAACACCGGCGACGATGATCACCGCGCGGTACGACGCCCCGGTGCCGATCGCGAGGGCGATTGCGGCGATGCCGGCGCCCACGGCGATGGAGACGTTCGTGACGGTCCGCAGGACGGCGCGGGTGAATACCCGCTTGTCGGCGGTGAAGCCGCGCGCGATGATCGCCGAGCGCGAGGAGTGGCCGAGAGTGTCGAAGAAGTTGCTGGTGCACGCGATGATCAGCGCGCTGGCGAAGTCCCCGGCGAAGGCGTATGCGACGAGCAGCGCTCCCCCGAGGGCTTCGAACGCGAAAGTCATCCGCCTGGCGCTCCACCGGTCTGCGAGCCACCCGCCGAGCAACGACGCGAGCACACCGGTGCCGCTCGCGATCGCGAGCACGAGCGCCGCTTCCGTACCGGTGAGTCCGAGGATCTGCGTGAAGTACAGCACCGTGATGGCGAAGAAGACGCCGCGGCCGATGCGGGAGACGGATGAGGACGCCACGAGCGCGCGCAGCACGCTGTCGTCGAGCGCTGCCCGGATTCCGGCGCTGAGTCGAGCGAGGCGGGACGGGTTCTCAGTCGGTGCGGGGTCGTGCGATGTCACACATCATCTTGGCACGCTCCGGCGCCCCTAAATTCCCCGCCGGGCATCCGGGTGACCGCGCACGGGCTGCTCGGCACCCTGCATAACTCCGGAGATTCTTGGATCAAGCCACCCGCACCGGCCGGATTCGCGGCACACGCACCAGTTTCTCCTGAGTTATGCACGAGAGCATAAGGACATCAGCACGACCGCAGGCGGCGCTCAGCCAACGAGCGGATACAGAAGAGCGGATACAGAAGAGCGGAGACAGAAGAGCGGCGACAGAAGAGCGGAGACAGAAGAGCGGAGACAGAAGGGCGTCCAGACACGCCGGTCCCGCCAGCGAATTCCGGCGTTCCTGCAGCTGTGAGCTCAGCCGGCCCCGGGCGGGGTCTGCTTCGACTCGGCGAGCTCGTCGACGACGAGGCGGCGTTCATCCGCTGTGCCGTTTCGGTAGGCCTGGCGTCCGACGATGTGCGCCGACAGCGGGGCCGTCGCGAACTGCATGAGCACGATGGGCGCGACGAGGGCGATTCCGAGCAGGATGCCGCCGACGGAGCGCTGCGCGAGGGCGATCGCGAGGCAGATGAGGATGACGCCGAGAACCTGGGGCTTGGTCGCGGCGTGCAGCCGTGACGGGACGTCCTTGAAGTGCAGCAGGCCGACCGCGGCGGAGAGGCAGAGGATCGCGCCGAGCAGGATCAGCACGAGCACGGCGATGTCGATGACCGCATCCGGGACGACGAATCCGAACATGTTCATGAGGTCGTGTTGTCCCTTCTCGCGACGTAGCGCGCGACGGCGATGGATCCGAAGACGCCGACGGCGGCGATGATGAGCAGAACCGGGATGCTTCGGGTGTGCCCGTTGATCGCCATCTCGGCGCCGATCACGCACATGACCTCGGTGAGCAGTACATCGGATGCCACGGCACGGTCGAGGATGGAGGGGCCGCGGATGATGCGGAAGACCGTGAGGATCGCGGCGATGCCGAAGACGATGATGATCAGACCCATGAGCACGTTCATCGGGCGCCCCCTGTTGCGGAGTTCTGCGTGGCCTGCGAGCGCCGTTCGTCTTCGCGCAGGGCGCGGTACTGCGCGGGGGTTCCGAGGGCCCGGACGATCCGCTTCTCCCAGCGGAGGATCTCATCGCGCGTCGCGTGGGCTTCGGCCCGGGTGCGCACGCCGATGATGTGCAGGTAGAGCACGCGGCGCTTGCGGTCCGTTTCGACGACGAGTGAACCGGGGATGAGCGATGAGGTGACCGAGACGTGGGTCATGATCATGTCGTCGGCGTATTTCAGGGGCACGGCGATGATCGCGACGCCCGGCTGGCGTCGGAAGTCGAACACCTGGACGGCGACGGATACCGCGCCGACGACGACCGCCCAGAGGAACTGAACGACGAACAGGGCCGCGTACCAGAGGTTGACGCGTCCGGAGAGTTCGATCGTCGGCAGCCGGAAGACGCGCGTGACGAAGATCGCGACGAGGAATCCGGTGATGAGCGACAGCACCGTGAACTGGTTCCAGACGAGCATCCACAGCAGGATCAGCCAGGCGAGGAACGGAAGCTGGGTCCAGATGTCGCGCAGGATGCCGCGGGCGCTGTCGGGGCTCATGGTGCCACCTCCTCTTCGAGCTGCACGAGGTTGACGGGCTCGAGGAGCGACATGCCGATCCGGTCGCACAGCGCATAGAGCGGGCCGGCGAAGATCGTCAGCGCGAGGGTGACGGTCACCATTCCGCCGGTGGCGACGGTCATAATGCGCGGGATGCGACGGCGTTCCTGCTGCTCATCGGCGGCGGGCGCGTTGTCGAGGTAGGAGATCCGGCGATCGGCCTCGGTCTCGGTGGGGTCTTCGTCTTCGCGCAGGAAGGCGAGGTTCCAGGCGCGCATGAGGGCGTAGAGGGTGAGCAGCGAGGTGAGGATGCCGCCGAAGATCAGCACGATCATCATGGGCGTGCCCACCTGGGCGGCGGCTTCGAACAGCGCGAACTTGCCGATGAACCCGGAGAAGGGCGGGATGCCACCGAGGTTGATCGCGGGTACGAAGTACAGAACGGCGAGCAGCGGGGCGACCTTGAGGAGTCCGTTGACCCGCAGGATGGAGGTGCTGCCGGCTCGGCGTTCGATGAGTCCGACGGCGAGGAACAGGGTCGTCTGCACGACGATGTGGTGCACGATGTAGTAGACCGTTGCACCGATCGCTGCGGGTGTCGCGATCGCGAGGCCGAAGATCATGTAGCCGACGTGGCTGACGAGCGTGAACGAGAGGATTCGTTTCAGCTCGGCCTGCGCCACGGCGCCGAGGACCCCGACCACCATGGTCGCCAGCGCGACGATCAGCAGCAGGGTGTTGATGTCGTTGTCGGCGAAGAGCTGGGTCTCGGTGCGGATGAGCGCGTACACGCCGACCTTCGTCAGCAGGCCCGCGAACACGGCGGTGACCGGTGCGGGAGCTGTCGGGTAGGAGTCCGGCAGCCAGAACGACACGGGGAAGATCGCGGCCTTGATGCCGAAGGCGACGAGGAGCATGAGGTGCAGCACGAGCTGCGTGTCCTGCGGCAACTCACTCATCCGCTCGGCGATCTGCGCCATGTTGACGGTGCCGAGGGCGCCGTAGATCATGGCGATCGCTGCGAGGAAGATGATCGAGGAGACGAGCGAGACGACGATGTAGACGGCGCCGGTGCGGATGCGCGACTCGGTGCTTCCGAGGGTGATGAGCACGTAGGACGCGACGAGGAGGATCTCGAAGCCGACGTAGAGGTTGAACAGGTCACCGGCGATGAAGGCGTTGAAGATGCCCGCGGCGAGGATCAGGTACGACGGGTTGAAGATCGAGATCGGGGTTTCGTCGGTGCCGTCTGCGGCTCCCTGTCCGATCGAGAAGAGCAGCACGGCCACGAGCACGATGCTGGAGATGAGGACGAGCAGCGCTGCGAACCGGTCGACGTAGAGCACGATGCCGAAGGGCACCGGCCAGCCTCCGACGGAGACGGCGATCGGCGCGCTGCCGTCGATCGTGACCAGCAGCACGGCGGCGATGATCGCGACGGCGGCGAGGGAGACGACGGTGACGAAGACCTGCAGTCGCGGGCTGCGCCCGAAGACGAGGGTGATGGCCGCGCCGAGCAGCGGCAGGGCGACGATCAGGGGGACGAGTGCGCTCATGTGCGGTCCCCTTCGTCGTCATCGGATGCTGTCTGCTCGCCGTCCTCGGATGCCTGGGCTACGACATCCGGTGCCGACGGGTGGACCTGATCGACCGGTGCTTGGTCGTCGATCGCGGGGTGGTCGCGCATGTGAAGGACGGTGATGGGCGACGTGCGGTCGTCGACGAAGTCGGTGGTGGCCTCTTCGTCTTCCGTGTCGTCCTCGTCGTCCATGACATCTTCGTCCTCGTCGGTGCGCTCGCGCAGGGCGATGTCGGCCTCGTCGTCCTCGACGGTGTCGGCCTGGCCCAGCTGCCAGGAGCGGTAGATGAGGGCCAGGAGGAACGCCGTCACGGCGAAGGTGATGACGATCGCCGTGAGGGTGAGCGCCTGGGGCAGGGGGTCGCTGAGGTCGCTGTATCCGAAGAACGGCGCGTTCCCCGGGACGCCCATGACGATCAGCAGGAGAAGGTTGGTGGCGTTGCCGAGCAGCATGAATCCGATCAGCACACGCGTCAGGCTGCGCTCGAGCATCGCGTAGACGCCGGCGGCGAACAGCACGGCCATGACGATGACAAGGGTCAGAGAGATGTCCATCAGACGCCCACCTCCCGCGAATACATCTGCTGGGCTTGCTTGTCGACCTCAGCGCCGAGGCTGCGCAGCACATCGAGCACCAGCCCGATGACGACGAGATAGACGCCGATATCGAAGATCGTCGAGGTGACGAACTCCATGTGTCCGATCCCGGGGATCTCCCATTCCCAGAAGGTGCTCGCCAGCGGCGACATCCCGAAGAACAGGGGCACGACGGCAGCGCCGACGGCAAAGAAGAGTCCCGAGCCGAGCAGACGGCCGGCATCGGTCGGCGCCGCCGCGCCGAGCTCCCAGCGGCCTCCGGCGATGTAGCGCATGACGAGCGCCATGCCCGCGACGAGACCGCCGGCGAAGCCGCCGCCGGGCTGGTTGTGTCCGGCGAAGAGCAGGTAGATCGACACGACGATGATGGTGTGGAAGAGCACGCGGACGATCACTTCGAGAAGGATCGATCGGTCTTCGTCCTTCATCTGCTGACCGCCCACGAGCCAGGCGCGCGGGGCGCTGCGGTTCTCCGCGGTCTGGAAGCGGACGCCCTCGGTGGTCTCGACGAGCGGTGCGATGCGGGCCTTGCGGCGCAGGCGCTTGGGCAGCGCGGGACGCTGCGAGAGCATGTCGGCGCGATGCGTGACGAAGACGAGGGATGCCACGCCGGTGGCCGCGAGGACGAGGACCGAGAGCTCCCCCATGGTGTCCCAGCCGCGCAGGTCGACGAGGGCGACGTTGACGACGTTCTGGCCGTGGCCGAGCGTGTATGCGAGTTCGGGGAACTGCAGGGAGATCGGCGACTCGACGCGGGCTTGCGTCGCAACGACCGCGACGAAGGCCATCATGACGCCGGTTCCGATCGCGAGGATGGCTCGGGGGATGCGGGACACCGAGGCGTTGTGCTCTCCCATGCGCGAGGGCAGCCGGCGCAGCACGAGCGCGAACGTCACCATGGTGACGGTCTCGACGAGGATCTGTGTGAGAGCGAGGTCGGGCGCTCCGCTGGTCGCGAAGAGCGCGACCATGCCGAGTCCGGTGACGGAGACGAGGACGACTCCGGTGTAGCGCTTGCGCGCCTGCACGGCGAAGACCGCGGCGATCGCCATGATCGGCGCGACCGCGATCTGGGTGGGCGTGTGCCAGGCCGAGAGTTGAAGTCGGTCGATGTCGCTCGCAAGCAGGGCGGTGGTCTCGGCGGCCAGGAAGACGACGAAGATGGTGCCGACGTAGACCGGCAGCGAGCCGCGCTGGGTGAGGGTCGTGACGACGACCGAAAGGCGGTCGACGCCGCGCATGACCCAGAAGTAGACGTCGGCGGCGGTGAATCCCAGCATCCGGGGCTTGCGATCCCAACCGGTGCGACGGGTGACGAGGAACAGGCCGATGCCGAGCAGGATCGACAGCACCGAGATTCCCAGCGCAGGCTCGAATCCGTGCCAGAGGGCGAGGTGTCCGGGGCCCTCCGCGGGGATTCCGTCGGCGTCGAGGCCCGGCGTCGCAGTGATGGCATAGCCGTGCAGGGCGACGTCGATCGCGGGCGCTCCGATGCCCGCGGCGATCGTGAGCGCTCCGAGGATGATGGGCGAGGACAGGAAGCCGACGGGCGGGTCGGGCCAGGCCGTGTCGGGCCGGACGACGCCCTGCGCATCGCGCTTCTTCCAGAACGCTCCCCACAGGAATCGGATGCCGTACGCCGCGGTGAGAACGGAGCCGAGCACGATTCCGATCAGCGCGACGAGTCCCCAGGTCGAGCCGCCCATGGCGTCGTCGAGCAGCCCGGTCAGCGCCGATTCCTTCGCGACGAAGCCGATGGTGGGGGCGATGCCCATCATGGAGGCGACCGAGATGAAGGCGACGGTCGCCATCACAGGGGCCTGTCGACCGACGCCGGACAGCTCGTCGATGTCTCGGGTGGAGAGCTGGCGGTCGATCACGCCGACGATGAGGAAGAGCGCCGATTTGAACAGTGCGTGGCTGATGACCAGGGCGAGGCCGGCGAGGGCCGTCGCCTGTGTTCCGTACCCGACGATGACGGTGAAGAAACCGAGCTGGCTGACGGTTCCGAACGCGAGGATGCGCTTGAGGTCTGTCTCCCGAAGCGCTTGCAGTCCGCCCAGGAGCATCGTGAAGACACCGAGCGAGATGACGATCGGCCGCCAGGTTTCGGAGAGGGCGAAGACGGGGGCAAAGCGGGCGATCAGATAGATGCCCGCCTTGACCATCGCCGCGGCGTGCAGGTAGGCGCTGACCGGCGTGGGCGCCGCCATCGCGCCCGGGAGCCAGAAGTGGAAGGGGAAGATGGCCGATTTGCTCAGCGCGCCGACGAGCAGCATGACGATCGCGGCGTTCATCATGGGCCCGGCGGGCGGGTCCTGGAGGATCTCGATGATGCTGGAGGTGCCGGCGTCGACGACGATCAGCACGACGCCGACGAACATGACCAGACCGCCCAGCGTGGTGACCAGGAGCGCCTGCAGCGCCGCACGACGGCTGGCCGCACGACGTCGGTAGTGGCTGATGAGCAGGTAGGACAGGATGCTGGTGATCTCCCAGAACATCACCAGGAGAACGAGGTCGTCGGTCAGGACGAGGCCGTACATCGCACCCGCGAATCCGAGCAGGACACCGGCGAACTGGCCGAGCTCCGCCGAGTTCTCGTAGAAGTACCAGCGGCAGTATAAGAGGACGAGTGCTCCGACGCCGGTGACGATCAGCGTCAGCAGCCACCCGAGCACATCCATGTGCATGGACAGGTTCAGGCCGAGCTGCGGGACCCACTCGATGCTCTCGAACGGCGCATCGCCGTCGAGCACGCGCGGCGTCATCATGAGCGCCTGCACGAATGCCGCTGCGGGAATGAGAGCGGCGACGGCGAAGGCCTGTGCACCCAGCCAGCGGACCAGCGCGGGAAGAATCAGCGACCCGAGCAAGAACACGGCGAGGAGCAACAGCATCGGCGGCTCCTCAAATGGCTCGTCGGCCATACGGCACAGGCGGGCGGGTTTTTCACAGTTTACCCGGCGCTCAGAGCTCCGGACGCCGGTTCCGCCGCTTTCGCTCATGAATTCCGGTACGCACGGGACGCCGTGCGAGAGTAGCCGGATGCAACGCACGTGGATCAGAGAAGTCGGCGGATGGGTCTGGGCAGCGCTTCTCGCCATCATCACCGTCGGGCAGGTCGCGGCATCCGACCGCGGTGAACTGCTCTTCCGTGACGGCGACTCGCTCGTGGTCGCGCTTCTCGTGCGGTCGGTCGCCGATGGGGAGAGTTTCGACTGGGTGCTCTCGAGCGTCCTGTTCCTGCCGGAGCTCGTCGTGTTCGGGATGCTGTGGGCGATCGGCGCCCTGTTCGGCATCGGCACGAATGCGCTTCTCGTCGTGAACGCCGTGCTCAACGTGCTCGCCCTCTACGGCGCTTTGCGCTTCGTCGCCGGCGCACGGCGAGCGAACCGCTCCCCCGTGCTGTGGCCCGTCCTCGCCATCGCATTGTTCTGCGTGCTCGCGGTGACCGAGGCGTCCGCCTCACGCGATTCCTTCGAGCTCGCCTCGCTGCTTCTGACCACGACGTACTACTCGGCGACCATCATCGCGGTCCTGCTGAGCGTCGGACTCATCCGGCGCGAGTTCGACCGTCCCTCAGCAGGCAGGCTTCTGCCGGTCTTCCTGGCGGCCGTCGCTGCGATCTCCGTGCTGTCGAACCCGCTCTTCGTGGCCTGGGCGACCCTGCCACTCAGCGTCCTGCTCGCGATCGCCGCCGCATACCAGGGCTCGCGTGCACGAGCGCTCCCGCTTCTCGGCTGGCTCGTCGGCGGTTCTGTCGTCGGCGCACTCGCGCGCATTCCGTTTTCCGCATACATCGGTAATGATGGCATCGGCTACGCTCAGCCCGCACTCTGGCCCGAGTCCCTCCGCTACTACGGCGCTCTTCTCGCAGACCGGGTCATGGCGCCTCTGGGAGCAGTCGCCGCCATCATCCTCATCGCGCTCCTCGCCCTCGCGGTTCGGCGGACGATTCGAGCGCAGAGCACCGGAGAGCGTCTGGTCGCCGCATCCGCATGGGCGCTTCCCCTGTGCGTCACGATCGGCGCCATCGCGCTCGGCACGCACGCGGCCCGTTATCTCGAGCCGGCCGCGTTCGCCCCGCTCCTCGCGCTCGTCGCCTCGCCCTCGTCGATTCGCCCTCTCCCGACCCGAAAGGCGATGCTGGCCGTCACCGCCTCCGCGGCGGTCATCGCCGTCGCGGCGGCGACCCTCAGCGTCCCCCGCGCGGCTGCGGCGTCACGCGTGCTCGACGCCGATCTGCAGTGCGTGAACGAGTGGGTCACCGCATCCGATCGCACAGGAGCGGGCCAGTTCTGGACCGTCCGATTGCCCAAGCTGCACCTCGACGACGCATCGCAGCTCGTGCAGGTCGACCATCGCCTGAATCCGTACCCGTGGCTCATCAATCGTCAGGACTTCACGATCGGCGAGGTGTCATTCCTCGTCGAGGACGCGAACAGCTCCTTCTGGGAGCTGGGCTCGGATCTGCTGCCGACGGGGTCGATCGACTGCGGCCGCTACACGATCCACGACTTCGCGCCGAACGCCCTGCCGTTGGGCCCCCTGCCTCTCTGACGGTCCTGGCGATCAGGCCGGCGGGGCCGCCGTCGTGGTGCCGGCGCGGAAGCGGCAGGTGAAGTGCAGGGAGTCTGCCGGTTCGCCGCGCAGCATCCGTGCGATCTGCTCCCCCGCGGCGCGCCCCTTCTCGACCGCCGGCTGCACGGTGGTCGTGAGCACATGGTCGCCGATCCCGTCGACGCGGATGCCGTCGAACCCGCAGACGCTGACGTCTTCGGGCACGCGCAGTCCGAGTTCCTCGGCCGCGCGGATCACACCGGCCGCGAGCAGATCGCTCTGCGCGATGATCGCGGTCGGGCGCCGGTCCTCGTCGGCGAGCAGATCCCGCCCGGCGATGAGGCCCTCGTCGATCGAGCTGCCACCCGCCGACCACGCATGCACATTCGGGAATACATCGCGGACGCCTGCGAGTCGATCGCGTGTGACGTCGACCGTCATCGTGCTCAGACGCGCGTCATCGACGTCACCGCGTTCGGCTTCGCCGGTAAGCGGCAGCGTGATGGTCGCCACCCGCTCGTGACCGAGATCGCGAACGTGGGCCGCGACGGCGGCTGACGCGTCGCGGTTGTCGAGCGAGATCTGGGGGATCCCGTCCCCCGCGTCTCCTTCGATGACGACGACGGGCAGGCCACGGGTTCGGACGATCTCGAGGGCATCCCGCGTTCGACCGGAGCATCCGATCAGCACGACGGCGTCCACCGGCGCGGTCGTCAGGTTCGGGGCATCCCCGTCCTCGGCCGAGTCGCGCAGCAGCAGAACGCCGGCGCCGAGAGACGCGAGCCCATCAGTGATGCCATCCATCATCGGGATCGTCACCGGGTCGAGGAAGGCGGCGCGCAGCGGCCCCTCGAGCACGACCGCGACGATGCCGCTGCGACCGCGGCGCAGCGACGCCGCCATCGGGTCCGGCCCGGTGTACCCGAGCTCCTCGGCCGCGGCGATCACGCGCGCTCGCGTCGCTTCGGACACCTTCGCCTTGCCGCTGAAGACGACGGATGCCGTCGAGATCGAGACCCCTGCCTCGCGGGCGACATCGGAGATGGTGGCCCGACGGGCTGCGCTGGAATCGGCCATGTCTCGAGAATACCCGGCCGCGAGTTCCGCTGGTCGAATCGATTCGATACGCTCTATGCATGGAATCGGTCCTCTCCCGCGCGCAGTACGTTCGCTGGCGCAACGCGATCTTCGCCATCTTCCTCGCCAGCGGCGTCTCGATCTCCACCTGGGCGGCGCGTTTGCCCGACATCAAATCGGCGCTGGAGATCTCCAACTCGCGGATCGGCCTGCTCCTTCTCGCGATGGGCCTCGCCTCGATCATCGGCATCTCCACGAGCCCCGCGGTGATGGCGCGCACCGGTGCACGCCACGGGATGCTCGGGCTCATGATCATGCTCTCCGCCGGCCTCGTGCTCATCGGGCTGGGAACCACCGTCTTCGCTTCATTCCCCCTGGTGATCACCGGACTCGCGCTCTTCGGCTACGGCAACGGATGCCTCGACGTCATGATGAACGTCGAGGCCACCGCGATCGAGCAGCATGCGCAGAAGACGATCCTTCCCCTGTTCCACGCCTTCTTCAGCTTCGGAACGGTCATCGGCGCGGGCTTCGGCTGGGCGGCCACGCACGCCCACATCAGCGTCGCCGTGCACGCGATCGCCGTCGCGGTTCTCATCACGATCGGCGCATTCTTCTGCTTCGCCAACGTCCCCGCCCGCGCCGCCGCGCAGGACCCGGTATCGCCCGGTGAGAAGCCGCACTGGCGCGAGCGCATGCACGTCGCCCTGTCGGCCTGGCGCGAGCCGCGCACCTACGCGATCGGCATCGTCATGCTCGGCATGGCATTCGCCGAGGGCGGCGCGAACGACTGGCTGGCCCTGGCCGTCACCGAGGATCACAGCGGAGGTGCGGCGATGGGGGCTGCGGCGCTCACCGTCTTCTCCATCTGCATGACGACCGTCCGTGTCTTCGGCGGCCCGCTCGTCGATCAATTCGGGCGCGTGATCGTCCTGCGCGTCCTCGCCGTGGCCGCGGCATCCGGTCTGCTGCTCTTCATCCTCGCGCCCTCGCTGCCGTTCGTCTTCATTGGCGCGGCACTGTGGGGCATCGGCGCATCCCTCGGGTTCCCCCTGGGCATGTCGGCCGCCGCCGACGACCCCGAGAAGGCGGCTGCGCGCGTCAGTGCCGCCGCGACGATCGGCTATGTCGCGCTCCTCGCCGGTCCCCCGGTGCTCGGCGTCATCAGCGAGCACATCGGCCTGCTGAATACCCTGTTCATCATCGCCGGGCTCGTCGTGGCATCCGGTCTCTTCACCGGAGCCACCCGCCCTCTGAAGCACACCGAACCGGCAGCCGTTCCCGCGGTCACGAAGTAGGCTCGTCGGGTGCGCCTCGTCATTGCCCGTTGCTCCGTCGACTACACCGGTCGCCTCAACGCCCACCTGCCCCTCGCAACCCGCGTGCTCATGCACAAGGGCGACGGAAGCCTCCTGATCCACTCCGACGGCGGCAGCTACAAGCCGCTCAACTGGATGAGCCCGCCGTGCACCCTGGTGTCGGAGGAGCCGGGAGAGGAAGAGGCATCCGCGGGTGTGACCGATGTGTGGCGCGTGACGCACAAGAAGACCGGCGACGCGCTGCGCGTGCAGATCTACGAGGTCATCCATGACTCCTCGCACGACCTGGGCATCGACCCCGGCCTGCAGAAGGACGGCGTGGAGGCCGATCTGCAGCGTCTTCTCGCCGAACAGGTCGAGCGCATCGGTGAGGGAACGACCCTCGTGCGCCGCGAGTTCCCCACGGCGATCGGCCCCGTCGACCTCATGGTGCGCGACGCGAACGGCGCCGCGATCGCCGTCGAGATCAAGCGCCGCGGCGATATCGACGGCGTCGAGCAGCTCACCCGCTACCTGGAGCTCCTCGGCCGCGACCCGCACCTGACTCCGATCACCGGCATCTTCGCCGCGCAGGAGATCAAGCCGCAGGCCCGCGTTCTCGCCGAGGACCGCGGCATCCGCTGCTTGGTTCTCGACTACGACGACATGAAGGGCGTCGAGTCGGGCGTGCCGCGCCTGTTCTGATCCGTCTCACCCGGCCGGAGTCCGGGGACCTGCCGAGCCATAGGCTGGGAGCATGTCAGCTTCCCCGTTCTCCTGCGTCCTGTGGGATGTCGATGGCACGATCGCCGATGCGACGCCCGGCATCTTCCCCCGCCTTCTCGAGGTGCTCGCCTCGTTCGGCCTGCCGGCGCCGGATGCCGCGACGATGCCCCAATGGGTCGGACCGCCGCTGTACGAGTCGTTCCAGCAGATCGCAGGGCTGTCGCCGGAGCAGGCCGACGATGCCCTCGCGCGCTACCGCGGCCTCGCCGCGCGCGACGGCTACGCGGCCTCGGTCGACATCTACCCGGGTGTCCCCGAGGTGATTCGGGCGGTCGCTGCGACCGGGATCCCACAGGCGACGGCGAGCACGAAGCCCGAGAACCAGGTGCGGGCGATCCTCGAGCACCACGGCATGATCGACCTCTTCACGGCGATCTCGGGTGCCCGCAGTGGCACGGAGGGGCGAAACGACGGCAAGGCACTGGTGGTCGGCTGGGCGCTGGAGCGTCTGCGCGCCGCGGGCGCCGACACTTCGCGCCCGGTGCTCGTCGGAGACCGGCACCACGATGTGAACGGTGCCGCGGAGTACGGGATCCCCGTGATCTTCGCCGAGTGGGGCTTCGGGGACGCCTCCGAGGGCGATTCGGCCGCGCATCGCGCCGCGGATGCCGCAGCGCTGAAACGGCTTCTGCTCCCCTGACGCCGTCCGCCGCATAAAACACAGCACTCCCTGCCGAGCGGCGTCGATGACGCGCGCTCGTCAGGGAGTGCTGGGATCAGTCCCTCAGAGGGGACGGATGTTCTCAGCCTGCAGGCCCTTGGGGCCCTGGGCGACCTCGAACTCGACGCGCTGGTTCTCGTCGAGCGAGCGGTAGCCGCTTGCTTCAATTGCGGAGTAGTGCGCGAAGACGTCAGCGCCGCCGTCATCGGGGGAGATGAAGCCGAAGCCCTTCTCCGAGTTGAACCACTTAACCGTGCCTTGGGTACTCATGTACTGCCGTTCTGCTGGAATGTCGCCGGAGCTGGATGCCCCGACGATGCCCACATTATCTGCGCAGGGCCAGGAGGGAATACCCCGAACCGGATGGTAACCCAAATGTTGCACGAGAGATTCGGCGGAAAAATAAACGGCCCTCACCGCGGGGGGAGCGATGAGGGCCAAAGACGACCGGAGGGTGCGTCAGAAAACACTGTAACGCGAAATATCCGTTTTGTCCCCCATTTGGGGGACAAATGTGAAAATCTCCAAAAAATCGACGCTCAGAGGCTGACGGGAGCACGATTCATCACCATAGGGGAGCGTGGGCCGAAGATCCAGCACCGGCCCTAACGTGTTGCGCATCGACGCGTCAACCCCGTCGCCGGATCCGACGATGCGAACGAGAGTCGTATCCACGGATCGCATGATCCCCGACGAAAGGAATGGATCAATGGGTATCGGAGACAAGGCCAAGCACGCCGCCGAAGACGCCGTCGGCCACATGAAGGAAGCCGCCGGAAAGCTCACCGACAACGAGCGCCTCGAAGCCGAAGGCAAGGCCGATCAGGCCAAGGCCGACATCAAGAAGGCCGGCGACCAGGTCAAGGACGCATTCGACAAGTAGGCGTGAGATGAGGACCCCCTCGCCCGTCACGGGCGAGGGGGTCCTTTCTGCGGCCGTGCGTCAGGAGATCGCCGAGAACACTCCGCCGATGAGAAGCCCGATCAGCGTCGTCCATCCGACGATCGCGATCGCTTGCCAGAACAGCACTCGGGCCTTGCGGACACCGAGAGCCGCGAGCATGGTGGCCGTGAACATGGTCGGCAGCAGCAGCGGACCGAGCAGGCTCACCCCGGGAACGCCGTAGCGCTCGAGCGCGGCGTGGAACTTCTCGCGACGGGCGGCCTTCCGTGCGGTCTCATCAGCGATGACGGCCTCTGCCTCGAATGCCTCGACCTCGATGACCGACCCATCGGAGGCGACCAGCGCCTTCGCCCGTGAACGGTTGATCACCGCGGAACGCGCGTGAGAGCCGGCGAGCACGAGGATCGCGACGCAGAGGAAGTTGCCCGCGATCGCCGCGATGCCGGCGACGAACGGGTTGATGCCTCCGATGATGCCGATCGTGACGGCGCCTTCACCCTCGATGAAGGGAACGGCGCCGGCCAGCGCGATGATGAGCGGCTGGATGAGCTCGGGCACCTGGGCGACGAGGTTCTGGAACGTCTCGATGAGGTTCATGGTGTTCTCCTTCTGAGGTCTTCTGCGGTGTGGTGTTCCGCGATGACTCCATTCCATCCGTCGGCGGAGGATCCGATAAGTGTCGTTCCGTCACCTTCTCCCGTGCGGTGTGCACGGCGCACGGGTGACAAGTGTCACGCCCATAGGCTGAGGGCATGAGTTCGATCCCCGGGGCCGTCGCCGACGGTCCGAACCGCATGAAACGCGGCATCAATGCCACCTGGTGGTACACCGTCTCCGGCATCGTCTTCTTCCAGCTCGTGCTCGTCCTGGTCTGGTGGCCCGTCGCGATCGACCGCGGCCCCGTGGCCGGGTCGATCGTCGGCATCGGCGGCCTGGTCTGGACCGCCGCGACCGTGCCAGTGCTGCTGCGCTACCGGCACCGCGCCGACACGGGGAGCGCCATCGAAGGCTGGCGCGCGAATCTCGCGCCCTTCGTGATCGTCGTCATCTTCGCCGTGGCGGCCTCCGCGACCACGGGATACGTGACCTTCGGCGCCCTCCCGGTTCTGCAGATGCTCATGCTGCTGAACTGGCCGCGGGGCATCCGCGCGCGCGTCGCGCTGGTCGCGACGGCGGTTCTCGTCGCCACCTGGATCATCGACCGCCGGATCGCCCCTGTGCTCGATCCCGAGAATCCGCGTTCGTGGATCCTGGTCGGGTTCTTCTCGATCATTCTCCCGATCATGACCGTGCTCTCTCTGTGGTGGTGGGATGTCATCGGCACACTCGATCGGGCCCGTGCCGCCGAATCGCGCCTGGGTGCCACCCAGGAGCGCCTGCGCGTCGCGACGGACGTCCATGACCTGCAGGGGCACCACCTGCAGGTGATCGCCCTGCAGCTCGAGCTCGCCGAGCGTCTGCTCGAGAAGGAGAGGCCCGACACGGCGCTCGAGCAGCTCAGACTCGCGCGCACGAGCGTCGACAAAGCCCGCCAGGGAACGCGCGACCTCGCGCTGCGGTTCCGGGGCGTCCCCCTGCGCGACGAGATCGCGAACGCGGTCGATCTGCTCCGTGCTGCGGGCACGACGGCGGAGGCAACGGTGAGCGACGACGCGGATCGTGCCCCGGCATCCGTTCTCGGTCCGGTGATCCGCGAGACGACGACGAATGTGCTCAAGCACGGTAACGGACGATGGGCGCGGCTGTCCCTGCGCCGCGAGAGCGGGTTCTGGCGGTACGAGATCGCCAACGACAGTTCGGATGCCGCGGCCGGCGGCGACGGTTCGGGACTCGAGGGGATCGCCCGCCGTGTCGGCGAGGTCGGGGGAGCCCTCGAGGTGGACCGCAGTCGGCATGAGTTCACGGTCGTCGTGACCGTTCCGGAGGAGAAGCGATGATCCGCGTCGTGATCGCCGATGATGAGGCGATGATCCGTTCGGCCGTGGCCGCTCTCCTGCGGCTCGAAGACGATATCGATGTCGTCGGCGAGTGCGCGGACGGGCTGCAGGCCGTCTCTATGGCCGAGGAGCTGCAACCGGATATCTGCCTGCTCGATCTCGAGATGCCCGGCCTCGACGGCGTCGAGGTCGCCGAACACCTGCGGCGCAGCGTCGCGACCCGATGCGTGGTGATCACCCGGCATGCCCGCCCCGGCGTGCTGCGTCGAGCACTGGCATCCGGAGTCGCCGGTTTCCTGCCCAAGTCCCGCAGCGCCGATGAGGTCGCCGAGGTCATCCGACGGGTTGCGGCAGGAGGCCGCTACGTCGACCCGGAGGTCGCCGCCGATGCGCTCAGCGATGAGCGCAGCCCGCTGACCGAGCGCGAGCTCGACGTGCTGCGCGCCGGTCGGCGCGGTGAGACGACCGGACAGATCGCCCGCACGCTCTCCCTCGCTCCGGGAACCGTGCGCAACCACATATCCGCCGTGCTGTCGAAGCTCCACGTCGCCACCCGTCAGCAGGCAGTACTCATGGCCGAGGAGCAGGGGTGGATCTGAGTCGCTCGGTGGTCTCGCCGACCGGGAGCATTAGCCTGCCATCATGACTCGTGACGATTCCGCCCCCTCGGAGACCGGATCATCGGAAACCTCCTCCTCGGAAACGGGACGCAGTTCTCGCCGTTCCTTCCTGCGCGCATCGGGAGTGGGAGCGCTGGGCATCGCCACCGGTGCTCTGGGCGCCGTGGCGATCGGACAGGCCGCCCGGCCCCACCCCGACTCGACCTACGGCTTCACACCGCTGAAGGCACGGCACGAGCCCGGATTCGACCACATCGTCGTGATGATGTTCGAGAACCGGAGCTTCGATCATATGCTCGGCCGGCTATACACCGAGGAGACGGTGCCCGAGGGGCAGAAGTTCGAGGGACTGCAGTCCGGCGATCACTCGAATACGGCCCCCGATGGCACGGTCGTCGCCGCCCACGTCTACGAGGGCACGACGGACGACATCATGAGCCAGCCGAACCCCGATCCCGGCGAGTACTACTCGCACGTGAACACGCAGCTATTCGGCGTCGTGGATCCGGCGAGCAACGAGGATCTCTCCCAGCATCCGGTCGAAGCCCCCTGGAATGCTCCGAAGAAGGGCCAGAAGCCCGATATGTCGGGCTTCGTGCGGGACTACATCATCAACTACCGCCTGGCGCGGGGCACCGACCCGAAACCGGAGGAGTACGCGCGCGTGATGGGCGGTTTCTCGCCGGAGATGCTGCCCGTGCTCTCGGCCCTCGCTCAGGGCTTCGGGGTGTACGACCACTGGTTCTGCGCCGTCCCCTCGCAGACGTTCTGCAACCGATCCTTCTTCCATGCCGGTACATCGCACGGGTTCGTGACGAACGTTCAGCACGGCGGGCAGAAGAAGTGGTTGGACGCTCCTGCGGTGCCGACGGTCTTCAACCGGTTGGAGGACGCCGGCAAGACCTGGCGCGTCTACTACGACGCGGACCAGGTCGTGTCTCTGACCGGCATGCTGCATGCGCCATCGATCGAGAAGTACTGGAAGACGAACTTCCGCAGCATGGAGCAGTTCCACAAAGATGCCGCCGACGGGAACCTGCCCGATTACGCGTTCATCGAGCCGCGCATGGTTTTCGACCACAACGACATGCACCCGCCGGTGAGCAAGCCGGAGGTCGTGGCCGATCCGGATGGGGGAGAACCCTTCGACAGCGCGATGTCGGACATGCGGGCCGCGGAGGCGCTGCTCGCCGAGGTCTACACCTCGGTGCGCTCCGGGACCAGCAAGAAGGGGTCGAACGCGATGAACACGCTCATGCTCGTCACGTTCGACGAGCACGGCGGCATCTACGACCATGTTCCGCCGCCGACCGCGCTGCCGCCGACGAAGGACGGTGAAGCCGGGGAGATGGACTTCACGTTCGACCGCCTCGGGGCGCGCGTACCGACGATCGCGATCTCGGCGCACACCGCGGCCGGCACCGTGATCAACGATGTGATGCACCACGGAGCGCTCGTGAAGACCCTCTGCGAACAGCATGGTCTCGCTCCGCTGACGCAGCGGGATGCCGCGGCGACGAGCCTGCACAACGCGGTCAACCTCAAGACTCCGCGGCAGCCGGCGCTGTGGCCGGATGTGCATCGGCCGTATGTGCCGAAGAATCCCGAGGCGGGACTGAGCAAGCCGACGGATGAGAAGCACCGCGATCGTCCGCTGACCGCTCCGGCGCTCGGCCTCATCGGCCTGCTCCTCGCGCGCTACGAACCCGATGCCGAGCTGCCCAGCAGCTACGGGGACGCCTACGAGGTGCTCACCAAGCACGGTGAGGGTCTGTTCGGGGTCAGCGACTGAACTCGGGGCGCTTGCGCGGACGGCCGCTCAAGCCGAGCAGCACGAGCGCGATGACGATCGGAATGTAGACGAAGATGTCGCCGACCGTGAGGACCTCGCCGAGCAGCAGCGACGCTCCCAGGAGCAGCACGGGTTCGAGATAGGACAGCAGCCCGAACAGCGACAGCGGCAGCAGCTGCGACGCCAGGATGTAGCAGACCATCGCGATGCCGCTGAGGATCGCCATCGTCAGCATGAGCGGCCAGGCCGCGGGGATGCCGCGGCCTGGCTCGCTCGCGTAGAAGAAGACGATCATCGCCACGGCCGGCAGGGTGAGGAGGATGATCTCGAGGAAGAAGACCTGCATCGTGTCGAGCCCGGTGGCACGGCGCAGAGCGAAGTAGACGGGGTAGAGCCCCGCGATCAGCAGTACCGGCCAGTTGATACCGCCGGCGATGACGAGCTGTGCGAGCACGCCGATGGCCGCTGCGGCGACCGCGCACCACTGCAGGATGACGAGGCGGTCACGGAACAGGAAGCGTCCGACGACGACCATGACCAGCGGCAGCAGGAAGTACCCGAAGGCGACGTCCTGCGCATGCCCGTGCGCCGCTCCCCACATGAACACCCATAGCTGCGCGCCCATGATCGCGCTGTTCACGAGCAGCAGGACGATGAGCTTCGGGCTGCGGAAGATGCGCCTTACGACCGCGCCGAGAGCGGCGCGTGCGCGCGGCGCGGTGTGCAGGGCGATGAGCGGCAGCAGGATGAAGATCACTCGCCAGGCGGCTGCTTCCTCGGAGGTGAAGCCGTGGAGGTTTCCTCCGATCAGGCTGATGATTCCGAAGAGCACCGAGGCCAGAAGGGATGCCGCGACGCCACGGCTCAGCGTGGAGGTGAGGTCGGGGCGGCGGATGATGGCCTCCTGAGGTCGGCGGTTTCGTCAAATCTAGCGCCGCGACCTGAGCAACCCAGGTTGACATCCATAGCTGGCACAACATAGGTTGACAGAATGTTGTCAACTCAGGTTGCGGCAACCGCCGCCGACACATCCGATCCCCGCGAGGGCCTGCGCGCCGTCGCATCCCTGCGCACGCTCGCCGACACCCTCGAGTTGCAGCAGGTCGAGGCGGCGCTTCGCACCGGTATGACGTGGCAGCAGATCGCGGATGCCCTCGGCGTCACGCGCCAGGCCGTGCACAAGAAGCACGCCCGCCGAGTCGATCCTGCGATCCGGATCCCGGGAAAGCGCGCATGAGCCGCCTCACCCGGATGATGGCGGCAAGCCAAGCCGTATCCCTCGCCGCGATGGAAGAGGCCTCGCGACGCGGGCGCCGCACCGCCGACATCGATGACATGCTGCTCGCCCTCAGCATCGACAGCGGGATCGCCGGCCAGGTGCTGCGCAGCCTCGGCATCACGATCGACCGCGCGCGTGCTGCCGTGAGCCTGCAGCACGCGCAGCAGCTGTCGCACGTCGGCATCTCCGCGGCATCCGACGACGGCCGCATCACGTTCCATGAGACCGCGGCAGCCTTCGAGTGGAGCAAGCGCGCGCTCGAGCTGCTGACCCGCTCGACGCAGAAGGGCAAGAACGGCGACGCCGCCGCGATGCTGCGCGAGCTCCTCGATGAACCGAGCGGCCTGATCGCCGAGATCCTCGCGCACCTGGGCACATCGACGGATGCCGTGCGCAGCCGGCTCGACGATGCCGAACGCATCCCCTCGCACAACGCGAACGCCATCGACCCGGCACGTCGCCGCGCAGCATCCGATGCCTTCGTCTCTGCGCCGCCGAGCGAGGCGTGGGCGCTCCTGAGCGACCCGCTGAATATTCGCTTCTCTGAGCGCCACGAGTATTGCGGTTGAGCGCCACCTGCTCGTGGGCGCGTTCGCGTCGTTGAGCGCCACCGAGTATTCGGGTTCGGCGCCACCTTCCTAGGCTCCTTCTGTCGCGTGGCTGATCACGCGGCAGAAGGAGTAGTTCGGATGGTACGCAGGATCAAGGCGAAGCTGGTGTTGAGGCTTCGCGCGGAGGGGCTCACGGGTCGGCAGATCGCGGCGCAGGGCATGTCTCGGCACTCGGTGTCGGCGGTGCTCGACGCCGCCGACCGGGAGGGCGTCGGCTGGGACGACGTCGCGGAGCTCGACGAGGCGGACGTGTATGCGCGGCTGTTCCCTGGGCGTGGTGAGCACGAGAGTGTTCACGCGCAGCCGGATTGGGACAAGGTGCATCGGGAGCTCGCGAGGGTCGGGGTGACGTTGAAGCTGCTGCATGGCGAGTACGTCGATGCCTGCCGGGCCAAGGGCGAGACGGCGATGGGCTACGACCGGTTCTGCAAGACCTACCAGCGTCACGTGCTGGTGATCGGGGCGGCATCGCGGGTCGGTCACAAGGCCGGGCAGACGGTCGAGGTCGACTGGTCGGGCAAGACTATGCAGCTCAGCGACCCGGTCACCGGGCAGGCGACGAGGGTCTACCTGTTCGTCGCGACGCTGCCGTTCTCCCGCTACTCGTTCGTCGAGCCGACGCTGGATATGAAGCAGGACACCTGGCTGCGCGCGAACACGGCGATGTTCGACTGGTTCGGCGGGTCCGTCCCGCGGATCGTTCCGGACAACCTGAAGGCGGGTGTGATCAAGCACCCTGCCGAGGGCGAGGTGGTGCTGAACGACGCGTATCGGGAGCTCGCGGCGCACTATTCGGCGGCGGTGCTGCCGGGACGGGTGAAGAAGCCGAAGGACAAGCCGAGTGTCGAGGGCACGGTCGGGAACGTTGCGACGGTGGTGATCGCGGCTCTCCGCGACCGCACCTTCGCGACGCTGCCGGAGTTGCGGGCCGCGGTCTACGAACGCGTCGCCGCTTACAACGCGAAGCCGTTTCAGAAACGCGCCGGGTCGAGGCTTTCGGGGCTCATCGCAATCGAGGGTGTAGGGCTGGTCTGAATCCTCCGGCTTCGAGCAGGCTGCGTGCGATGTAGTTGGTGA
>NZ_JBSJZH010000025.1:0-36099 GCF_054798215.1 Microbacterium sp. GXF6406 | reverse complement strand
CACGCTGTTGAGTTCTCAAGGATCGGATGCTCCCACGACCCAGCCTCACGACCAGGCCCGAAGGGCAACTTCTCTATTTTACCCCGCGGCAACCGTGAGTCAAATCGGCGTGCCCGGCGAACCAGACCCGATCTGCGGTAACCACAGAGCAACTCCCGAAGCATCTCCACACCGAAGTGATGAAGAACTTTCGGGAGCTTGTCCGCCGCTTGAGGGGAGGTGAGCCGGAGGCTTTCTCTCAACCCTGTGGGGCGAACAAGTAATAACTTACGCGGGTTCCGGGGATCGGGCAAATCAGCACGGGAACCCGGGCGCGTCGCGGCGAGATGAGGAAGGGGCTCCCCCGCGCACATCGCGCAGGAGAGCCCCTCGTCATTCAGCCGGGATCAGGCGCTGGGCGCCGCCCCGCCTTCATCGTCGGCGCGCAGGACACGGGCCCGTCGTATCCACAGCACCAGCGCACCGCCCACGATCAGCAGCAGCGCGATCGCGCCCGTGATCACCACCGGGCCGGTGGCCATGCCCGTGGCCGCCAGGCCATCACGGGACGGGTCGACGCCCGGAACCACGATGGGCTCGTCGTCGGCCGCGACCACGATCAGCACGGTCGAGGCGAGCACCTCTCCGTCGACCAGGACGCGCAGCGTGTGCGTTCCGGCCTCTGCGTCAGCCGGGATCCGGAAGCGGGCCACAGCCTCGCCCTCACCGTCGACGGCGAACTCGCCGAGCAGCACGGGGTCGGAGTGCAGCCACACCTCGCCGGCGACATCCGCGCCGAAGCCGCTGAAGCGCACCACGATCTCCTCACCGGGGCGGGCCTCGGGGCTCGCCACGATCGACGGCGTGGTCGGCTCGGGCTCCGGTTCGGGGTCCGTGCCGCCCACCGCGTCGATGACGACGGCATCCGTCGCGGCCGAGATGTTGCCCGCCACGTCCGAGGCGCGGGCGATGATCGATCCGCCCTCGCCCCCGACCGCGACCGGCGCCTCATACGCGGCCCAGCTCGTTCCGTCATCGAGCGAGAACTCGATGTCGGCCACACCCGACACCGCGTCCTCTGCCTCGACGACGAACGAACGCTCATCGACGGAGACCGTCACGCTCGGCGGTGCGGTGTCCACCCGGACCGCGTCGATGACCTGGTCATCCTCGGAGTTCGCCGAAGTGTCGATCGAGCGGTACGAGACCACCGTCTCCCCCTCGGGCAGCAGCACCGGCTCGGTGTAGGTGTTCCACGCACCATCGCCGAGGCGGTACTGGGTCACCTCGACCTCGACGTCATCCGTCGCCGACAGGGTCAGCGTCGGACGCTCGTTGTACCAGCCGGCGTCATTCGCCGTGCCGCTGAGCTCCGCGATCGTGACAGGTGCCGTCGTGTCCTCCGGCTCACCGGGTTCGCCGGGCTCGCCGGGCTCGCCGTCGGCGCACACCAGCATCGGCTGCCCCCAGACGCCATGGGCGCCGTTGATGGCACCGTCGTCCGTCGGGTCGACCTTGAGCTCGAGGTACTGGGCGCCCCTGACGTCGACCGTGATCTGCTCGGTGAGCATGCCTCCGGTGAACGTCTTGCCCTGGTACTTCTGCGCACCATCGACGTCCACGCGGAAGATGACCTTTCCGGCGAAGCCGTCCTCCAGGCCGGCATCCGAGGTGAACGTCGTGCACTGGCCACCCAGGTAGTAGGTGATCTTCGACGTCGCGTGAACACCGAGACCCTTGTCGTAGGTCTTCTTCAGCTCATCGGTCGTGTTGATGATCAGCGGCACATCCGGCGAGTTCGCGGCATCCTTGTTCGCCACGTCCTTGCCGATGACGCCCCAGCCGTTCGTCGCGTCGATCCACTCGAGATCCGAGACGTGAACCGTTCCGACCGGAGCCTCCGGCATCTCCTGCTCGACGACCTGCCAGTCGAAGAACTTCACGTTCGTCGCCACCGGCAGGATGACCGCAGCAACCGTCTTGCCCGGGTTCAGGCGAACCGTGTTGGCGTACACCGCGTAGACGTAGTCGCCGTACTCGAGTGTCTCGCTGTTGCGGTTGTTGCGCCCCTTGGGCTCGATCGCGACCGTCGCGCTGCCCGTGTCGGTCTTCAGCCAGTTCGGCACGAACAGGCTTTCGGTCTGCGTGGTGCCGTCCGTGTACTGGATCGTCAGGTTCGGCGACGTTCCGCCGCCGGCGGCCGCCGAAGTGAGAACAGCCAGGTGGCTGCCCTTGCCATCCAGAGCGATCGTCTGACCGTCCAGTGCGACGGCGTTCGGCTTGCCGTCTTCGTAATCGGGCCAGGTGAAGTCGACGTCGCCTCCGGGCAGCGCCACGTTCACGGTCGAACCGGGGGTCACGCCGACATCGGCGAGCGCCTCGGCCGAGAAGGTCGCGCCGCCGCCGTCGAAGTCGCCCAGCTCACGCGTCTCGAGAGAGGTGACCGAGACGTGGTTGTAGGCGCCGGCCAGCGAACCGTAGACGACGTAGATCTGGTTCGCCGCCCTCTTCTCGACGGACTCGCCGGATGCCGCGGTGTAGGTGACCGCGGCGCGAACCGTGGCCCCACCGGCAGCCGCCTGATCCGTCGGACGGATCGTGAAGGATGCCGTCGCCGAGGCGCCAGCGGCGAGCTCTGCGATCTCGGCGTTGTCCGCGTCGACGATCTCCCAGCCGGATGCGAGGCCCAGCGAGACGGCGACATCGGACTTCGCCCGGTCACCGGAGTTCGTGGCCGTCACGCGGGCGACGGTCGTGTCTCCCTGGGCGACCTTGTCGTCCAGCAGCACGTCGACCGTCAGCGATGCGGCGTCGATGTCGTTGCCGCCGACCGCGCTCGTGCCGGTGAGGGCGATCACCGAGGAGGCGCTGGATGCCACAGCATCCGCCTTCACGAAGATCGTGCCGCCCGCGGCATCCGCGTCGAAGTACCAGCCGGTGCCGGCGACCTCGAGAGCCGCGGCGTCTGCAACGGCCGGGATCTCGACGCCGTCCTGCGTGACGGCCGCGGGCGACGAGCCCGTGTGCACCTGCAGCGCGTAGGGACGCGACTCGGCCTTGCCGGCGAATTCGCCGGCACGCTCGCCGATCGTGACCGTGACGTCGCCGGCGTTCTGCTCCGGAGCCGTCACCGTGAACTGCTGCGACGACGTCGCACCGTTCTGGTACTCACGCGTGACCTGGTCGTCTTCATAGAGCTCGAAACTCGACTCGCCCTGCGGGTAGACGTCGAGGGTGATCGGAGCATCCGCGGCGACGAGCGACGCGTTGCGCGCGATCGGGCCCTGCGGCACGACGGCACCGGCGCGAACCAGAACCGGGAGCGTGTCGAGAGGCGCCTCGTAGCCGTTGAGCACGCGGCCGCCCTCGTGGATCTCACCGGTCCAGTAGTCGACCCACTGCCCCTCGGGCAGGTAGATGTCGTTGCGCACCGACGAGTCGGTGAACACCGGAGCGACGAGGAAGTCGGTCCCCAGGAGGAACTCGTTGTTCGCCTCGGCGCCGTACGCCATCGGGTCGTTCGGGTACTCGAGCGCGATGGAGCGCATCATCGGCGTACCGGTCGCGTGCGCGCCGGCCGCGAGCGTGTAGATGTACGGCATGAGCTGCTGACGCAGCTGCAGGTACTTGCGGTTGATCTCGGTCGCCTCGTCGCCGTAGAGCCACGGACGCTTGTCGACCCCGGCCCAGCCGCTCATCGAGTACAGCGCCGGCGCGAACGCCTTCCACTGCAGGTCGCGAACATAGCTGGTCGTCGAGCCGCCGAAGATGCCGTCGACGTCACCCGTCGTGAAAGGCATGCCGGAGTTTCCGGCGCCGGTCAGCGCCGAGACCTGCCAGCGAACAGCATCCAGGTTTCCGGCGTGGTCGCCCGTCCACTGCATGCCGCAGCGCTGGGAACCGGCCCAGCCCTCGACCATGAGAGAGGTGCCACGGGCGTCCGAGTACTGCTCGATGCCGCTGTGGGCCGCCTCGCAGCCGGTCAGCGCCATGCGGTAGCCGTTGCCGACCCAGGCGACGTCGAGCTTGCGCATCGAGACGCCGGCCTCGCCGACCTCGTACTCCTGCTCGGTCAGCGCGCGCTGCGTCCACAGGCCCGTCTGCAGACCGTGGTCCTTGATGCCCTCGACGGTCTCGGGGAGCTGCGTGTACTCGCAGCCGTAGCCGTCGTTGACGAGCATCCAGCCGGCCGGCATGTCGTTGTCGACGAACTGCTTGGCCATGTCGACCGCGTCGATCGTGTTCATCTTGCCCTCGACGGGCTGACCCTCGTACGTGGAGCTCGACCGGTTGTAGCAGTCGGCGTCGCCGTACTCGAGTGCGTACACCGGCGGCATCATCGGGCGACCCGTGAGCTGCGTGTAGCCGTCGAGGGACTGCTTGTAGTCGCCGACGAAGTAGTAGGCGTCGAAGCGCTTCTCCTCGTGCGTCGTCGTCGGGTCGGCGGTGAAGTCGTAGGTGCCGCGGTCGAACGTGTTGCGCAGGACTCCGTAGCCCTCGCTGCTCATGTAGTAGGGCACGGCGTTGGGGTAGCCGTTGTCTTCCCAGTTGAAGTTGCGGGCGACGTTGAGGACGGAACCGGTGTGGATCGATCGTCCGTTCTGCATGCCGCCGCCGAGGAACTGCTCTCCGGCCCGGGCCTGCAGGTGCTGGGTCGTCGACTTCTCGCCGAAGCTCAGGGGCTCGCTCTCCTCCCAGACGACGCTGCCGTCCGCGCGCAGAAGAGACATGAGGCCCGAGTCGCGTTCGATCTCGAGTACGACGCTGTCGGTGGAGACCGTGATGGTCTCGCCCTCGGTGACGGTCGTGTCGGCGCCCGTGAAGGTCTCGTCGCCGACGATGATTTCGGCGGTCTCGGTCGGGTTGCCCGAGGGGCTGTTGGCCGGGTCGGTGAACTCGCCGGTCGGATCGGCCTCGACGCGGACCGTGCGCTCATCGAGGAAGGTTGCGCGGATGCTGCCACCGGACTCGGTCTCGAAGACCACGGCGCCATCGGTCTCGGTGACGTCGGTGATCGCGCCGAGGGCGCTGCCCTCCTGGACGGGAACTTCCGCGGTGACGTCGTCAGCCGCATGCGCTGGCGCTGCTGTTGCCGGAGAGAACGCGAGCGCGCCTCCGGCAACGAGCGCGGCGACGAGCATCGCACCTCCTCTCCGCACGTCAGGGCTCGTCCGCCCTCGGATGGTGGTGATTGCCGTCATGATGCTCCCGCTTCGTCGCGTAACCGCATATTGTGATGGTTCGTGATTGAACTGCGCATAAATCGCGCATAGTCAATCGTTGAGCTGAGGCTAGCAAGCGGGGCCCGGAAGGGTCAAGGAATTTGTTCATCGGGCTAGCGAATTAATGGACGACCGGGCGGGGTCGCCGAAGAAGCCCCGGCCGGATGCGGCGGCGGGGCTTCTGCGAGGGGCTACTCCGCGACGAGAACCGTATAGCCGGCAGCCGTCAGTTCCGGGGCCTCGGCGTCGGTGATGACGGTGTCGAACAGTTCGGCGCCACCAACATGGGCGAACGCCTTCTGGCCGATCTTGTCGGAGTCGGCGACGGCGACGGCGCGCACCGCCCGCGAGGCCATGAGCCGGTTCACCGCGGCCTCGCGCTCGTCATGCGTCGCCGCGCCATCCTCGGCCGAGAGCGCGTTCACGCCGATGAACGCGATGTCGAGGAGGATGCCGCCGAGGAGCTGCTCGACGAAGGGGCCGACGAGCTCATAGCTGCGGGAGTGGATCACTCCCCCGGTGACGACGACCTTGATGTCGGGCCGCGTCGCCAGCTGAGCGGCGATGTTCACCGCATTCGTGACGACCGTGAACTCCCCGAGGTCATCACGGGCGGCCAGTGCCGCGGCGATCGCCGTGGTCGTCGTCCCGCCGGAGAGTCCGACGACGGCACCCGCCGAGACGAGCGCGGATGCGGCGCGCGCGATGCGCTCCTTCTCCTCGGAGCGCTGGTGGCTCTTGTAGCGCACAGGCAGCTCGTAGGCGACCGACTGCGCGACCGCGCCGCCGTGCGTACGCGTCAGCAGGCGCTGCTCGGCGAGGCTGTCGAGGTCGCGGCGGATCGTGGCCGGCGAGGCGTCGAACCCGTCGACGAGCTCATCGACCGAGACCTCGCCCTGGTCGGCGAGCAGATCGAGGATCGCGGTCAGACGCGCCGCGCGCTTCACACGGACTCCAGGGCGAACAGGCGCAGCATGCGCGCGGCCTCCTCGGTCACGGCATCCCGACCCGGCGCGACGTACTTGCGCGAGTCGACCAGACGCTCATCCGCGGCGAGCTTCTCGCGCACGGCGCGGGTGAAGAATCCGTTGAGATGCGTCGAGACGTTGATCTTGGTCATGCCGGCCCGCACGGCATCCGCGATGACGGCATCGGCGACGCCGGAGGACCCGTGCAGCACCAGCGGCACGTCGAGGGCCGCGTGCAGACGCGCGATGAGCTCGATGTCGAGCGACGCACTGCGGTCGAGCATGGCGTGCGAGGATCCGACGGCCACGGCGAGAGCATCCACTCCCGTCTCGGCGACGAAGGCCTGCGCCTCGGCGGGATCGGTGCGCACGCCCGGCGCATGGGCGCCATCCTTGCCGCCGACCTCGCCCAGCTCGCCCTCGACATAGACGCCCGCGGCATGCGCACGCTTCACGACGGCGGCCGTCAGCGCGACGTTCTCGTCATAGGGCAGGGCTCCGCCGTCGAACATGACGGACCCGAAACCGAGGTCGATGGCCTCATCGACGAGTTCGGGGTCCTCGGCATGGTCGAGGTGCACAGCGACCGGCGTCGCCGCCCGGCGGGCGACAGCAAGAGTCGCGAGCGCGATCGGCTCGAGGCCCCCGTGGTACTTCGCGCAGTTCTGAGAGATCTGCAGGATCACGGGCAGCTCCGCCCGCTCGGATGCTGCGACCAGCGCTTCGGCGGTCTCGAGGTGGATCACGTTGAACGCGGCGATGCCGCGCGGGTGGGCGGCGGCTTCGCGGATGAGGTCGGCGGCGGAGGCGAGGGTCATTCGGTGTCCTTCTTCTCGGTGTCGATCGCGGAGACGGTGAGGTCCTCCGCCAGTTCGGGATGCCGCGGCGAGATGTCGCCCGCCAGGGGCATGAGCACGGCCGCGGCCGACCAGGCGGTCGCGCGGCGCAGGATGGTCTCGGTGTCGGTGATGCCCTCGGCGACCAGGGTCGCGACGGCGGAGACCGCGGCATCGCCGGCTCCCGTCGGGTTGCCGGCGAGGGGTGCGGAAAGACGAGCCGAGAGGACCGCATCACGGGTGACCGCCAGCATCCCCTCCTCCCCGAGGGAGAGCATGACGAGCCCGGCACCGCGGCGCAGCAGTTCGCGGGCGCCGTCGAGCGGGTCGGAGAGCCCGGTCGCGTCGGAGAGCTCGGCCCGGTTGGGCTTGAGGACGGATGCTCCGGCATCGGCCGCGGCGAGCAGCAGGGGCCCGGAGGTGTCGACGATGACCGGACGCTCGCCGGAGGCTGCGATGAGCGCCTCGAGCAGCCCCTCGGGTGCCCCGGGAGGGAAACTTCCCGAGATCACGACGACGGATGCCAGGGCGGCCTGCTCGTGCACGGCGCCCACGAACTCGGCCCATTCGGCGGTCGTCGGGCTGATGCCGCGCTCATTGACGATCGTCGTGTCGCCGAGGGAGCGATCGACCCAGGCGATGCTGCGCCGCGTGGCGGCGGCGACCGGCAGGAGGTGGTGCGGCACGCCGCTGGCCTCGAGCTCGGCGCGCAGCTCGGCTCCGGTCGCTCCCCCGGCCGTGGTCACGGCGAGGACGTCGACGCCCTGGGCATGCGCGACGCGGGCGACGTTCAGGCCCTTCCCGCCGGCGCGCACGGCTCCGGTCTCGGCGCGGTGGGAGCCGCCCGGAACGATCCGGTCGATCTCCCAGGTCATGTCGACCGCGGGGTTGGGGGTGACGGTGAGGATCATGTGAGCTCCCTCGCTCGCAGGGCCGCGCCGAGCAGTCCGGCATTGCCCTCCAGTTCTGCGGGCAGCAGCTCCGGGATCCGGTGGAAGCTGAGCCGCTCGGTCAGACGCGCACGCAGTTCGTCGAACAGGGCGCCTCCGGCGCGCGAGAGCCCGCCGCCGATCACGATCGCCTCCGGCGCGAACATCGCGGTCAGCTGCGCGAGTGACATGGTCAATGCGTCGAGCGCATCGTTCCAGATGCGCGCCGCGGTCTCGTCCCCGGCCGCCGCGCGGGCGATGACGTCCTTGGCGCCGTCCGGGGAGACCCCGGTCTTCGCCTTGTATCGGCGGGCGATCGCGCCGGCCGAGGCGATGGCCTCGAGGCATCCGCGGGATCCGCAGGGGCAGTCCGGGCCATCGGCGACCGGGGAGTGCCCGATCTCGCCGGCGTATCCCCCTGCCGTATACGGCTCGCCGCCCACGAGCACGGCGCCGGCGATGCCCGTGCCGATGATGATGACGACCACATCATCGTGCGCACGCGCGCCCCCGAGCTCGTGCTCCGCCCAGCTCGCGGAGCGCACATCGTGGTCGAAGGCGATCGGCAGATCGAAGCGGTCGGCCGCGATCGCGCGCAGCGGAGCATCCCGCCACCCGAGATTGCTCGCGAAGACGCCGATCCCGGCATCCGCGTCGACGATCCCGGGAACCACGAATCCGAGCGATTCGGGGGCGATCTCCGGATGCCGCGCCCGAAGCCCCTCGGCGAGGCGCGCGATCTCGTCGATCAGCGCCGCCGCCGGGTCGTCGCCGAGCACGGGGGTCGGCGTGCGCTGCAGCCCGACCGCGTTGCCCTCGGAGTCGAACAGCGCGGATTTGATATCGGTGCCGCCGACGTCGAAGGCCAGCACGGGCGAGCCCGCGCCGATCCCCCGCGCCGATGGCGCAGCACCGCGACGGGGCGACGACTGCTCGTCGCCGCCCTCGCGCGGTGCTGCGGAATCGGAGATGCTCACGCGTCCAGGATGACCGAACGGCTGAGGTTGCGGGGCTGGTCGGGGTCGAGACCCTTGCCGACCGCACGGTCGAGGGCGACGCGGTGCAGACGGGCGAGGTCGGCCAGCGGGTCGACGTCGTGCTGCACGAAGCGGCCGCCGGTCGCCTCGACCTGGCCCGACAGGCCCTCGGGGGCGACGCCGAACTGCCACGTGATGCGACCGGGAGCGGCGATGGCGATCGGACCGTGACGGTAGTCCATCGACGGGTAGGACTCGGTCCAGGACTGCGAGGATTCGCGCATCTTCAGCGCGGCCTCGTGGGCGAGGCCGATCGTCCAGTTGCGACCGAGGAACGTGTACTGCTCGGCGGTGGCGAGCGTCTCATCGTCATCGGCGGAGAGCACGGCCTCGGCATCGGCGATCGAGCGGGCGACATCGGCGTCGAGGCCGAGAGAGGCGCGGAAGAGGGTGAGCGCGGTGGTCGCGAAACGGGTCTGGACGACCGAGGTCTCGTCGGCGAACGGCAGTAGCACCGCGGCGTCGGCGAGCTCGACAAGCGGCGAGTCGGGGTCGCCGATCACGCCGATGACGGGGATCTTGCCCTTGACCTGCTCGGTGAGCTCGAGGACCTCGCTGGTGGTGCCCGAGCGGGTCAGCGCGACGATGGCGTCGTAGCCACGATCGAGGAATGCCTCGGATGCCGCGTAGGCGTCGGTGATCCCCTGGCCGGAGGTCTCGCGCAGCGCTGCGTAGGACTGGGCCATGAACCAGCTCGTTCCGCAGCCGACGACGGCGATCCGCTGCCCGGCGGAGGGCAGGATCTTCTGCTCGTCGCGCATCTCAGCGGCGCGTGCCCAGGTCTCGGGCTGGGAGAGCAGCTCGGCCCGCATGTGCGCTCCGGCGGCGGCGGGGGTCTGATCAGTCATGAGTGAGTTTCCGTTCTAGACGTGCGGGCTTTGAAGGTTTATGGTTCTTTTGTGGGTGATTCAATCATATAGACTCACGGACACAATCTGGAAACATTTGTTCACACACTTCACAAATCCAGGTAATGTTCAGCACACCAGGAATGGACGAAGGTACGCGAAGTCGCGTATCAAGACCACGCACAGTCGCGTGAGATCTGTTTTCTCGCAGCAGTGCACATCACACAGTGAGGAATGACATGAAGAAGTCTTTGCGGTTCGGTGCAGTCGCCATCACGGCGACCGCAACTCTCGCTCTCGCTTCGTGCGGGTTCGGCGGCGCCGACAGCGGCAGCAGCAGCGGCGGAGAGGGTGGCTCGACCACCATCAACCTGCTCGTGCCCAGCTACTCGGACAACACCAAGGGCCTGTGGGAAGACGTCATCGAGGGCTTCGAGGCCGAGAACGACGGCATCAAGGTGAACCTCGAGGTCCAGTCGTGGGACAACCTCGAGAGCGTCGTCGCCACCAAGGTGCAGTCGGGCGAAGCCCCCGACATCTACAACGGCGGCCCCTTCGCCGGCTTCGCGGCCGACGACCTGCTCTACGACGTCGAAGAGGTCACGAGCCCCGACACCTTCTCCGACTTCCAGGAGTCGTTCATCAAGAACGAGCAGCTCAACGGCACCACCTACGCGCTGCCGTTCATCGCGTCGGCACGCGCTCTCTTCGTCAACAACGACCTGCTCTCGCAGGCCGGCGTCGAAGCCCCCACCGACTGGGACTCGCTGCTGAGCTCCGCCACCGCGGTCTCCGGCCTCGGCGGCGGCATCGCCGGCTACGGCATGCCGCTCGGATCCGAAGAGGCGCAGGCCGAGGCAGCCATCTGGCTGTGGGGCGGCGGCGGATCCTTCGGCAACGAGTCCGAGATCACCATCGACACCCCGGAGAACCTCGCGGGCGCCGAGCAGATCAAGAAGATGATCGACGCGGGCGCCACGCAGGCAGACCCCGGGTCCACGCAGCGCTCGCCCCTGATGGACATCTTCATCCAGGGCAAGATCGGCATGCAGGTCGGCCTCCCGCCGACGGTCGGCCAGATCGCCGAGAACAACCCCGACCTCGACTACTCGATCGTTCCGATCCCCACCAAGGACGGCTCACCCTTCACCCTCGGCGTCGCCGACCAGCTGATGGCGTTCCAGAACGACGGCGACAAGGCCGAGGCCATCACGGCGTTCTTCGACTACTTCTACTCGGCTGACGTCTACGTGCCCTGGGTCCAGGCCGAAGGCTTCCTGCCCGTGACGAAGTCCGGCTCCGAGGCGCTGGCCGACGAGGAGGCCCTCGCGCCGTTCCTCGAGGTTCTGCCCGACGCGCAGTTCTTCCCCTCGACCAACCCCCAGTGGTCGGTCGCCGATGGCGCGTTCAAGTCGCTGTTCGGTCAGCTGCAGTCCAAGTCCGCCGCAGACGTCCTGGCAGAGATCCAGACTCAGGTCGACGCGGGCTGACGCCCGGTAAGAAAGGGGTTCGGGAGAGATCCATGAGCCAGATGACGAGATCCTCGAATCCCGCGGGGGCGGCCACGCGCCGCCCCCGCACCCCCGAGACGCTTCAGCCGAAGCGCCCCGGCGGACGTGAACTGCTGCGGGCACTGCCCTGGATCGCACCGGCACTGGTGCTGATCTTCGGAGTCGTGTTCTTCCCCGCCGGAGTCATGTTCTTCAACTCCACCCGCGATATCGGGCTCTCCGGCCTCGACAAGGGCTCGGTCGGCTTCGACAACTACCGCGAGGTGTTCGCGTTCCCGGCGTTCTGGCCGATCCTCGGACGCACCGTGATCTGGGTCGTCTCCGTCGTGACGATCACGGTCGTGCTGTCGCTGGGCCTCGCCCAGATCCTCAACAAGGCCTTCCCCGGGCGCCAGATCGTCCGCCTCGCCGTCATCATCCCGTGGGCGGCATCCGTCGTCATGACGACCATGGTGTTCTACTACGGCCTCGAGCCCTACTTCGGCATCATCAACAAATTCCTCGTCGACGTCGGCCTCGTCGACACCCCCGAGGGCTTCGGATGGACGCGAAACCCGGGCACCGCCTTCGCCTGGTCGATCGTCATCGCGATCTTCGTATCGCTGCCGTTCACGACCTACACGCTGCTCGCGGGCCTGCAGAGCGTCCCCGGCGATGCCCTCGAGGCCGCCAAGATGGACGGCGCCGGCCCCATCCGCACCTACTGGTCGATCGTGTTCCCGCAGCTGCGCGGCGCGCTCAGCGTCGCGGTGCTCATCAACATCATCAACGTGTTCAACTCGCTGCCGATCCTGAAGGTCATGACCGGATCGATACCCGGCTACGACGCCGACACGATCATGACCATGATCTTCAAGTACATCGAGCTTCAGAAGAAGGTCGACGTGGCCAGCGCCCTGTCGGTCATCGCCTTCCTCATCGTCATCGTGATCGTCGCGGCCTACGTGAAGATCGTCAAGCCCATGAAGGAGGTGTGAGATGACCATCACAGAGACGCGCGTCATCACCACATCCGGGAACGGCCGTGCCGCGTCATCCGTCGGTCAGCGCCGTCGCCGCTACACGGAGGACCAGGTCCCCCTCAAGAACGTGATCTGGCGAATGGTCGCCGGAGCAGTCGTGCTCGCGATCTTCGTTCTGCCGTACATCATCATGTTCTTCGGCTCCGTCAAGACGAAGTCGCAGATCCGCTCGGTCGACCCGACGTACTTCCCCGTCGAGTGGAACTGGGACAACTACATCAAGATGTGGTCGACCCCCGAGACGCCACTGCCGTTCAACCTCATGTCGACGGTCGTGATCGCCGTATGCGCGACCGTGCTCGTGCTGCTCGTCGCGATGCCGGCGGCCTATTACACCGCCCGATTCAAGTTCCCCGGCCGCATGGTGTTCCTGTTCCTCGTGATCGTGACCCAGATGCTTCAGCCGGCCGTACTCACCTCGGGCCTGTTCCGCCAGTTCAACTGGCTCGGCATCGGCGACACGTGGACGGCGATGATCCTGGTCAACGCGGCGTTCAACCTGTCGTTCGCGACATGGATCATGCACTCCTTCTTCGCGGGCATCCCGAAGGAGGTCGACGAGGCGGCCCAGATCGACGGCGCGGGACGTCTGACCGTGCTGTTCAAGATCAACCTGCCGCTGGTCTGGCCGGGAATCGTCACCGCCATCGTCTTCACCTTCGTCTCCTGCTGGAACGAGTTCGCGGCATCCCTCGTGATCCTGTCGACCGATAAGAACCAGCCGCTCGCCGTCGCGCTGACCAAGTTCGTCGGTCAGTACGAGACGAGTTGGCAATACGTCTTCGGCGTCTCGATCGTGGCGATCCTGCCCGTGGTCATCCTGTTCATGATGATCGAGAAGCGCCTCGTCGGCGGCCTCACCGCCGGATCGGTGAAGTAAGCAGAGAGCTGACGACCCGGCGGATACCATCGGCACCATGAGGATCATCGTCATCGGAGCCACAGGACGCATCGGCCGGGTCGTCAGCGACACCCTCGAGAAGCGCGGGCACGATGTGCTGCGCGCCTCTCGAAGCAGCAACTGGAGCGTCGACATCGCCGATCAGGATTCGGTGTCGGCGCTCTTCGCGCGCTCGGGACGAGTGGATGCCGTCATCGCCGCGACCGGGTCCGTGCCCTTCGGCCACCTGACCTCGCTGGACGCCGACGACTATCTTCGCGCCTTCACCGGCAAGGCGCTGCCGCAGCTCGCGCTCGTGCGCACCGCGCTCGAGCATCTGAACGACGGCGGCTCGATCACCCTCACCACCGGTGTCCTCGCCCGCGAGCCGATCGCCACGGGTGCAGCAGCGGCCGCCGCCAACGGCGCCGTGGAGTCGTTCATCGTCACCGCCGCCGCCGAAGCTCCGCGCGGGATCCGCATCAACGCCGTCTCCCCGAACGTGCTCGAGAGCTCCGCGCACCAGCACGGCCTGTTCGCCGGCCAGCGACCGGTGCCCGACGCCGAGATCGGCCGCGCCTATACGCTCGCGGTCGAGGGGATCGGCACGGGGCGGGTCATCGCCGTCTGAGGCTCAGCGCCCCTCGGCGGCCGCGGTGTGATGGCGGATGACCTCCGCGACGACGAAGTTGAACCACTTCTCGGCGAACTCGGGGTCGAGGTTCGCGTCTGCGGCGAGCGCGCGGAGACGAGCGACCTGCTGCTCCTCGCGGTTCGGGTCGGACGCCGGCATGGCGTGCGTCGCCTTGAGGATGCCGACCTGTTGCGTGGCACGGAAGCGTTCGGCGAGCATGTGGATGAGTGCGGCGTCGATGTTGTCGATCGTGCCGCGCAGGCGCAGCAGTTCGGCCCGGGCTTCTTCGGCGTCGGTCATGTCTCTCCTCGTCGTGAACGGTTAAGACGATATCGCGCGCCGGGGCCCTAGAGTGGGCGCATGAAGAAGAAGAGCGCCCGGATGACGACGCCCGCCGCAGACGAGCCGAAGATCCCGGAGCAGCACCTCGAGGGGCGACCGGTCGTCGACCCCGAGCCGTCGTCGAAGTCGTTCTGGACCCGCATCGACAGGCCGTTCATCTTCGGCTTCCTCATGACCCTCGGCGGACTCGCGGCGATCCTCCTCGGACTCGCCCTGTCGAACCTGTCGACCGTCATCATCTACATCGCCCTGGCGCTGTTCGCGGCTCTCGGCCTCGACCCGGCAGTCCGATTCCTCGAACGGCGCGGGCTGAGCCGCGGGGTGGCCGTGCTCTGCGTGATCCTCGGCCTCGTCCTCGTGCTCGGGCTCGTCGTCTGGGCGATCGTCCCCGTCGTCGTGAAGCAGATCTCCGGGTTCGTGAAGGACATCCCCGGCATGATCTCCGACTTCCAGCACACCGACCTCTTCCAGACGCTGCAGGATCAGTTCGGCGACAAGATCGACGATCTGCTCGCCGACGCGCAGAAGTTCCTCACCGATCCGGGCAACCTGCTGACCATCGGCGGCGGCGCCTTCCAGGTCGGCAGTTCCATCGCGAACGCGATCTCGGGTTCGATCGTCGTCCTCGTGCTCATCATCTACTTCGTCTCGACCCTGCCCGGGATGAAGCAGGCGCTGCTGCGCCTCATCCCGGCGCGCGATCGCGTCCGGATCGGCGCGCTCACCGACCAGGTCACCGACTCGGTTGGCGGGTACGTGCAGGGCATGGTGACCCTCGCGTTCTTCAACGCGATCGTCGTGCTCATCCTCTACACGTCGTTCGGTCTGCCGTTCCCGATCCTGCTCGCGGTGACGGCGTTCCTCGTCACCCTCATCCCGCTCGTCGGATCGATCCTGTTCTGGGTGATCGGCACGCTCGTCGCGCTGTTCACCGGCAACATCCTCTTCACGGTCCTGTTCGCGGCGATCTACCTCGTGTACATGCAGATCGAGGCGTACGTGCTCACCCCGAAGGTGATGAACCGCGCGGTCTCGATCCCCGGCTCACTCGTCGTCATCGGCGCCCTCGCCGGCGGCACGCTGCTCGGTCTGCTCGGCGCGCTGGTCGCGGTGCCGGTCGCAGCATCCATCCTCATCATCATCAAGCAGGTCTGGATCCCGCGTCAGGATACGCGGATCTGAGCACGACGGCTTCGTCGGTGCCTCAGAGAGCGGCGTCGACGAAGCCGATGAACCGGCTTCCGACGCCGTCGAAGGTGCTGCGCACCGTGCCGGCCGCCGGTGCGGGCGCGGCGCTCGTGGGGTGCTCGTCGCAGATCACGTGCGTGAACTGGGGCCACCACTTCTTGGGGCGCACCGTTTCGGAGTCGCCGCAGACGTCGCACGTCAGCGTCGCCCACACGGGGCGTCCGCCCTTCTTGCGGTTCGCGCGGGACTGGGCGAGCCAGGCCGGCGGATCCTGCTCGAGAGCGGCCACGTCGGCCTCGGAGACGGCATCCGGGATCTCGTGGCGTGCGGCCATCTCGATCGAGATGTCGAGTCGCTGAGCGACCTCACGGCGGTTCAGCATTCGAGGAGACATGCATCCATTGTCTCAGGAGCTGCTGGCACCTGACGGGGTGTCCGATTGCCGACACGTGTCGGCCGAAAAGACACCTGTCGGCCGAAATCGGCGGATGCTGCGGACATCCGTGATCTCGACCGACAGGTGTCGTGACCCGCGTGGGATCCGGACGCTCTGGGGAAGAGCGCCCGGGGCGGGTCAGGTCGTGCGACGGCGGAAGCCGACGAGGAGGGCGCCGCCCACGGCGAGGAGCGCGGCGAGCGCGATCACACCGGTGATCGGCCCCGACCCAGTCGCGGCGAGGCCGCCGCCTGCCGTGCCGTCAGCCGCTCCGGTTCCGTCCGGGGAGGCTGCGTCGCCCGTTCCTCCGGGTTCGGTGGAGTCGCCCGGTTCGGTGGGGGCACCCGGCTCCGCCGGGTCGGCCGCGGCCAGCACCGTCACCGCGGCACTGGCCCGCAGGCCCGACTCCGGCTGGGCGACGACCAGCGCGTACCCTCCGGCGGCCACACCCGCAGGAACCGTCACCGACACAGCCAGGCGCCCCTCGGCATCCGTCTGCACTCCCTCCCCGAGTTCTGCGGCGATGCGGGCCTCCGCGAGCAGGCGCAGCGCCTCGGGCTCCCCGTTCTCGGGACTCTCGAGCGTGATGCGCACCGGCGTCTCGGGCTGCAGCCCCGCGGCACGGATGTCGAGCGCCTCGCCGGCGACGACTTCCGATGCACCGAGCGTCACCGACGGCGTTCCCGGCTCCGGCTCCGGGTCGGTCTCGCCGACGAGCGTGCCGCCGATGTTGATCTCGGCAGCACCGGCGAATTCAGCGCCGTTGCTCGACGACAGAGCGACGAGAGTCACGTAGCGACCCGCGACGGTCTCATCGAACTCGATGACCTGCTCGCGCGTGATGTCGTACAGGCGCCCGTCGGAGGCGAGCGTGCCGCGATCGGCCTTCGTGTCGCTCACAGAGACCTCGTAGTCCGCGATGCGGCCGTTGGTGCCGTTCTGACGCTGCTGGAAGGAGAAGCCCGAGACGTCGTACCGGTCGCCGAGATCGATCGTGATCCAGTGCGGGTACGTCGATCCCTCGCCGTTCCAAGCGGTGTGCCAGAACGTCTCCGGGTCGCCGTCGATCGCATTCGTCGCCGGCGTGTCCTCGCTGCGCGTCTCCTCCGATCCGACATCGGCGATCGAGAGGGCGCTCTGATCGATCGGATTCTTCAGCTGACGGCGGTTCGCCGTGACCTCGACCTCGGTGCGCGCCTCACGGTCTCCGGCTGTCGCCGTGAGCGTGTAGACGCCGCCCTCCGTGTCAGGGGAGATCGGCAGCGACAGGGCCAGCACGCCGTCCTCGTCCGGGCGCACCGTGCCCAGCGCCGTGTCGCCCAGGCTCAGCGCAACGTACGACCCCGGGACGAACCCGGTGATCTCACCCGGCAGGCGCGCGCCCGCGGCGACAGTCGAATCCGCTGTGAGGGTCGGAGTCTGGCTCTCGTCCCACACCGGCGGCTCGACCGGGTCGGCCGTTCCCTCCGCGATCGTCACGGTGAACTCGGTGCGGGTGCCGTCGGAGAACTCGATGGTTCCCGTGTACTGGCCGGCCTCGGCGTAGGAGTGCGATCCGCGCACGTCATAGAGACCGCCTGCGCTCAGCGATGTGCGCTCCGTCTCGGTGCGGAAGGCCGCCGACGAAACCGGCGAACCATCACCCCAGTCGATCGTCGCCGTGAGCGCGGAGCCGAGAGCCGACGAGCTGATCCCGTCTTCGTCATCCACCCGGTCGACCGCGATGCTCGCGCCGTCTGCCGAGGCCTTCGTGCCGGGTGCCGCGACCGAGCCGACGGTCATCTCGGCGTCGCTGCCGGGCGAGAGCTCGACGGGAACGCCCGCCGCCGACCAGTCCCAGGTCGCGTGCACACCATCGTAGAAGTTCGCGCCGCCGATGAGCAGACGCTCGCCGACATCGGCCATGCGCTGGGCGAAGTCCGCGCCGTTGCGCTGCTCCTGCGGGGTCCAGCCGATCTCCGCGTGCGCGAACGCGCGGGGGAACGAGAGGAACTCCGCCTGCTCGCGGCCACGGATCGTCTCGGCCCACATGGGCCCTTCGACGCCGAGGAGCTGGTCGTCGTCGAGCTTCACACCGTTGTCGGTGATGACCTCGGCCGGATCCCAGTCGTAGTACAGCGGGAAGTCGCCGACCGCGGCCCAGGTCAGGCCGATCGGGGTCTTGTCGGTGTACTTCATGTCGAGGTACGCGTTGCCGCCGCGCGAGGCGATCAGCTTCACGCCCTTGTTCTTGATCGCGTCGAGCGTGTCGGTGGTGTTCCCGATCCAGTACTGGATCGCGTCGTCCTCGGTCACCCCGGCGATCGACGACTCGTTCCAGCCGATCATCTTCTTGCCGAGGCCGTGCACGATGTCGACCGAGCGGGTGATGAAGGACACGTAGTTCTCGTGCGAGGTCACGTGCGATTCGTCGCCGCCGATGTGCAGGTAATCGCCAGGAGTGAGTGCGGCGAGCTGGCCGAGCACATGCTCCATGAACATCCACGTGTACTCGTTGTTCGCATCGAGCGAGGAGTAGCCGACGTCCTTCGTCCCGTTGGCGGCGACGCGGCCGGTCTCGGGCTCGGCGCCCGGGTGGCTTCCCGCGCTGTTGAGCTCCTCGATGGCGTGCAGCGCCGCGTTCGTGTGGCCCGGGGTGTCGATCTCGGGGACGACCTCGATGTGCAGGTCGGCCGCGTAGGCGAGGATGTCGCTGAACTGCTCCTGCGTGTAATAGCCAGTGCGACCGAGCTCGTCGTTGTAGCCGTGCGAGGTCATCGCGGTGGCACCGGAGATCTCGGTGAGCAGCGAATAGTCGATGGGATCACCATCGGCCTTGCCCTCGTTGGTGATCTCCAGGCGCCACCCCTGATCGTCGGCGATGTGGAAGTGCATGACCGAGAGCTTGTGGGCGGCCATGGTGTCGAGGACGGTCTTGACCTCATCGGCCGTCAGGAACGAGCGGGCGACGTCGAGCATCATACCGCGATAGGCGAATCGCGGAGCATCCGTGATCTCCACCGCCGGCACCGCCCAGGTCGCCTCGACGACGCGGTCGGATTCGATGTGCGCGGGGAAGAGCTGTCGCAGCGTCTGCACCGCGTTGAAGGCGCCGTGATCGGTCGGGGCGACGATCGTGATGCGCTCGTCGTCGACCGTGAGGGCGTAGGACTCCTCCTCGCCGGTGAGGCCGGTGACCTCGCCGGTGCGCAGGACGATGTCGCCCTCGGATGCTCCGACCTCCACCGACAGGTCGAACCCGGTCGATGCACCGGCCAGATCTGCGAGGAACTCCGCACTGGGCGCGAGAGCTGCGTCCGTGGCGATGCGGGCGCCGTCTCGCAGCACGAACGGCTCGGCCTCGGCATCCGCCTCGACGCTGCGAGGCAGCGGGACGAGCCCGTTCA
This sequence comes from Microbacterium sp. GXF6406, assembly GCF_054798215.1. Classification (NCBI taxonomy): domain Bacteria; kingdom Bacillati; phylum Actinomycetota; class Actinomycetes; order Micrococcales; family Microbacteriaceae; genus Microbacterium; species Microbacterium sp. GXF6406. The sequence goes on along the minus strand of NZ_JBSJZH010000025.1, from coordinate 16,881 downwards.
CAGGCGAGGGCACGACCTCGGGCTCGGGGCCGTCCCAGACTTCGAGCTCCCACAGCGAGATGCCGTACTTGTTGCCGTTGATGGGAGTGCGCTCCACGCCCTGCATGCGCACGAACTGGTACTCGACCGCCGGGTCGACGAGGGTCAGGGTCTGCACATCGCGCAGTCCGCAGACGGGCGAGAGCACCTCGGTCGCGTCGACGAACGTCTCGCCGTCGGCGGAGACCTGGATCAGGTACTCGGCGGCGCACGCCGTCTCCCACTCGATCGCGATGTGGTCGATCACGGTGGGCTCGGCCAGACGCACGGTGAGGTTCGCGTCATCGGCGCCGTTCGACGACCAGCGCGACTGGCGCGGCCCGGAGGTCCCCGGGTCGCGCACGCCGTCGATCGCGAGTTCGGGGCCCCACTGGCCGGGGACCTCCTGACCGGATGCCTCGACCGTGGCGCCGGCGCTGGCCAGCGCGAGGTTCTCTCCCTCGTCTGGTGCGGCGACAGCCGGCGCCACCGCTGAAAAGGCACCGAACACCATCGCCCCGACGCAGAGGAATGCGCCGGTTCTCGTCGTTCTTCTGATCCCGCCCGATACTGCTCTCGTCATTGAGATACTCCGCTTATGTCGGCAGATTCCGGTGCCCCAGAGACACCTCCAGGAGGCAAGTTAGCGGCTGGGCGGAGCGGGGTCAATGGAAATAGTCAGGAATCCTAACTTTTCCTGGTCCCACGTGGTTTCATGACCCGCGCTATGCTCACGCACATGAACCGGAGAATCGCTGTCGCATCCCTTGCCCTTGCCCTTGTCGCCCTGACCGGCTGTTCGAGCGCGGACACCGATTCACAGGAACCATCCGTCGAAGCATGCGCCGACTTCCGCTCCGCGGTGGATCCTCTCCTGGTATCCGTCAATGAGATCGTCACGGCCGAATCCCCGGAAGCCATGTCCGAGCATTTGTCGAGCGTCGAGGCAGGACTTCCCGCCGCGGCCGAGGTCGAGGGCCCCGGGGCCTTCGCCGCGCTGCGCGACGAGGTCGTCGTCGAGATCGAAACGTTCGCGATCCTCGCGCAGGACGCGATCGACGGCGAGGACGCGGATCTCGAAGCCGCCCAGGGGGACGTGGAGCTGAGCTTCGCCGAGTTCGAGCGCTACTGCGGCTCCTGAACCGATCCGCGCATGGTGAACGAGTCCGCGCCGGCGCCGGCGATCAGATGAGGCCCTTCTCTGCGAGCCATGCGTTCGCGATGTCCTTCGACGACTTCTGATCGACGGTGCTCTGCACGCCCATGGCCACGAGGTCCTCGACGCCGAGCTGAGCGCTGACCGCGTTGATGACGTCGGCGACATCGCCGGAGATGTCGGCGGATGCGATCGGCACGACGTTCGATGCGAGGATCATGCTCTCGGGATCCTCGAGCGCGACGATGTCCTCGGTCTCGAACCGCGGGTCTGCGGAGTAGACGTCGGCGACCTGGATCTCGCCGGCCAGGAGCGACTCGAACGTCGTGTCGCCGGTCGCCGAGAACGCCAGGTCGAGGCCGTAGATCTCGGCAGCGCCCGTCGGACCGTACGGACGCTGCTCGAGCTCGGGCGCACCGCCGAGCGTGACCGCGCCGTCGACATCGGCGAGGTCGGAGATCGTCACGAGGTCGTTCGCCTCGGCGAACTCCTTCGTGACCGTGTAGGTGTCCTGGTCGCTCGCCTCGGCATAGTCGAGCGCGGCGAGTGTGTCGGGCAGGGCATCCTGCAGCGCCGCGTAGACGTCGTCGGGGCTCGTCGCCTCTGCGGTGTCGTCGAAGTACTGCAGCAGGTTGCCGGTGTACTCCGGGAACAGGTCAATGTCGCCGGACTCCACATCGGACATGTACGCGTCACGCTGGCCGATGTTGAATTCGCGCTTCACCGTGAAGCCGGCGCCCTCGAGCGCCTGCGCGTAGATCTCGGCGACGATCTCGTTCGAGTAGTAGGCCTGCGAGCCGACGACGATCGTGTCGGATGCGCCCTCCCCCGCTGATTCGCCCGCAGGCGCATCGAGCGGGTTGCTGGTCGCGCATCCGGCGAGCGCGAGGGCTCCGACGAGGGTACCGGCCATGAGAGCGAGGCGGGAGGTGCGTGCGGTGAACATGATGTTCCTTTCGAGGAGAGAGTCAGATGGAGGCCGGCGATGCCGCGTGTCGCGATGATCGACGGATGCGGGATGAATCGGAGGCTGCACGGATGCTTGCGGGCACGACAGCGCGTTGGGTGAGAGCGAGCAACAGATCGACGACGAGTGCGAGAGCGGCGACGATCAGCGCGCCGCCGAGCACCTGATCGAACCGGCGCAGCGGGATGCCCTGGATGATCGGCCATCCGAGGCCTCCGAGGTTGACGTAGGCGGCGATCGTGACGGTGGCGATGACCTGCAAGGTCGCGGCGCGCAGGCCGCCGACGAGCAACGGCAGGCCGAGCGGCACCTCGACCTTCCAGAACACCTGCCACTGCGTCATCCCGGTCGCCCGTGCCGCGTCGATCACACGGCGGTCGACCGCCTCGAGCCCGGTGTAGGCGCCGGCGAGCAGCGAGGGGATCGCGAGCAGCACGAACGTGATGGTCGCCGCCTCCGGGATGCGCAGCACGCCCAGCAGCAGAACGAGCAGCACCATCAGGCCGAATGACGGCACGGCGCGAGCGGCGCCCGAGATGGCAACGGCGACCTCGCGGCCGTGGCCGGTGTGACCGATGAGCCAGCCAGCGGGCACGGCGATGACCGCCGCGATCAGCACGGAGATCACGGTGAAGTACAGGTGCTGGCCGAGCAGGATCGGCAGGGCGTAGGCCCCTTCGAGACGCTCGGGCGAGAACAGCCATGCGAAGGCCTCCGCGAAGAGGTTCATGCGGCCGCCTCCGTCACGGGCATTCGTCGCGGCATCCGTCGGCGACCCGACGCGCCGGACGTGCGCGTCGCGCGCGTCCACGGCATGATGCCGCGGCCGACGAGCATGAGCAGGAGATCGATCACGAGGGCGATGACGACCACGGCGAGCACGCCGGCGAGTACCTCCGGGATGATGCGGCGCTGCAGACCGTTCGTGAAGAGGTAGCCGAGGTTGGTGACGCCGACGAGGATGCCGACGGTCGCGAGCGAGATCGTGCTCACGGCGGCGACGCGGAGACCGGCGAGGATCACGGGCCCGGCGAGCGGCAGATCGACGGCCCAGAAACGGCGCCATCCGCCGTATCCCATGGCCGTCGCGGCCTGGCGCACATGCGCGTCGACGGCATCGAGACCGTCGGCGACGGCGCGCACGAGGATCGCCACGGCGTAGATCGTGAGGCCGATGATGAGGTTCGCGGGGTCGCGCGTCGAATAGCCGACCACCGAGGGCAGCAGGATCAGGAGCGCCAACGACGGGATCGTGTAGAGCAGACCGGTCAGCACGATCACCGGGCCGCGCACGAGGCGGTAGCGCCACGCCACCCACCCCAGCGGCAGCGAGAGAAAGAAACCGAGGCCGATCGCGATCGCGCTCTGTCCGAGGTGGACGAGCGCGAGATCCACGATCAGGCCGAGGTTGTCGGCGACCCAGGTCATGGCGTCGGTCTCTCGCCCATCACGGCGGGCTGCGCTTCATCGACGAGGGCGCCCTGGGTGCGCCCCTCGGAGTCGACCACCACCGCGCCGCGGGGCGTCTGCTTGATCCGCAGCGCACGCCGGCCGCGCTCGGCACCGATGAACGCGGCGGCGAAGTCATCGGCCGGGTTCTCGATGATCTCGCTCGGGCTGCCCACCTGCACGACACGGGCACCCTTATCGAGGATCACGACCTGGTCGCCGAGCAGGAACGCTTCGTCGATATCGTGCGTGACGAAGACGACCGTCTTGCCGAGCTCGCGCTGCAGACGGATGAGCTCCTGCTGCAGGTCGGCGCGCACGATCGGGTCGACGGCGCCGAACGGCTCGTCCATGAGCAGGATGTTCGGGTCGGCGGCGAGCCCGCGGGCCACGCCGACCCGCTGCTGCTGGCCGCCGGAGAGCTGGCTCGGATAGCGCTCTGCGAGCGCCCGGTCGAGGCCCACAGTGTCGAGCAGATAGCGCGAGCGCGCGTGCGCCTGCTTCTTCGGCATGCCGTTCAGGCGCAGCACGGTGGCGACGTTGTCGATCACCGAGAAGTGCGGCATGAGCCCCGAGTTCTGCATGACATAGCCGATGCTGCGGCGGAGGGTCACCGGGTCGCGGCCGAGCACGCTCGCCCCGTCGATCTCGACGTCGCCGGTGCTCGGCTCGACCATGCGGTTGATCATGCGCAGCAGGGTCGTTTTGCCGCATCCGGAAGACCCGACGAACACCGTCGTCTGGCGCGAGGGCAGTACGAGGCTGAAATCGTCGACGGCGCGCGTGCCATCGGGGAACGTCTTCGTGACGGAGCGGAACTCGATCATGAGACCACTCCGATCCTGGGGCCTGCGAGAGCACCCGTCATGACGCCTCCTCCTCGGGTTGAGTCCCGAGCGTAGGGGACGGCTCGGACGTTCGGGGTCGTTCTTCAGACATTCGTAGCCAACCGCGCAATGGATGGGATTGCGTTGCCGGGCGTGTCATGCCGACTCCCGGCCGTACTGCTCGAGGAGCCGGAGCCACACCTCGCTGATCGTCGGATAGGCCGGGACAGCATGCCAGAGCCGCGCGATCGGCACCTCGCCGACGACCGCGATCGTGGCCGCCTGCAAAAGCTCTGCCACGCCGGGACCGACGAACGTCGCTCCGAGCACGACGTCGCGCTCCGCATCGACGACGATTCGCGCCCTCCCGGCATAGCCGTCTGCGTACAGGGAGGCCCCGGCGATGGCGCCGAGGTCCTGATCGATGACGCGCACCTCGTGCCCGGCTTCCCGTGCGGCTTTCTCCGTCAAGCCAACCGTCGCGATCTCCGGCTCGGCGAAGACGACCTGCGGCACGGCGGAGTGATCGGCGGTGGCCGCATGCCGGCCCCATCTCGCATCGTCGATGTCGCCGCCCGCCGCACGGGAGGCGATGACATCGCCCGCCGCTCGAGCCTGATACTTTCCCTGGTGCGTGAGCGGCGCGCGTCCGTTCACGTCGCCGACGGCATAGAGCCACTCGGTTCCCGGCACGCGCAGTGAGTCGTCGACGTCGATGGAGGCCCCGGGCTCGAGCCCCACGGCATCCGCCCCGATATCGGTGGTGCGCGGACGGCGCCCGGTCGCGACGAGAACCTCGACGGCCGAGACCTCGCCGCCCGATGTCGTTAGGGTCACCCCGCTGGCATCCCGCTCGACCTGCGTGGCCTCGGTGTTCAGGCGCACATCGACCCCGGCCGAGCGCAGCCCCTCCGCCGCCATCCCACCGGCGAACTCCTCCATCCCGCCGAGCAGCCCGCTCCGCGCAAGAACCGTGACACGGCTGCCGAGAGACGCGAATGCCGCCGCCATCTCGACCGCGACCACGCCGCCACCGATGACCGCCAGGGAGGACGGAATCTCCTGCGCACTCGTCGCCTCACGGCTCGTCCAGGGCGCAGCATCCACCAGTCCATCGATCGGCGGGATCACCGCTTCGGTTCCCGTGGCGATCGCCACAGCATGGCGGGCCGTGAGTACGCGTCCCGCACCATCGGCATCGGTGACCGTGACCTCGCGCGCCCCGGTGATCCGTCCGTGGCCGCGCGCCAGATCGATGCCCGCGGATCGCAGCCAGTCGGCCTGACCGGCATCCGACCATTCGCTCGTGAAGGAATCGCGCCGGGCGAGCACCGCGGGAACGTCGAGCGAACCGCCCGTCACCCCCTGCACCCGATGCGCGGCATGCAACGCCTGAACCGGACGCAGCAATGCCTTCGACGGCATGCAGGCCCAGTAAGAGCATTCACCGCCGACCAGCTCGCTCTCGACGATCACCACGGTCAGGCCGCCCTGCACCGCGCGGTCGGCGACGTTCTCGCCGACCGGCCCCGCACCGATCACGATCAGGTCGTACTCGTCAGCTGTCATGGTGCCATGGTGGTCCCCCACCGGGCGCGCAGTCTCGGGGGTTGTCCCGAGCGCATCAACAGTTGTAGGGAGCTCCATGTTGCAACGGGCGGATGATGTTGCGGACAGCGGACTCTTCGTCGCGAAAAGTCCGCCAAGTGCAACATCCTCCGCTGTGTGCAACACAGCGGCCAGGCCGAATCAGGCCAGCAGGATGCAGGTCGGTGCGGGGACCGACGTGCGATGACGGATGCCGCGGGGCACGCCCGTGCGCTCGTCGAGCTCGATGACGCCGATCTGATCGGAGCGCTGCCCGGCGACGAGGAGCGCTCCGTCGTGCACCAGGTGGTGCCGAGGCCAGTCGACCCCGGATTCGGCGAGGGCGAGCGGCTCGACGATCGAACCGTCGCCGCGTACGCGGAGAGCTGCGATCGTGTTGCTGCCGCGCACGCCCGCGTAAAGGGTCTCGCCATCGCGCGAGCGGGAGAGCTCTGCGGGGAAATCGACGCCGACGCCGACGCCGGGGCTCACGGTCGTCGCCGCGGCGAGCGCCCACTGTCCGTCGATGCCCGTCTCGAGGGTGAAGACCTCGCAGGAGTACTCGGTGACGACGTGCACGTGCCCGCTGGGGTGCACGACGAGGTGGCGGGGGCCGACGCCGAGCGGCAGCACGACCCGATGGTCCTCGACGAGTCCGTCGGGCGCCGGGCGCCAGATGCGCACGAGGTCGAGGCCGAGATCGGTGGTCGCGATGCGTCCGTCGGGGAGGAAGGCGGCGGCGTGCGCGTGCGAGACGCGGGCATCGGGATCGACGACCGGAGCGGGCTCCGGTTCGGGGTCTGCGGGGGCGTTGAGTCCGAGCATCTCATCGAACAGCAGGAGCCCCGAGCGGGGCTTCTCCTCGGTGGCCGCGGCAACCGTGACCGATGCGAGCACCTGGGTGAAGTCGATCGCGAGAGTGTCTGTGCCGACGGCATCGATCCCATAGGGATCGGCCGCGGCATCCGCACCCGTGGCGCTGATCGTGCGGCCTGCAGCATCCAATCCGATGCGCACGACCCGGCCATCCCCGTAGCAGCTGGCGATCAGATGATCGCCGGATGGCGCGACGGCCAGATGGCACACCGCATCGCCCGCGACGATCGGAGCGCCGAGAGCGCGCAGCGAACGCTCGCCCGTGCGCTGGAAGGCCTGCACGTGGCCCGAGCCCTCCAGCGCCGCATAGACGACGTCGAGCGACGGGTGCCGCACGAGCCAGGACGGCGACGCGGCACCCGCTACTGTGCCCCGGTGGGCGAGGGTCGTCGGTTCACGACCCTCGTCCCCTTCGAGCAGGCTGATGCCGGTGGCCTCGCCGCCCATGTCGGAGCCGTAGCCGCCGACCCAGAACTGCGTCACGGTCGAGCGTCAGACGAGGTCGTGACGGACGATCACCTGGTCGCGCTCGGGGCCGACGCCGATCACCGAGATGCGCGTGTTGCTCATCTTCTCGAGGGCGAGCACGTAGTCCTGGGCGGTCTGCGGCAGGTCCTCGAAGGTGCGGGCCGTCGTGATGTCCTCGCTCCAGCCGGGGAACGTCTCGTAGATCGGCTTCGCGTGGTGGAAGTCGCTCTGGTTGACGGGCACGTCGTCGAAGCGCACACCGTCGACGTCGTAGGCGACGCAGACGGGGATCTCCTCGAGGCCCGTGAGCACATCGAGCTTCGTGAGCACCAGGTCGGTGATGCCGTTGATACGGGTCGCGTATCGGGTGATCGGGGCGTCGTACCAGCCGGTGCGGCGCAGGCGACCCGTGGTCGTGCCGTACTCGAAGCCGGTCTTGCGCAGCCACTCGCCCTGCTCGTCGAGCAGTTCGGTCGGGAACGGTCCCGAGCCGACGCGGGTCGTGTAGGCCTTGACGATGCCGACGATGCGGTCGAGACGGTTGGGGCCGACGCCCGAGCCGGATGCCGCGCCCGCCGCTGTCGCGGTCGACGAGGTGACGAAGGGGTAGGTGCCGTGGTCGACGTCGAGCATGGTGGCCTGCCCACCCTCGAACACGACGACCTCGCCGCGCTCGAGCGCCTCATCGAGCAGGTGGCCGGTGTCGGCGACCATGGGGCGCAGGCGCTCGGCGTAGGCGAGCAGCTCTTCGACGATCTCGTCGACCGTGACGGCGCGACGGTTGAAGACCTTCACCAGCAGGTGGTTCTTCTGGTCGAGGGCGCCTTCGACCTTCTGGCGCAGGATGTTCTCGTCGAACAGGTCTTGCACGCGGATGCCGACACGGTTGATCTTGTCGGCGTAGGCCGGGCCGATGCCGCGGCCGGTCGTGCCGATGTTGCGCTTTCCGAGGAAGCGCTCGGTGACCTTGTCGAGCGTGCGGTGGTAGTGGGTGATGATGTGCGCGTTGGCGCTCACCCGCAGTTTGGAGACGTCGACGCCGCGTGCGCCGAGCGCCTCGAGCTCGCTGAAGAGCACCTCGAGGTCGATGACGACGCCGTTGCCGATGACGGGCGTGACGCCCGGGGAGAGGATGCCGCTGGGCAGAAGGTGCAGCGCGTACTTCTCGTTGCCGACGACGACGGTGTGCCCGGCGTTGTTGCCGCCGTTGAACTTCACCACCCAGTCGGTGCGGTCACCGAGCAGGTCGGTGGCCTTTCCCTTGCCCTCGTCGCCCCACTGGACTCCGACGATCACGATTCCTGGCATGGGTGAACCCCCTGGGTTTTACCTTGTGCTTTCGCCGGGTTTGCACCGGCCGATGAGCTGGCCCGTTTCGGGCATGTCCATCTTACCGAACCCGGTCGCGGCCCCGAAGGGACCGCGACCGGAATCGTTCAGGCCGCCGACCGCTCCTGCGTCTCGTCGGGGTTCTCGGCGAGGTAGCGCTCGAGCGAATCGTCGAGCTCGTCGATCCACGGGGTGTGGTGCTCGGCGGCGAGGGTGCCCGTCATCACCGACGGGTACACGCGGTCGCGGTAGCCCATGATGTCCTTCTTCTTGTCGGCCTTCCACGCCAGGAAGATCTCCACGACCCGGTCGATGTCGAACGCCGGGTAGTCGGTCTGGCGGCCGAGATCGCGCACGTAGTCCGCCTGGAAGCGGATCTCGTCGGCCGCCGTCTCGATCGCGTCGAAGCGGGCGAGCCAGTCCGTGATGGATGCTTCGCGCTCGGCCTCATCGGGCAGTTCGATGCGCCCGAGGATGAGGTCGCGCACGAACCAGGCCTGCACGTCGAACATGTTGAACGTGAACCACTGGTCCTGCGCGCCCAGGTACGCCAGGCGCGGGTTCTTCTGCCAGATCACACCGCCGTAGAGACCCGCCGGGTAGACGTTGTTCGGCGACGACAGCGACAGGTCCTCGGGCAGGAACGGGTACTTGTGCAGGTATCCGGTGCAGAGGATGACCGCATCCACCCGCTTGCTCGTGCCGTCGACGAAGTGCACGACGTCGCCGTCGAAGCGCTCGATCGTCGGGCGCTCCTCGAAGCCCTCCGGCCAGTCGTAGCCCATCGGCGCAGTGCGGTAGCTGGCGGTCACCGAGCGGGCGCCCATCTTGAACGCCTGGCTGCCGATGTCCTCGGCCGAGTAGCTCGAACCGATCACGAGCACGTCGCGGCCCTTCAGCGCCTCGGCACCGCGGAAGTCGTGCGCGTGGCGGATGCTGCCGGTGAAGGTCTCGACGCCGGGGAAATCCGGCACGTTCGGGAACGAGAAGTGACCGCTCGCGACGACGATGCGGTCGAACGTCTCCACGCGCGTCTCACCGGTGGGCAGGTGCTCGCTCGTCAGGGTGAAGGTCTCGGCATCCTCATCGAACTCGACCCAGCGCACGATCGTCTGGAAGCGGATCTTGCTGCGCACATCGGTCTTCGCCAGGCGTCCCGCGATGTAATCCCACAGCACGGGGCGCGGCGGGTACGACGAGATCGGGCGACCGAAGTGCTCATCGAAGGTGTAATCGGCGAACTCGAGCGCCTCCTTGGGCCCGTTCGACCACAGGTTGCGGTACATGCTCGAGTGCACGGGCTCGCCGTACTCGTCGAGCCCGGTGCGCCAGGAGAAGTTCCACTGGCCGCCCCAGTCGGCCTGCTTCTCGAAGCACACGACCTCGGGAACCTCGGCTCCGGCGTCGCGTGCCGCTTCGAACGCCCGCAGCTGCGCCATGCCGCTGGGGCCGGCGCCGATGATCGCCACTCGTTCTTTCTTCATACGTATCGTCCTCTTCTTCACTCGGGTATCGATGTCATTCACGTTTCAGCGAATCGCAGCGACTCATCCGGGTGTTGGACGCACAGGTTTCCCCATCGCCGGGAGCGGTGATGCTCGACCGGCCGGATGAGTGCTGTCACATCGACGTTACCGCACAGTGATTTTCGGCTTCCTGCACGCTCCCGCTCAGTGGCAGCGGTCAGTTCCGGTGAACGGCGGTGCGCGTGATGCCGAGTTCGGCGAGTTTCTCATCGGCCTGGCGGGTGCGCAGCTCGAGCGAGCGTCCGACCTCCGCGGCCAGCGTCGGACGACTGCGCACGAGCGCATCGACAGCGGCGAGCGGCACCGTGACGACCGTGAGGATCTCCTGCGCGACGACGACGGCACGCGTCTTCTCCCGGGTGAGCGCCGTGTGCCCGATGAGTTCACCGCGCTCCACCGTCGCGAACTCGATCCGGTCGTCGCCGACCTCCAGCGCCATGACCGCGCGTCCGGAGACGACGACCGAGACCTGATCGGGAACGACCCCCATCTTCTGCACGATCTCGCCGATTCCATAGCGTTTGGCCCGGGCGATGCTCAGCACGCTGTCGACGTCCTCCTCGCGCAGTTGCAGCGTCGGCGCGATGCCACGAAGCGCCGCGGCGAGCGCTGCGGGTTCGGCGATCGGGTCGGTGCCGTCGCCGTCGAGGGCGAACTTCTTGCGGCGGGCGGCGTACCAGAGCCAGGAGAGGTACATCGACAGGGCGCGCGAGGCCTGTCCGGGCCCGGCCACCGGAATCGAGACGTGGAACTTCCCGCCGCCGGAGTAGCTGACGCTCGCCTGCTCCCCCGCGGCGATCATGGGCAGCCCCGAGGCGACCTCGACGAGGAGTGCCATGACCTCGTGGGGCGGGTCGTCCGTCGAGAAGGAGACATCGGCCTTCGCCGAGTAGGGGCCGTCCGGTTCGGTCATGTTCGTGAACGATGCCCCCGACAGGCTCGAGTTCGGGACGATCTGGATGCCGGTGTCGATGTGCACGGCGCGCCAATTCACCTCGACGACGCGTCCCCGGGTGCCCCCGACATCGAGCCAGTCGCCGATCTTGAACGGCTGCTCGAACAGCAGCAGAAGCCCCGAGATGACACCGCCCACAGCGTTCTGGAGGGCGAGGCCGATGACGATCGATCCGACGCCGAGCGCCGTGATGAGACCGCCCACATCGGCATCCCACACCCAGGAGAACAGCAGCGCCAGGCCCAGGCAGACGAGCACGAGGCGGGCGATCTCCACGAAGATCGACGGGATGCGCTCCCGCCAGGAACCCGCCTTCGCATTCGCGAAGAGCGCGACGTTGAAGGCGGAGAGCACGAGCAGGATCACGAGGAACCCGAAGACCGTCGCGACCACGCGCACCCACACCTGTTCGGCCGGTGAGCGGAAGGCGAAGATCAGCAGGGCGAGGATCGCGCCGACGGGGACCACCCAGTTGCGCAGCATCCGCAGAGGCTTCTCGACGGGGTTGCCCCGTCGAGTGGTGAATCCGATCGCCTCGGTCAGCGCGACGAGCAGCACCGGCACGCCCACCGCGAGCGCGATCACCCACCACGCCCATCCGTCCTGGAATGCCTCGGTCATGTCAGGCGACCTTCCAGACCGTTTCGCGGCCCGTTCCCGCCTCGACCGTTCCGGCCTCGACGTAGGAGATGAGATCGCCCGTGCGGTCGCGAACCGCCTGGCTGACGTAGATGCCGGGGTCACCCGTGACCGATCGCACCCGGTAGGCGAGGTTCACGGCATCCCCCCACAGGTCGTAGGCCAGGCTCGTGCGCGCCACCAGACCACTGGAGACGCTGCCCGTGTCGACGCCGGCGCGCACCGCGATCGATGTGCCGTTCTGCGCGTTGAAGCGACCCACGACATCGACGAGCGCCTGCGCGGCTGGGCGCGAAGAGCAGCGGCGAGCAGCAGCCCGACCGCGGGGATCATGGTGAGGCTCAGGCCCGGCTGCAGCACCGTCGCGATCGCGAGCGCTGCGGCTGCGGCGAGCCCCGCTATCCATGACATCCGTTCGCGAAGACGGAGACTCCACGCCCCAACCGCGATCCCGAGGATGCCGACAAGCGCCGCCGGACCCACCGCAATCGCCCAATACCGGGCTCCCGTCGGCACGGATGCGAGCCCGGTCACCGTCGGCCCCCACATCATCGAAGCCGCTGCGAGAATCACCAGGAACAGGCGTGCGTCCCGTCCATCGCGGACGGCGAAGGCGACGATCGCACCGGTCACGACGACGAGAAGCCACCCCGCACCGAGCGCTGCAGCGATACCGATATAACCGATGCCATCACTGCAGACCCACTCGCCCGCGCCCTCTGAGCCGGGTAGCAACATGCTGCAGTTGATGTGCAGGTCGCCCTTGACCAGCCCGATCGCGGAGGTGCCGAAGACGAGCGCGACGAACCCGCTCACGAGCACGCACAATCCCGCGCCGACACGACGACCGGATCTCCGGGCCGAGGATCGGGACGGATCAGCGTGAGGCATCGGGTCTTCCTTATGGATGTGTCCTTCGGAGGATGCTGCTGCGCGACAGCCTAGGCGGATGAGGGTGGGATTCTTGTGCATCGACGATGAGCCCCGTGGCCCGCTACCCTGACCGCGGAGGAACGATGATCCGGCGGTGGCCCTACGCACGTCTCCTGGCGGCGGCGCTCGGCGCGGCCGCCATCATCCGCCAGCTGCTCCTCACGATCGGCAACGCCCGCGCAGCGGACACCCCGTGGGCCGCGCACGTGCCGACCGTCGTGGCGAACTTCTTCAGCTACTTCACGATCCTGTCGAACCTTTCGGCCGTGGTTGCGCTGACCATCGGAGCGATATGGATGCTGCGCACCCGCCGGTCCGCATCGGTGGAACCGGCCTGGATCGCCGTACTGTTCCTGTGCGCGACGACCTACATGGTGGTCACGGGCCTGGTCTACAACCTGCTTCTGCGCAGCATCCCGATCGCCGGGCTCTCCGACGCCTGGACCAACGAGACCCTGCACGTGATCATCCCTGCGGTGATGCTGCTGGATGCCGTGTTCGCGCCGCGACGACGCGCGCTCGGATGGGGCGCACTGGGTATCGCCGTGGTCTTCCCGATCCTCTGGGCTGGCTACACGCTGATCCGCGCGAACCTCATCACCGGACCGGCCACCGGCAACCCGTGGTGGTATCCGTACCCATTCCTCGACCCGCACCTGCAGGGCGGGTACCTCGGTGTCGCGGCGTACATCGTCGGCATCGCCGCGGCGATCATCGGCGTCGCGGCCGGGGTGATCGCGATCGGGCGGGTGCGCGGCACGCTTCCGACCGCACGCCCAGTATCGTCACGCGCCTGACTTCTTGATGATGCTCAATGAAGAAGCGTCCGTCCCATCGTCAAGGCCCCCAGCTGAGCAGGAAGCGGTGCGCTTCGGGTAATAGCGAGAAGTCTTCGTTGAGCCTGCCTGTGTCGTCCACGTACCACGCGCCGGTCTGGACTGCGTTGATCCAGAGCTCGACCCGTTCGGTGACAGTGATGGCAGGCACAGTGAAGATGCCCTCGCCCCACACGGTTCGCAGCGTCGGTGAATCAGGCGCATCGGGATCCGTCGAGTCAATGAAGAAGGGATCCTGACCTAACCAGCACAGAGAGAGGAAACGCTTCTCATCGAAAGCGATCTGTTCGGCTTCCGCCGCTGAATCGGCGATGCCCTTCCCCGTCGTTATCGCGCTTCGGATACCAGGGAAAATTCCGAAGGGCACAATGGTCGATGCTTGCGTGCACGGCTGGCCGCTCGGCACGGACGTGCCGCCGTGCCAGGACCACACTGCGCGCGCGTCCTGCGAGAGCCGAAACCCCGCTTCCGCCTCGATCTCGTGAAGCTGATGCGGGGTGAGCCCGTCAGCGAAATCATGACGGAATCCGATGCGGTCAAGCTCCGCCTCATACCGGCACAGCGCATCGGTCACACTCTCGAAGGTCACGAGATCACAGATTACAAGCGTCCCGCCACACGAACTCGACCCGGTGCAGGCGGGGACACGGCGAGCGGTTACCCTGTTCTGCGGGGACCGACTCGTCATGTCCCCGCGCCGGCGACTGAGGAGACGAAGATGAACCAGCCCTACACCGCCCCGAACGGGAGCCCGGCTGTTCCTCCTCCCCCGCCGGCCGCGCCGTCGCCCGCCGAACAGCTGTTCTCGACGCCCCCGGCGCCCGCAGCGCAGCAGGCCCGCCCCGCCGCGAGCGCGAAGCCGACAGCATCCGCCGACGCGAAGCCGGCACCGACGGATGCCGAGATGCGCCAGGCGGCCGAGACCATCCGGGTCATCTCCGACGCGTACTCCGTGAAGATGGTCGGCCAGGAGCGCCTGCGCACGAGCCTGCTCGTCGCGCTCATCGCCGGCGGCCACATCCTCCTCGAATCGGTGCCCGGGCTCGCGAAGACGACCGCCGCATCCACCCTCGCCGACACCGTCCAGGCGAGCTTCAAGCGCATCCAGTGCACCCCCGACCTGCTGCCCAGCGACATCACCGGCAACCAGATCTACGACGCGCACACGGGATCGTTCCGCACCGTGCTCGGCCCGGTGCACGCGAACTTCGTGCTGCTGGATGAGATCAACCGCTCGAGCGCCAAGACCCAGTCGGCGATGCTCGAGGCGATGCAGGAGCACCAGACGACGATCGGCGGCGAGGTTCACCACCTGCCCCAGCCGTTCCTCGTCATCGCGACGCAGAACCCCATCGAGCAGGAGGGCACCTACGAGCTGCCCGAGGCCCAGATGGACCGCTTCCTGCTGAAGGAGATCGTCGAGTACCCGAGCCCCGCCGACGAGTTCGAGATCCTCGGACGCATCGACTCCGGCGTCCTCGACCCCGACCGGCACGTCGCCGGCGCCGTATCGCTCGAGGACATCCGTTCGCTGCAGGATGTTGCCTCCCGCATCTACGTGGATGCTGCGATCCGCAACTACATCGTCTCCATCGCCTACGTGACCCGGAACCCCGGGCCTTACATCGGCGAGGAGCGCGCCCGCCTCATCAAGTACGGCGCGAGCCCCCGCGCGAGCATCGCGTTCCTGCAGGCGTCCCGCGCGCTCGCCCTGCTCAACGGCCGCAACCACGTGCTGCCCGAAGACATCCGCACCCTGCGCCACGTCGTGCTGCGCCACCGCGTGCTGCTCACCTTCGAGGCCGACGCCGAAGGAATCCACAGCGAGCAGATCATCGACGAGATCTTCGGCGCGGTGCCGACCCCGTAATCCCCGATGCCGAGCCTGATCGCCCAGGTGAAGAGCAAGCTCTTCATCCACTCCTCCCAGAAGTCGATGCACGCGCTCGACGGCGCCTACGCGTCGCTCCTGCACGGCCGCAGCCTCGACTTCGAGGACCTGCGCGAGTACGAGTACGGCGATCAGGTGCGCGACATCGACTGGCGGGCCACCGCCCGAATGGGCTCACCGCTGGTCAAGCGGCACCGTGCCAATCGCATGCACACCGTGCTCTTCGTCGTCGACACGGGCCGCTCGATGAGCGCGCTCGCGCCGGATGAGAAGCCCAAGAAAGACCTGGCGATTCTCGCCACCGGCGCCCTCGGCATCCTCGCCCTGCGTCATGGCGATGACTTCAGCATGGTGCACGGCGACTCCGCAGGCGTCCGCCGGCGCGCTCCGGGCCGCAGCGAGGGAGCGCTCGAGCACGCCCTGCGCTCGATCGATCGCTCGGTCGCCGAGGCGCAGGCTCCCAGCGATCGCGACGCCCTGCTGTCATACGTCGCCCGCACGATCGCCCGGCGCATGATCGTCGTGGTCGTCACGGATGAGGCACCGATCACGGATGAGACCGAGCGGCTGCTGCGCCGTCTGCGCGTGCAGCACGACATGCTGTGGCTTACGGTGCAGGATGCCGATCCCGTGCTCGTCCGGTCGGGTGCCGGTGCGCGCGCCGATGTCGACACGCGCTGGGCCGTGCCGGACTTCGTGCACGGCGAGCGCGAGGTGCTCGCCGAGCTGGATGCCCGGTCCCGCGTCGACGCACAGCGCCGCGATGCGCTGCTCGACCGCCTCGAGATCAGCCGCACCGAGCTCGACGGCCAGGACGGTGCCGTGAGCCGCCTGCTCCACCTGCTGAACAGGAGGGCGAATGTCCGCTCCTGATGAGCTGTACCCGCCGACGCAGTACGGCTGGGGGTGGTTGCTGCTGGCGCTGGGGATCATCGCACTGCTGATCCTCGGGGCGTTCCTGCTGATCCTGTTGACCCGTCCGCGTACGAGCATCTCCGTTCCGGGGCAGCAGGCTCCAGCCGCCCCGCCGGTGCACGAAGTGCTGAATATGCTCCGAATGGAATATTCCGCGCAGATCGATCGTATCGAGGCCGAATACCGCGCCGGAGCGATCACTGCGCGCCAGGCGAACATCGAGCTCAGCCGCACCGTGCGAACATTCGTCAACGAGTACAGCGGACTCGAAGCGCCCGTGCTCTCCCTCGACGATCTGCGACGCCTCGAGGTGCAGCCCCCGCTGATCGACGCGCTGCAGCGGCACTACTACCCGAGCATCTTCCGGCGGGGGGCAGCAGTCGACCCGCTCGCCGGCGCCGCGGCCGCCCGAACGGTGGTGGCGTCATGGCACTAGGCCGTGTTGATCAAGTCTGATTTGATCCAGATCAGCGTGGCGGCGAGGCTGACGGCGGCGCGGTAGCTGCGCA